>NZ_JBSXNL010000072.1:0-378005 GCF_056857615.1 Galbibacter sp. L-19
CACTTTACAAATTTATAACTTTGTCCCCCTGCATCTTTGAACCTTTGCCACTTTGAACCTTTGAAGGATTAAAAAAGTCGGGAGTCGGAAGACAGAATGCAGTGTTCAGTATGCGTACATTTTCAATCAAGAGTCAAGAATGTAAAAAAAAAATGTATTCTTATTCTTTTGAAAATCTTGTAAACTACAAACCATAAACAATAAACCAAAAACCTACTGCTTATTGAAAGATTGAAGAATTTCATTACTTTGCCTCTTTGCCTCTTTGTCACTTTGAACCTTTGTCCCTTTGAGTTAAAAGTTATGCTGTTATGTTGTTACGATGTTACAAAGGAAAAAGTTAAGAAGTTATCGAGTTATGTTGTTAGGATGCTTTAGGAAAGTTTTTTACCTTCTGCATCCTGTCTCCCGACTTCGGACTTCCGTCTTCATTTCATTTCCACTTTACAAATTTATAACTTTGTCCCTCTGCATCTTTGAACCTTTGCCACTTTGAACCTTTGAACCTTTGAAGGATTGAAGAATTCGGGAGTCGGAAGACAGAATGCAGTGTTCAGTATGCGTGCATTTTCAATCAAGAGTCAAGAATGTAAAAAAAATGTATTCTTATTCTTTTGAAAATCTTGTAAACTACAAACCATAAACAATAAACCAAAAACCTACTGCTTATTGAAAGATTGAAGAATTTCATTACTTTGCCTCTTTGCCTCTTTGCCTCTTTGCCTCTTTGTCTCTTTGTCTCTTTGTCTCTTTGTCTCTTTGTCCCTTTGAGTTAAAAAGTTAAGAAGTTATCGAGTTACGATGTTTCAGGAAAGTTTTTTTATCTTCTGCATCCTGTCTTCTGAACACTGCCTACTGCAAATTCAGCTTTCAAAACGGGCTTTAAGAAAAGTTTGTAAGGAATTACAGAAAATCATAACAAATCTCTATGATTGGATATAATATAATAATGCGAATAAGTATGGTAAATCGTGCCGAATATCTTATTTTTGTAAACTATTTTGAAAGAACAGTTTTATTATGATAAAAGTTTCTGAAACAGCGAAAAAGAAAATATCAGAGTTAATGTCGGACGATGGTTTCGATGTGGCTCAGGATTATGTGCGCGTAGGAGTGAAGAGTGGTGGTTGTAGCGGATTATCATACGACTTAAAATTTGATAAAAGTAAAGCCGAAGAAGATAAAATGTTTGAAGACAATGATGTAAAAATCATTGTAGACAAAAAAAGCTTTTTATACTTAATCGGAACCGTTTTGGAATATTCTGGCGGTTTAAACGGAAAAGGTTTTGTTTTTAACAATCCAAATGCACAAAGAACCTGCGGTTGTGGGGAGAGTTTTTCGTTGTAGAATAAGTTAATGAGTTAATGAGTGAAAGTAAAAAAATAGGAAATATAACTTTTGAAGATTTAGAAGTTTATAAACTAACTCTTGCATTTACCATTAAAATCTTTGACTTGCTAAACGAAAAACAATTTGAGAGGGAGTTTTCTTTCAAAGATCAATTAAAAAGAGCTACACTTTCAATTTCCAATAATATTGCAGAAGGATTTGAAAGAGAAACAGACAAAGAATATATACGTTTTCTATATTTCTCCAAAGGATCTGCGGGCGAAGTGAGAAATATTTTAAACATATTAAAAGAAACGAATTATATAAATGAAGATAAATGGTTACTATAAAGGGTGAAGTTACCATAATATCAAAACAGCTTTCAAATTACATTAGGTATATTAAAAAGCGAAGTGATATTGTTTAACTCTTTAACTTTTATCTTATTTACTTACTATAGAATATGGCATATACCGAAGAAGAATTAAAAAAAGAGCTCGAAACGAAGGAATATGAGTACGGGTTTTATACCGATATAGAATCGGATACATTGCCTGTTGGGTTAAACGAAGATATCGTTAGAGCAATTTCGTTAAAAAAGAATGAGCCAGCATGGATGACAGAGTGGCGTTTAGAAGCTTATAGAGCTTGGACACAAATGGAAGAACCTGCATGGGCAAATGTGACTTATGAAAAACCAGATTTTCAAGCTATTTCCTATTATTCGGCACCTATGAAAAAGCCGAAATATGAAAGCTTGGATGAAGTGGATCCAGAGTTACTAGATACTTTTAAAAAATTAGGAATTTCTGTAGACGAGCAGAAAAAACTAGCTGGAGTTGCAGTAGATATTGTAATGGATTCTGTTTCTGTAGCTACAACGTTTAAAAAGACGCTAGCTGAAAAAGGAATTATATTTTGTTCCATTTCTGAAGCAATTCAAGAGCATCCAGAATTAGTTAAGAAATATATCGGAACAGTAGTTCCAGAGAAAGATAATTTCTATGCTGCATTAAACTCAGCAGTATTTTCTGATGGTTCATTTTGTTACATTCCAAAAGGTGTTCGTTGCCCAATGGAATTGTCAACTTACTTCCGTATCAATCAAGCGGGAACTGGTCAGTTTGAAAGAACCTTAGTAATTGCAGATGAAGGAAGTTATGTAAGTTACTTAGAAGGATGTACAGCACCAACAAGAGATGAAAACCAATTGCATGCTGCGGTTGTAGAATTAATAGCATTGGATGATGCTGAAATAAAATATTCTACAGTACAAAACTGGTATCCAGGAAATAAAGAAGGTAAAGGAGGAGTTTTCAACTTTGTTACCAAAAGAGGCTTGTGTGAGAAAAATGCAAAAATTAGCTGGACACAAGTAGAAACTGGATCTGCAGTAACATGGAAATACCCTTCTTGTATTTTAAAAGGAGATAATTCTGTTGGAGAGTTTTATTCTATTGCTGTAACTAATAATTATCAGCAGGCAGATACAGGTACGAAAATGATTCATCTTGGAAAAAACACAAAAAGTACCATTATTTCAAAAGGTATTTCTGCTGGGAAATCTCAAAATAGCTACCGTGGTTTAGTACAGGTAAATAGTAGAGCGGATAATGCTCGTAATTTCTCTCAGTGTGATTCCCTATTAATGGGGAACGAGTGTGGCGCACACACATTTCCGTACATAGAAACTAAAAATAAAACAGCTCAGATAGAGCACGAAGCCACTACAAGTAAAATTGGAGAAGACCAAATATTTTACTGTAACCAACGTGGTATAGATACCGAAAAGGCAATTGCACTTATTGTAAATGGTTTCAGTAAAGAGGTATTAAATAAGCTTCCTATGGAGTTTGCCGTAGAAGCACAAAAATTATTGGAAATTTCATTAGAAGGTTCCGTAGGATAAACAGTAGTTAAAGGTTGGTAGTTTATAGTTGTTCGTAGTTCTTTTTGAGACGCTATAACAACACAACATCATAACAATATAACAAAAGACAAATGTTAAAGATTGAAAATTTACACGCTAGTATAGACGATAAAGAAATTTTGAGAGGGATTAACCTTGAAGTTAAACCAGGAGAAGTACATGCTATAATGGGGCCAAATGGTTCTGGTAAAAGTACATTATCGTCGGTGATTGCAGGGAATGAAGATTTTGAAGTAACCGATGGGAAAATTAGTTTTTTAGAAGAAGATATTGCTGAATTAGCACCAGAAGAAAGAGCCCATAAAGGCATTTTCTTATCATTTCAATATCCTGTTGAAATTCCAGGAGTTTCCGTTACTAACTTTATGAAAACGGCTATCAATGAAAGTCGCAGAGCACAAGGACTAGAAGATATGCCAGCAAATGAGATGCTGAAGAAAATTCGTGAGAAATCGGAATTATTAGAAATCGACCGTAAGTTTCTTTCTCGTTCTTTAAATCAAGGGTTTTCTGGAGGAGAGAAAAAGCGTAACGAAATTTTCCAAATGGCAATGCTAGAGCCTAAATTGGCTATTTTAGATGAAACCGATTCTGGATTAGATATCGATGCGTTGCGTATTGTTTCTGATGGGGTAAACAGATTAAAATCTAAAGACAATGCGGTAGTGGTAATTACACATTACCAACGTTTGTTAGAGTATATTGTTCCAGATTATGTGCACGTATTATTAAACGGAAGAATTGTAAAATCTGGTGGGAAAGAATTGGCCTTAGAATTAGAAGAAAAAGGTTACGATTGGATTAAGCAGGAAGTGGCTGTTTAAAGCCATTTGTGCTTTTTATTCTCAAAAGAGCTGTCACCCTGAGCCTGTCGAAGGGTATTTTAGATGACTCTTGTATTAATGAAAGTGCTTCGACAAGCTCAGCATGACAAGAAAAATTAAATTATAGAACTGAGGTTTTTTAGAGAATTTAGTGTTAATCTAACTCTCAAAACCCAGAAACCAGAATATAGAATGGAATTAAAAGATAAATTAATATCATCGTTTATGGCTTTTGAAAATCGTGTGGATGTAGAACATCCAGTACACAATATTCGTACCGAAGCTATAAAGTTTTTCGAAGAAAAAGGATTTCCAACAAAGAAGGATGAAGCGTGGAAGTATACTTCGCTTAAAACATTATTGAAAAACGATTATAGTGTTTTCCCAAAGGAAGAATCTGCCTTAGAATTTAAAGATGTAAAAAAATATTTTATACACGATATTGATAGCTATAAAATAGTTTTTATTGATGGTATCTACAGTTCTCACTTGTCACAAACATCACACGAAGGATTAGATGTATGTTTAATGAGTTCTGCACTTTCGAAACCTAAATATCAATTGATTATTGAAAACTATTTCAATAAAATTGCTAAAACCGATGATAGTCTTACCTCTTTAAACACTGCTTTCTCTCGTGAAGGAGCTTTTATTAATATTCCGAAGGGAAAAGTGGTAGATAAGCCTATTCAAATCATTCATTTAGCAACAGGGAAAGAGTCTTCTATAATGTTGCAGCCAAGAAGTCTGGTGGTAGTAGGAGAAAATGCGCACGTTCAAATTATTGAGCGTCATCAAAGCCTTACCGATAACCCAGTACTTACAAATGCGGTTACAGAAATATTTACTCACAAACGAGGAATCGTAGATTACTATAAAATTCAGAATGACAATCCGAATGCATCGTTGATAGATAATACATACATTTCTCAGCAACAAAATAGTCATGCATCCGTTCATACATTCTCTTTTGGAGGGAAAATTACACGTAATAATCTTCAATTTGTTCATAAAGGAGAGCATATCAATTCTACTTTAAAGGGGATTACAATTACGGAAGATAAGCAACATGTAGACCATAGTACTTTGGTGCATCATGCTACTCCAAATTGTGAGAGTCACCAAGACTATAAAGGAATTTATTCCGATAGTAGTACAGGAGTTTTTAACGGGCGTATTATTGTTGAAAAGGAGGCGCAAAAAACTAATGGTTTTCAGCAAAGTAATAATATTTTAATTGACGATAAAGCAACAATCAATGCTAAACCTCAGTTAGAAATTTTTGCTGATGATGTAAAATGTTCACATGGTTGTACTATCGGACAATTAGATGAAGAAGCGTTGTTTTACCTTCAATCAAGAGGGATTCCAAAAAAGGAAGCGCGTGCATTATTAATGTATGCTTTTGCTAATAATGTTTTAGAAAGCGTTAAAATACCAGAAGTTAAAACACGTATTAATAAATTAATAGCAATGAAATTGGGTGTTAAAGTCGGCTTTGATTTATAACAAGCAATTAACTATATACAGGCCCGAATATTCTTTATGAGTATTCGGGTTCTTTGTTTTATGGAGTCTATTTGTTGGCTATTTATTCTTCAAAAATCTTCTTAAACCTTTCTGGTAAAGCATCTTTTAAATGAAGTTTTTCTTTTGTAAAAGGATGAATAAATTTCAAAGAATATGCATGGAGGTACAAGCCTTTTCCGTTAAGAATTAAACCTTCTTTACCATATTCTCTATCTCCTAAAATTGGATTTCCAATACTTGCCAAATGGATCCTTAATTGATGCCTTCTTCCTGTTTTAGGACTTAATTTTACTAAATTGAGACTTCCAAATCGCTCCGACGGCACAGAATTGAGAACGTTATATTTCGATTTAGATTTTTTGCTATCTACACTAGAAATAACCTTCCCTTTAGTTTCCATTTTTCCTATGGTAATTGCATAATAGGTTTTATGGATTTCTTTGTCTTCAAAAAGTTTATTTAATATTCTAATGCTGCTATTTGTTTTTCCAACAAGTAAGATTCCTGTTGTAGGATAATCTAATCGGTGAACTGGCTGAGGAATAGAGGCGTCTGTAAGCGTACTCTTTTTTAGGTTTTGAGGTAAAGCATTTGCAATGGTTTTAAAGCTATTTCCGCTTACTAATATCCCTGCAGGTTTATGAATTACGGCAAGATATTCGTCCTCAAATAATACTTCTAAAGGAAATATAAGCTGTTTTTTAGGAGTTTTTGTTTCCTGATAAGCGAGTTCAATGGTCTCTCCTCCCTTTATAAAAGTAGCTGTAGTTGCTACTGTTTTATCAACGGTAATAAGTTGTTTCTTTAGTGCCTTTTTTAAAGCAGATTTGGTTGGGATAATATTAAAAATACCAACACCATACTCTTGGAGTCGGATAGGAGCCAATAGTTTAGGGACAATATGAGTTTCTATATTTTTTATTTAAGTAGCTATTATTTGTTTTTTCAAAGTTAATGATTACTTCCTCAGCTTCTATTAACTTATTTATGGCATTCTAATAATACATCCTTGTGGAAAGTAACTTTTTTAGTCCTTAAGTTTATTATTTATCTTTTAAAAAGTATATTTAACCTTTTATTTTTAATAACCTAAGTAAATGAAAAAATTAATCGCCACCCTCATCCTAGTTATTATTTCTTATTGGACAGCTATTAGTCAAGAAAATGTTAGACAAGTAATAACATTAAAAAACGATTGGAAATTTATTAATGAAGATCTTCCAAATGCGCAAGATCCATCATTGTCTGTTAAAAATTGGGAGAGTGTAAGTGTACCTCACGACTGGGCAATTAAAGGACCTTTTGATAAAGAAGTAGATAAACAGGTGGTTGCCATTAAGCAAGACGGAGAGAAAATTCCAACAGAAAAGACAGGAAGAACAGGAGCTTTACCACATATAGGCGTGGGTTGGTATAGAAAGAGTCTTGATGTTTCTGAGGTTAAATCTGATAGTAAAGTAATTTTACTTTTTGAAGGAGCCATGAGCGATGCTCAAGTTTTTATTAATGGTAAAAAAGTTGGAGGTTGGCCTTATGGATATAATTACTTCTATTTTGATATATCGTCATTTTTATCTTCTGATCAAGAAAATATCTTGGCAGTTCGAATGGAAAACTTACCGCAATCATCTCGTTGGTATCCAGGAGCAGGTTTATACCGAAAGGTACAGCTTATTGTAAAAGATAAAATAAGTTTTAATCAATGGGGGCAATACATAACTACTCCTTATGTGACTCCTGAATTAGCAAAAGTTAAAATTAGTTCTAAAGTTTCTTCAGAAAATACAAAGGTAGAAGCTGTAATTAAAGACGAAAATGGAGTTGTTGTAGCTAAGAAAACTACAGCCCAAGCCTATGGAAATGAGTTTGAATTAGAAATCCCTATTGAGAATCCTAAAATATGGGATATAGATACACCGCATCTGTATACTGCTAAAATGAATTTATACCAAGATGATGAACTAAAAGATAGTGAAGAAGTAAAATTTGGAATCCGAAGTATTGAATATAATGCTGATAAAGGCGGATTTTTATTGAACGGAGAAGTGACCAAATTTAAAGGGGTGTGTTTACACCATGATCTTGGGCCTTTGGGAGCAGCTGTAAATAAAGCCGCTTTAAGAAGACAACTTACTGTTTTAAAGGATATGGGGTGTAATGCTATTAGATCGGCTCATAATATGCCATCCATTGAACAATTGGAACTTTGTGATGAAATGGGTTTTTTGTTTTTAGCTGAAAGTTTTGATGAATGGGAAAAACCAAAGGTTAAAAATGGCTACAATCGACTTTTTAAAGAATGGGCAGAAAAAGATATCGTTAATTTAGTGCATGCCACAAGAAATCATCCGAGTATTGTAATGTGGAGTTCTGGCAATGAGGTTCCAGACCAATTTGGCTCTGATGGAGTAAAATTAGCTAAATGGCTTCAAGATATTTTTCATAGAGAAGACCCAACGCGACCAGTTACGGTAGGAATGGATAGAGTAAAGGAAGTTATGGAAAGTGGTTTTGGCGCAATTATAGATATTCCAGGACTAAATTATAGAACTCATCTTTATAAAGAGGCTTATGAAAAGTTTCCGCAGCGACTTTTATTAGGTTCGGAAACAGCTTCTACAATAAGTTCTAGAGGGATATATAAATTTCCAGTTGTTAAAACCATAGGAAAAGAATATGAAGACGGACAGACGTCTTCTTATGATCTCGGAATTACAAGTTGGTCTAATGTGCCAGAAGACGATTTTATTTTACAAGATGATAATCCGTGGGTTATTGGGCAGTTTGTTTGGACAGGTTTTGATTATTTAGGAGAACCAACGCCTTATAATACGTATTGGCCATCTAGAAGTTCTTACTTCGGAATGATAGATTTAGCAGGAATTCCGAAGGATAGATATTATTTATATAGAAGTATCTGGAATACGGAAGAAGAGACTTTACATATATTACCGCATTGGAATTGGGAAGGTAGAGAAGGGCAAGAAACACCAGTTTTTGTTTATACCAATTATGCTAGTGCCGAATTGTTTGTAAATGGAAAAAGTCAAGGGGTGCAAAAGAAAACAAAGAATGGTACAAAATTAGAGCGTTATAGATTGATGTGGATGGATGTAAAATATGAGCCTGGGGAACTAAAAGTAGTAGCCTTTGATGATAATGGAAATCCAGTTGCTGAAAATAAAATAGTTACGGCTGGAGCGCCACATCATTTAAAACTTGAAGCAGATAGAACTACTCTTAAAGCAAATGGTGAAGATTTAAGTTATATAACTGTTTCTGTAGTTGATAAAGATGGAAATATTTGTCCTACCGCTACCAACGAACTTTCTTGTAAGGTTAAAGGAGCTGGTGAGTTTAAAGTTATTTGTAATGGAGATGCTACTTCGCTTGATGTTTTTCATGAACCTGTAATGAAAACATTTTCAGGAAAGTTAGTTGTTACAGTACAGGCATCAAATAAGCCAGGAGATATAGTATTAGAGGTAAAAGGAAGGAAATTGCAAACTGCAAAAATGATTCTTACTACCGAATAAAAAGCTTCTTTACTTCTTTTAGATCCCTCATTAGGGGCTTTATTCCCCAGAACCTGTTGTTCTGAGTATATCGAAGTGTTCTATGTCTAAATGGATTAAATTATTTTCCTTTGAATACCTCGTAGGCTTGCCTCGAGGTAGTTAATTTAAGGTTTTCATTTATCTGATAGAAATAAGCAAGTTGCCATTTTTGAGATCGTTCTGCTTGCTTGTTTTGTGGATTATCCCAAGGAGGGTATACTCGAAAAGCTCTTTTTCCTTCTTTATTTTCAGTAGAAATAATTCCTTTCTGAATTAAAACAGACTTTGGAAAAACAAATTGGCCTAGTTTGTTTGCTGTTTTTACAGTTACCACATAAAAATTAAAAGGATCATTTATACAATATGGAGCTATTGGTCCTTTTTCTGTGCGTTTCCAAAAAGTAACAAATTGTCCTGCTTTTTTAGGAGTAACTTTTGCCTCTCTGTAAATAATAGCAAATTCGTTTAGCCTAAAAGTACATGCAAAATATTCTTTACTTTCTATTTCTGTTTTGAAATTAGAAATCTCGAGTTTACATTCAGCATAAACGTTCGTAATGATATTACTTAAAGTAGGATTCATTTTATGAGCTAATGTTATTGTGTTACTCGCTTTTTTGCTCATTTGCCTTTTGAATAATAGCTTTTAACCGTTCTTTATTCTGAACTTTCTGTTTCTTTTGTTTGTTGATTTTCTGATTCATCAACTTGGTATGTTTGGCTTTATTGACGGTGTTTTTTGCTTTTCCTTTTTTTGCCATTTTTCTCTAATTTATTACCTCAGATGGGTAAAAAAATATAAATTACTCAATAATCAAAATTTAAATGCTTTAAAACTTGTGCTGAAATATTTCTAGAATTTCCTTTTGACGCCTCGTGAGCTTGCTTCATTCTGTTGATAGGGTTACATTTTTGCAACCACAGCTTCAGCACAGCGTTCTCCGTCCATAGCGGCAGAAATTATACCTCCAGCATAACCTCCACCTTCACCACAAGGAAATAAACCTTCAATTTGCGGATGTTCTAAATCTTCATTTCTTGGAATATTTACTGGAGATGAGGTTCTAGATTCAACCCCTACAATATTAGCTTCATTAGTATAATATCCGTGCATTTTTTCTCCGAATGCTGCAAACCCTTTTCGTAATCTACTGCCTATCAATTTAGGTAAAAGAGAATGTAAAGGAGCCGATTTTAACCCGGGCTGATAGGAAGTTTCATTTAAAGAAGGAGAAATTTTACCTTCAACAAAATCAGCTAAACGTTGAGCAGGAGCAACTTGACTCCTTCCACCTGCATTAAAAGCTAATTTTTCTAAGTCTTTTTGAAATTCTAATCCTTTTAAAGGACCAAATGGATCATATTTAGGGAGGTCTTTATCAATGTTTATTTCGACTACAATTCCAGAGTTAGCAAATTTATTATTTCGTTTGCTAGGAGACATCCCATTTACTACAACTTCCCCATTGCTAGTTGCTGCAGGAACAATAAATCCGCCAGGGCACATACAGAAAGAATAAACCCCACGCTCGTTTACTTGTTGTACCAAACTATAAGCTGCAGCAGGTAATAATTCGTCTCTACTGTTTGAGCAATGATATTGAATAGAATCAATTATTTCCTGTGGGTGCTCCACACGAACCCCCATTGCAAAAGATTTTGCTTTTAAAGCAATATTTTTTTGATGCAATAAATTATAGATATCTCTAGATGAATGTCCTGTTGCTAAAATTACTGCATTTATAGAAAGTTCTTTTCCATTTTGCAATTGTACCGCTGTTAGCTTATTGCTTTTAATGATAAAATCTACTACGCGATTTTCAAAATGAACTTCTCCGCCATACTTTATAATATTCTCCCTGATGTTCTGAATAATTTTAGGGAGCTTATTTGTTCCAATATGAGGATGCGCATCTATTAATATTTGTTCCGTAGCACCATGGAAAACTAAATTTTCAAAAATTCGTCTAACATCACCACGTTTTAAACTTCTGGTATATAACTTTCCATCGGAATAGGTGCCAGCACCGCCTTCTCCAAAACAATAGTTAGAATCTTCATTTACAAAGTGGTCTTGATTAATAGCTTTTAAATCGCGTCTTCTCTCTTGCACATTTTTGCCACGTTCTAGAACAATAGGTTTATATCCTAGTTCTATACAGCGTAATGCGGCATACATTCCTGCAGGACCGAAACCAATAATGTGTACTTCTTTGGCTTTGGAAACATCTTTATAGTCAAAAAAATAAGCTGGTTTTTCAGAGACTTTTTCATTGATGTAAATAGCTACTTTGTAATTAAAAATAATTTCCTTTTTACGAGCATCAATAGATTTACGTAAAATTTTTATAGCTGAAATTTCATCTTTAGCAACTCCTAATTGCTCGGATGCTTTTTGAAGTAAAGTAATACCTTGCTTTTCTTCGGTTAAACTTACACGGAGTTGAATCTCTTTTATCATTCGGTAAAATTACGCAAATGAAATTAGTTATTTTTATTTGATTTAATACTTTAGTATAAGCAAATTGGAAATGCTGTTCCTTGTAATTTAGGAAAAGAAATAGGGTATTCAATTATAAATTTTTTAAATGAATATTATTTAAAGTCAAAATAAATCTGAAGCTTCAATTTCTTTAGCCAAAGCTTTATAGCCTTGTTCAAAGAAATATTCTGTAATGACTTCCAAAAGCTTGATTTCTTCCATTTTTAAATTTAACAATTAATTTATGCTGATTCTTATTACTTTATAAATCAGCACTTTGTGGGTTAGGTAATTTACTCAATCCCTTTAGAAATTCCACCTAGAAACCAATCAAAGTCGAACGCATCTCCAGAGGCTAATCCCATCCTAACAACTACTAAATCTTTAGAAGGAACTATGTAAACTCGTTGCCCTTGAAAACCATCTGCGTAATAAGTATCCATTGGAGCGGAGGGCATTTTTTCTGGAGTATTTAGCCAAAAATGTCCTCCATACAAATCGTCAGAATTTGGAGCAGGAGTGGATACGTATTCAGCCCAATTCTTATCAAAGAGTTGATCTCCAGCCCAATTTCCATTATGTAAATAAAGTAAGCCAAACTTTCCCCAATCGCGGGTTGTTGCCCATGCGTAGGAAGACCCTACAAAAGTACCACTAGCATCTGTTTCTATAACCATACTTTTCATACCGATTCTATCGATAAGTTTTTGATAGGGAAAATTGAGATATTCGGGATACGATTTAAATTCTTTCCGAAGTAAACCAGATAATAAGTTAGTTGTTCCAGAAGAATAATTCCATTGTTTATTTGGGGTAGCCTCAGCCTCTTTTTCTGCTTGTACTTTTGCCATATCATCGGTTAAAAAAAGCATTTTAGTTACATCAGAAATGGTGGCGTAGTCTTCCTCCCAAGCTAGGCCACTATTCATATGTAGTAAATTGTTATACGTAATATTTTTACGTTTGTCATGTTGCCATGCTTCAACTTTTGCGGGCTCATTTATATTCAGTTTTCCTTCATATTGAAGTATTCCATAAAGAGTAGCCATTACACTTTTAGTCATAGACCAACCTAGCAGTTTAGAATCTTTATTTAGAGAATCGGCATATTTTTCAGCAATAATTTGGTCTTTATATATAACCAAAACTGAGCGAGTTTTCTGAATTTCATTGTTATTAAAAGAAGCATTTACAATTTGATTGATTTGCTCATAATCTACATTTGGAAAAAAACTATCTTTTTGTTGTAAATCGCCATAAGGATACGGGCTATTATTAGCTTTAATATTTCGAACAGGAGATTCTGCATTTTTAATTTTATCTATATCTGCATCCACAGGTAGAAGCACACATCCTAATCCTTTTCTGTAAAGAGCTGTACGAGATTTTAATCCGTAAACACTTGCAATAGCAGTATTGTTTTCTGTATTAATTTTATTTTTAGCTAGGTTAACAGGCGCAAAATTATTGTCGTTATTTCTTGTGAATTGTGGATTTCTTCCATCGTTAAAAACACAAGAACACATGTTTTTTGCTGAAAACCCGCTAATGATGTTTAGTTTGGGGTAGTTATAATAAACAGTCGTAATAAATATTAGGCAAATAAGAACAATGGTAAAGAGCGCAAAGCGTTTAAAATTTTTCACAGGTATATTATTGTGGTTATTGAGAATAAAGATACAGAGAAAATTAGTGACAATAATGCCAAAAAGTTAAAACTGATAATGAGTTAAGAGGTAGATTCTAACTATTAATTTTCAGTCTACAACTTTAATAGGCTTTACCTTTATACTTTACAAACTGTTGCCTACTTTTGTAGCAAAGAATAGTTATGATTGAGATACATAAAATCCGAGAAGATTTCCCGATTCTAAAAAGAAAGGTAAACGGATATCCTTTGGTTTATTTAGACAATGCGGCTACCTCGCAAACACCACAACCGGTAATAGATTGTATTGTAGATTACTATTCTAATTACAATGCCAATATACATCGTGGGGTACATACATTATCTCAAGAGGCAACAGATTTGTATGAGCAGGCTAGAATGAAAATTCAAGAACATTTTAATGCCAAAAAAGCCCATGAAATTATCTTTACCTCTGGAACTACCCATAGTATAAATTTAGTAGCCAACGGCTTTTCAACGTTGTTAAATGAAGGAGACGAATTGATAGTTTCTGCTTTAGAGCATCATTCAAACATTGTGCCTTGGCAAATGCTTTGTGAGCGTACGGGAGCAATTCTTAAGGTAATTCCAATGAATGAAGAAGGAGAATTGAACTTGGAAGCGTATGCTAAATTACTTTCAGAAAAAACAAAACTCGTTTTTTGTAATCATATATCAAACGCGCTTGGAGTTATAAATCCTATTGAAGAGATTATTGCCAAAGCGCATGAGGTTGGAGCAGCAGTATTGATAGATGGAGCACAAGCTTGCCCACATATGAAACCAGATGTACAGGCATTGGATGTAGATTTTTATGTGGCTTCTGCTCATAAAATGTGTGGGCCAACAGGAGTTGGAATGCTTTATGGAAAAGAAGAGTGGTTAACCAAATTACCGCCATACCAAGGTGGAGGAGAAATGATTGCGGAGGTTACTTTTGAAAAAACTACCTATGCCGATTTACCTCATAAGTTTGAAGCTGGAACTCCTAACATTTGTGGGGGAATTGCTTTTGGTGCTGCTATTGATTATATGAATAGTATTGGGTTTGACAATATCCTGGCTTATGAAAATGAATTATTGGCTTATGGAACCGATAAGTTGAGTCAGATTTTAGGCTTAAAAATATATGGTAATTCTGATAAAAAAGCTTCGGTTATTTCTTTTAATATTGAAGGAATTCATCCGTATGATATTGGAACCATTGTGGATAAGTTGGGGATTGCAGTTAGAACCGGACATCATTGTGCGCAACCAATTATGGATTTCTTTAAAATTCCAGGAACTGTACGTGCTAGTTTTGCATTTTATAATACCAAAGAAGAAGTTGATGCTTTGGTAGAAGCAGTGAAAAAGGCTAAAATGATGTTGTCTTAGAATTACTAATAATAGAAGAAGGGATAAATACTTTTATATTTCGTTTTTGTGTCAAGACAAAATGAAAGAAGTTTTAAGTATTAGAAAAGCATGTAGTTAAGTCTATTTTGTGTTTAGATTTATATCGAACTCACGTTAGTATATATCTTTTCGCCCCTATCCTAATAACAGAGCCCTCTATCAACATTCATTATACAACCATATAGAAAAACAGTTGAATAGCCGATTTTCTTGTTGTATTTTTGTTGAAAATTAAGTTTATGACAATTCAAGAAATTCAAAATGATATTGTTGATGAATTTTCTATGTTCGACGATTGGATGCAACGTTACGAATACATGATAGAACTTGGAAAATCGTTACCACTTATTGACGATACTTATAAAACCGACGATAATATTATTAAAGGTTGCCAAAGTAAAGTGTGGGTTCATGCCGAGCTTGTAGACGATAAATTAGTGTTTACGGCAGACAGCGATGCTATTATTACTAAAGGAATTATTGCTATTTTAGTAAGAGCTTTCTCTAATCAACGACCAAAAGATATTATGGAAGCTAATACCGATTTTATAGATGAAATTGGTCTGAAAGAACATTTATCGCCAACAAGAGCTAATGGCTTAGTAAGTATGATAAAGCAGTTAAAAATGTATGCAATTGCATACCAAACACAATTAAATTAAAAGATTATGAGCGATACTATAGATACAACTGCATTAGGGGAAAAAATAGTTACTGTTTTAAAAACTATTTACGACCCTGAAATTCCTGTTGATATATATGAACTTGGATTAATTTACGATGTTTTTGTAAATGAAGATTCTGAAGTTAAAATTTTAATGACTTTAACAACGCCTAATTGTCCTGTAGCAGAAACGCTTCCGGTTGAAGTAGAAGAAAAAATTAAAACAATTGACGATGTGAAGGATGCTGAGGTAGAAATAACCTTTGATCCACCTTGGAGTCAAGATTTGATGAGCGAAGAAGCCAAATTAGAATTAGGATTGCTTTAAGGAAACTTCAAAAGAGCTAAGAAGGTAGCTTTTAAAGCTAAAATTTTGAGTAATGCAGGAAGAAATAATAAATAGAGTAGCACAAAGTAAACTGGAAACTTTTAATCTTGAAGATTATTATCCAGCTGGACAGCGTGTACTTTTTGATATAAAAGATTGGCTATTAGAAGGTTTTATCCTGAAGGAAAAAGACTTTAGAGAATTAGCTAAAAATCATAATTGGGAACAATATCAAGGCAGTTATGTGGCATTAACATGTTCTACAGATGCTATTGTTCCAGGATGGGCTTATATGTTGCTTACAACATATTTATCGCCTTACGCCAATAAAATCCTTGTGGGTTCGTTAGAACAATTAGAAACTGTTATTTATCAAGATATTATTCAGAATTTAGAACTTTCAGAATACAAAGATAAACCAGTTATTATAAAAGGATGCTCAAAAAAACCAGTACCACAAAATGCTTATATAATGATTACGGAGAAGCTTTTGCCAATTGCAAAAAGTATAATGTATGGCGAGGCTTGCTCTTCTGTTCCATTATTTAAGAGAAAATAAATCATATTTCACCCTAAACTATCTACAATAAGTATTAATTTTGCACGAATTTTAAAAACTAGTTAACTTAAAATTAAAATCAATGAGAAAACTATTAGTAATAGGGGCGCTAATATTTGGAATGTCTTTTACGTATGCTCAGGATGCTGATGCAGAAGAAACTCCAAAACAAGGGTGGACTAAAGGAGGAACTTTCACTTTTTTAATCAATCAATCTGCTTTTAGTAATTGGGTTGCTGGAGGACAGAATAATATTTCTGGAACAGCGGGTATTAATTACGACTTTAATTATTTAAGAGGGGAATGGTCTTGGGATAATAAAGTAATAGCTTCTTATGGTCTTACAAATAACGATGACCAAGGAACACGTAAAACAGACGACCGTTTTGAGTACAACTCATTAGTGGGGAAAGAAGCTTTTGGAAATTGGAATTATTCTTTTTTCTTAAACTTTAGAACTCAATTTACAGACGGTTATGATTACGATAATGACGCTGATGGAGATTTTCGAACTTCAGGATTATTTAAACCAGCTTATTTAACTTTTGGTCCTGGTTTAGAATGGAAGAAAAACGAAAACCTTAAGTTTAATTTAGCACCAGCTACTTCTAAAATGACCTTTATTAGTGATGATCTTTATATTTATGATGATGATATTGATGATTTCGTTGCACATTCTGGTCCATCAAATATTAATGCTTTACAAGCATACGGAATTGATCCAGGAGATACTTTTCGTTACGAGTTAGGTTTTTATGCTTCAGGGTATTACAAGTTTACAGCTATGGAAAATGTAACTATTGAAAATACACTTAATATGTATTCTAATTATTTAGAAGATCCACAAAATGTAGATTTTGATTATACATTAAACGCCATATTAAAGATCAATGAATATCTTTCTACAAATTTTACACTTCAATTAGTGTATGATGATAATGCTGTTACAGCATTACAGTTAAGAGAAGTATTTGGTTTAGGAGTAAACTTCGGATTCTAAGAAATATTTAAACAAGTTTATAAAAAAATACCTCGACTATTTTGTCGAGGTATTTTTTTGCCTAAAGCCTAAAGCCTAAAGCCTAAAGCCTAAAGCCTAAAGCCTAAAGCCTAAAGCCTAAAGCCTAAAGCCTAAAGCCTAAAGCCTAAAGCCTAAAGCCCTTCCTCATATTCAGGATACAAAAAGCTGTTATACGGAAAACGTGTTACGTGTATTTCCCTAACAGAGTCGTATACCTTCTTTCTAAATTCTTCTAGATTTTCTTTGTTTAAAGCTGAAATAAAGAGCACATCCTTACTATCTAATCTGCTCATCCAAGTTTGTTCCCATTCTTTTAAAGTGAAGTGTTTTGTAGTTTTCTCGGTAACTAAATCATCTTCATCAATGGTTTCATGCTCGTAATTGTCAATTTTATTGAAAACCATGATTGTTGGTTTGTCAGCACTTTTTATTTCATCTAAAATCTGATTAACAGAGGCTATATGTTCTTCAAAATTAGGATGAGAAATGTCTACTACATGTAGTAATAAATCAGCTTCACGAACTTCGTCTAGCGTACTTTTAAAAGATTCCACCAATTGTGTTGGTAGTTTTCTAATAAATCCTACCGTATCACTCAATAAAAACGGAAGGTTCCCAATAACAACCTTTCTAACAGTGGTATCTAGGGTTGCAAAAAGTTTATTCTCTGCAAAAACATCACTTTTACTAATAACATTCATCAAAGTAGATTTTCCAACATTGGTGTAACCAATTAAAGCTACACGAACTAAAGCCCCACGATTACCGCGTTGCGTTTCCATTTGTTTATCTATCTTTTCGAGTTTCTTTTTTAGTAAGGCAATCCTATCTCTTACAATACGTCTATCCGTTTCAATTTCTGTTTCTCCAGGTCCACGCATTCCAATCCCCCCTCGTTGTCGTTCTAAGTGGGTCCATAAACCTGTAAGTCGTGGTAATAAATATTGGTATTGAGCTAATTCTACCTGAGTTCTTGCATAACTAGTTTGTGCACGTTGTGCAAAAATATCTAGTATTAAACTAGTTCGATCTAAAATCTTAGCTTTTAAGATTTTCTCAATATTTTTTTGTTGTGCGGGCGTTAATTCGTCATCAAAAATTACAGTTCCTATATCATTCTCGGATACATATTCTCTAATTTGTTCCATTTTCCCAGTTCCAATAAAGGTCTTTGGATTTGGAATGTCTACTTTTTGGGTGAATCTAGTAGCTACTTCCCCACCGGCAGTATATGCCAAGAACTCTAATTCATCTAAATATTCTCTAGACTTTTCTTCATCCTGCTCTTGGTTAATAATACCAATGAGCACCACTTTCTCATAATCTATTGTTTTCTTTTCCAGCATAAATAATAGTGTAAAGTACAAAGGTACACAATTGATTTTTTTATTTTTACACCATGAGCGATAACAATTTATATACGGTAGCATTTTATAATTTAGAAAACCTGTTTGATACCATTAACGATCCCAATATTTTAGATCAAGACTATACTGAAGATGGACGGTTGCAGTGGGATGATGACCGATATGAAAACAAAATTTATAAATTAAGTAAAGCAATTGCTCATATTGGTGCTAAAACGATAAGCGCTCCTCCTACATTGTTAGGTGTTGCTGAAGTTGAAAATAAAAAGGTCCTCAACGATTTGATTGCTACTGAGGCTTTAGCTGATGCCAATTATAACTATATTCATTATAATTCTCCAGATGAACGTGGCATCGATACTGCACTTTTGTATCAAGCAGATACTTTTGAGGTTGTTCGGAGTAAGGCTATTCCTCTTTTAGTGTATAATGAAGAAGGAATCCGAGATTATACTAGAGATATTCTACATGTTTTTGGAAAGTTATATGGCGAAGAAATTCATGTTTTTGTAAATCATTGGCCTTCTCGGAGACAAGGAGCTGGAGAGACAGATTATAAGAGAATTGCGGCTGCAAAAACATTGCATACCGTTATTGACCAGATTAGAGTTCAAGAAGAGAATCCGAAGTTTATTATTATGGGAGATTTTAACGATGATCCTCACTCTCCTAGTGTAAAAGAACATTTGGTAACGTCCAATTTCTATAACCCAATGGAAAAGTTGTTTATTCCAGATGAAAGAGGAAGTCTTACGCATAATTTTAGTTGGAATGTTTTTGATCAAATCATTATTTCAACCAATTTCTTTGATGCATATCGCAGTAAACTTACTTTTTTGAATGCTGATATTTTAGATGAACATTTTTTAACTGAATGGGAGGAGAAATACAAAGGTTTTCCCTTTAGAACATATGTTGGCACAAAATATCTTGGCGGTTATAGTGATCATTTTCCTGTTTTTATTCAGCTAAAAAAATCTTAGGAATCTGTTTTCTTACTTGTATGCTGTTTTTGGATGATTTTTAGGCTCTAAAACATCAAAATATCTATTAAAGGTAAAAATCATCGATGAAATACACTTTACTATACAGAAAAATACTACACATAAATTATTTATAATCTTACATTTTTTGCTATTTCATGTAATTCATCGAAAATCACAATGCATTTCATCGAATAAATCGTGCAGTTTATCGATAAGGTTTGGTTTAACTCCTACTTTAGTTATGCCAAATCACAAGAACTATGAAATCAATCCTACAAAAGACAGTTTTGTCTATCGCAATTACAGGAATTTTTCTTTTTAATGTCTCAGAAGTTGAAGCGCAACAGAAGTTTCAAAAAGCTACACATGTTCAAGATTTTCAAAGTAAGAATCTAAAATCGATTTCAGCTAAATTTAGAAGTAAAGCTTTATTGAATAAAGAAAAAGCACATAGTTTAGCACGTTCTAAAGGTTGGGAAGTGTCTAAAAAGCTTCCAAATGGTGGCTATATGGAATTAGAAAAAGTGGGTCCAGATGGGGCGCCTATTTATTTTACAACATTTAATGATAATGTGGTACATGCATCTAGATCAAATTCACTTTATAGAACTGGAGATTTGCATTTAGATGTAGATGGAATTGGCATGCATGTAGGAGTTTGGGATAGTGGAAATGCTTTAATGTCTCATCAAGAGTTTACAGGGAGAGTTAAGTCTGGAGATGATTCAAAAAGAACAAGTGGACACGCAACGCATGTTTTAGGAACAATTATGGCAGCAGGGGTTGATAAAAAAGCAAAAGGTGTTGCTTTCAATGCAGAGGGAGTTACTTTTGATTGGACTAATGACGAGGCGGAAGTGGCAGAAGCAGCGGCAAACGGATTATTACTTTCAAATCATTCTTATGGAATTAGTGGAAAAACAATTCCAGATTGGTATTTCGGAGCATATATTTACCAAGCGCAAGAATGGGACGAGATTATGTACAATGCTCCTTATTATTTAATGGTTACAGCTGCAGGAAATACACAGCAATATCAATATAATGAAACTCCAAATGTAGGAACTCCAGCAGATGCAAACGATCTTTTACTTGGGTATGCAGTGTCTAAGAATGGATTGACAGTAGCCGCGGCAGATAATGTTGTTTTAGATGAAAATGAAAACCTTATTAGTGCAGATATTGCTTCTTTTAGTAATTTCGGTCCTACAGATGATGGTAGAATTAAACCAGATATTACAGGCGAAGGGGTAGATGTATATTCGGCTTATAGTGATACAGAAACTAGTTATGTTAGTCAATCTGGAACCTCAATGGCGGCTCCTGGTGTTACGGGATCTTTATTGTTACTTCAGCAATATTACAGAGAAACACACGGAACTTTTATGAGAGCGGCAACGCTTAAAGGATTAACATTGCATACCGCAGATGAGGCAGGTGCTTTTCCAGGGCCAGATTATAAATTTGGATGGGGAATTATAAATGCTAGAAAGGCTGCAGAAACAATTTCAAAAGCGGGATTCGAATCGGAAATTATTGAAGAGACTTTAAATGAAGGACAAACATATAGTTTTACTGTTGATGCGGAAGAAGGACAAACATTAATGGCTTCAATTTCTTGGACAGACCTTGCAAATGCATCAAAAAATGAAGGGAAGTTAAACGATCCAACATCAGTTTTAGTAAACAACCTTGATATAATTATTACTAAAGAAGGAGAAGAGACTGCTTATTATCCTTGGAAACTTTCTGTTAGTAAAGGAAATAGTGCTGCGGAAAAAGGAATTAATAATGTGGATCCGTTTGAAAAAGTTGAAATTCCTAATGCTTCAGGAACCTATAAAATTACGGTTACTCACAAAGGGCAATTAGCAACTTCTTCACAGGATTTTTCAATAGTTCTTACAGGAGTTAAAAAAAGCGCTTGTACATTGGACACTCCAAAAGAATTGTCTTCATCAGAAATTAAAGAAACAGAGGCAACACTAGAATGGGAAGTTGTGGCAGATGCAATTTATGAAGTTGCTTATAGAGCGCAAGGAAGTAATAAAAATACAAGTGGTTCTTGGAATACAGTTCTAGCTACTAAAAATAATAATAAATTAAGCTCATTATCGCAAAATACCATTTATGAGTGGAAAGTGAGAACTTTATGTTCTGAGTTAGCAGAATCTGAATATAGCGAGGTAAAAGTATTTAAAACTAAATTTATAGATACAGAAGCTCCAAATAGTGTTAAACATATTTCGGTTTCTGGTTTGTCTCAAACTCAATTAGAGTTAAGTTGGAAACAGGCAACAGATAATGTTGCAACGGTTGCTTATGAAGTTTTTATGGACGGAATTAAAATAGATGAGCTTGCTGAAAATAAATTAACAGTAACCGGATTACAGGCAAATACAGCGTATACTTTTACAATTGTAGCTAAAGACGAAGCTAAAAATACTTCTGAAATAAGCGATGCATATTCAGTAAGAACATTATCTAAAGAAAGTCTAACTGATATAATTGCTTTCAATGATTTTGAAAATGGAATAGGAGAGTGGAGTGCATCAGGAATTTGGGGAGCAAGTAAAGGAAAATATACTTTGGATAACTCTATAGCTGCAAGTAGTAGAGAAACAGGTTTGGCTTCAATCGTAACGCCAAAAATGAATATATTACCATATGAAAAAATAGCGTTAGACTTCTATGTTTTAGCAACAGCTATTAAAAATAATGATAAAATATCTGTATCTGTAAATAATGGTAATGGTTGGGATTTATTAGAGACCTATGTTATAAATGATGAAGTAGCGAATGGATATTTCTATCAAGCTACATTAACTCTTACAAACAAAGAGCTTAAATTTTCTGAAAACACTCAATTTAAAATAGAAACACAAATTTATAATGAGACTACTAGCATTTACATTGATAATGTTACTGTTAGAGGTTTTGCAAATAGTGCAAGTAAAGAAAGCTCTTTAGATAGATTGGCAGCAATGGATGCTAGTGAACTTCTAAAGACTCAAGATGATATAAAGAGAATAAGTGTATATCCAAATCCAACAGTAAATAATATTACTATTAACGGACTTTCTGCTACTAACGATGCTTACCAAATTTATAATTCGGCAGGAAATATTGTAGCTACAGGAAATGGTTACAATAAAAGTATTGATGTATCTCGTTTTCCATCTGGACTTTATGTAGTTGCAGTTCAAGAAAATGGAAAAATGACTGGAGCCAAGTTTTTAAAGAATTAGAACAGTGCCCAGTAGGCAGTCTGTAGTTGAGAGTTTAAGGCTTATAGTTGATAATTGAAAAATCTTTCTCTTGATTCAAAGATTGAAAGTTTTTCGAATTGACTTCTCTATTTTATAGTCAAAAAACATCATAACAACGTAACTTCATAACTATTTAACTTTTTACTTTCAACCTTAAACTCTCAACTAAAAATTACACATGTTTAATTTCTGAATCGTCTAAAATATCCTGTCCTCTTAAGCGAAGAAAAATTTGAGCTACGGCAATGACATCTTTTTCGCAATAAGTTACAATCTTATCGATATCTTTTTCTATGTAAAACACATGGCAAACCATACTTCCATCAATATCGTCTTTTGGCGATGAGATGTCTAAAATATTAGTAAGTAGCTTAAGAGAAGTATAATGCTTATAATCGCCAAACTTCCAGAGTTCCATGGTGTCTAAATGAGGGATTTCCCAAGGTTTTTTTCCAAATAAATTAAGTTTTGTAGGTAATCTTATTCCATGAATAATCATTCTTCTTGCAATAAAAGGGAAGTCAAATTCCTTAGCATTATGTCCGCAAAGTAATTTATAAGGTTCGTTATAATGAGTCTCTAAAAGGTTTTTAAATTCGTTCAAAAGATCTTTTTCTTCTCCGTGAATTGAGGTAACTCTAAAGCTTCTTGTATTACCTTTAAAGGTAAAATATCCTACAGAGATACAAACAATCATTCCAAATTCCGCCCAAATACCAGCACGATCATAAAATTCTTCTGGTGAAAAATCTTCCTTTCGCTGATATTGTGTTTTATGTGCCCAGAGTTCTTTTTTTGTAGGGTCTAAAGCATCAAAATTATCATGCTCTGGAACTGTTTCAATATCGAGGAATAAAATATTTTCTAGACTAATTTTAGTTAGCATCGTTTATTATTTTATAGGATTCATCAATATATTCATAAATGTCTTTACTGAAAGAATTTATTTGTTCTGATGAGGTCTGGTCTCCTAAGCGAACTATAATTAAGTTATCCTCTGGTTGAACAATTACATACTGACCTAAATGACCTCGGAGCATAAAAAAGTCTCTTCCATTGTAATTATTTAGTAACCATAAACCATAGCCATACATTTGTCCGTCTTTAAATCTAGGTTTTGTAGCTTTTTCAACAAAAGTTGAATCCAAAAGTTGTACACCGTTCCATTTACCATTGTCTTTATAGAGCTTGCCAAAGCGAGCAAAACCTCTTGCAGTGGCAGCAATACAGCAATAAGCCTTTGCGAGTCCGGATTCTTTACTATCTAATTGCCAAAGTCCCATTTCTGTGGCGCCCATGGGTTGCCAAAAACTAGCGGATAAATAATTTGCTAAACTTTGTTTAGTACTTTTCTGGATAATCATTGCCAGTAATTGTGTATTACCACTTAGGTATTTATAAGATTCTCCTGGGGTGTCAACTACTTTTAATCCGAGAATTATTTTTGTTAGGTCATCATCAAAGTAGGCACGGGTAGTGATGGAAAATGGACTGTAATAAGCTTCATCCCAATTGAGACCACTGCCCATTGAAGCTAGATCTCCAACAGTCATTTTTCTACCAATTGGAGTATCAAATTCTTTATAAAAATCTGCTACAGGTTGATCTAAACTTTTTATATACCCCTCTTGAATTGCCTTTTGTAATAGGGTTACAACTAGGGTTTTTGCCATTGAAAATGAGTTTGTACGACTCATCTCGTTGTATTCATTATAATATTTTTCTCTAAAAATAGAATCGTTTTTTATAATGAGAAAAGCAGCTGTTCCATATTTTTGATTGAGTTTGTCAAGATTTTCAGATACTATATTTTGATAGAATGGGGCTTTTGGCCATGGTTGAGGATTAACTCCTTTCTGAATAATTTCATTGTCGAAATACTTAAAATCATCTATAAAAGCAGTGGAATGCCCTGTTAAATAGGTTACACGAACGGCTTTTATCAAGTAATCATATCCGAAGATATATAGAGCAATCCATGTTATTCCTATAATAAATAGGAAGGCTCTGAAAATTTTACGTATCATTTTCATAGAGAGTTTGATGAAATTAAACTAAATATAGGAATTAATCTGTTTAAAAAAGCTTTTGTTGAGGAGATGGACTTTCGTGTTCTAAAAGCCATTTTTTGCGCCATAAGCCACCTGCATAGCCTGTAAGAGAGCCATTGGTGCCAATAACACGGTGGCAGGGAACAACAATCCAAAGTGGATTTTTACCATTGGCAGAGGCAACAGCTCTAATAGCTTTTACATCGCCTAATGTTTTTGATAGTTCTAAGTAAGAAGTTGTTTTTCCGAAGGGAATATTTAGTAATTCTTTCCAAACACGTTTTTGGAAATCTGTTCCTTGCGGGTTTATTTTGAAATTAAACTGCACTAGATTTCCTGTAAAATATGCCTGCAGTTGTTGGGTTGCTTCTTTTAAATCATCAGGAATGTTTGTAGAAATAGTAGTTTCTTCATCTAAAACAGTAATAGAAGTAATTCCATTTTTATCTCCAACAATTTTTGTACTTCCAAGGGGAGTTTTAATTACTGCTTGTTCCATCATTCTCTTCAATTGGCTTTTCAAAAATACCCATTCTTTCTGCTCTAATTTGCCAATTTCTACGTGCTAATAATTGTAAATCTTCTACATTATCACTTTCATCAACAATTTCGAGTCCTAGCATGGTTTCTATAATATCTTCCATTGTTACGAGTCCGCTTATAGAACCGTATTCGTCAACAACCAAAGCAATATGATCTTGATTTCCTATAAATTTTTCAAAAAGTTCTGGTAGCGGAATACTTCGTTTAGAAATTAAAATATCTCTGCGGAGGGTACTTAATTTTTCATCACCTTCTCCATTAATCATAGCTTCCAGTACTTGATCTTTTAAAACAAAACCAGTAATATTATCAACATTATTTTTATAAATAGGAATTCTGGAGAATCGAAGTTTCGGATTTCTATTAAAGAATTCTTGGATTGTTAAATCTTCCGAAGCTGTTTTCATAACGGTACGTGGAGTCATAATATCTTTTGCCCAAATCTGATCGAAACGCATTAGGTTTTTAATCATGGTCGACTCAGATTCTTGGAAAACCCCTTCTTCTTGAGCGATATCTGCCATAGCTGTAAAATCTTCTCTACTGAAAACAGACCCATGTGCACTTTTCCCACCGATAAGTTTTGTTGTTAATTTTAAGAGCCAGATAATTCCTGTCCATTTTAAGGGAAAAATCATTATAGTCAATGTCTTAGCAGTAAAATTTCCTAATCGTCTCCAATAGGTTGCTCCAATAGTTTTAGGGATAATTTCTGAAACAACAAGAATTAAAACGGTCATAATAGCCGATACAATTCCGACAATATTAAAACCTAAAATATCAATTTTATATGGTAATTTTTCAGCTTGAACCCCCACTAAAATTGCGCCAACCGTATGTGCAACGGTATTGATAGTTAAAATAGCAATAAGCGGAGCATCTACATTTTGCTTTAACTTTTCAAGGGTAAAGGCATATGTCTTTCCTTCTTGTTTCTTTACGTTTATAAATGTTGGTGTAACGCTCAAAAAAACAGCCTCGAGTACAGAACATAAAAACGAGAAGAAAATTGAAACGAGGGCAAATAAAATTAATAATCCCATATAATTGATTTGTAGCTAAAATACGTATATAAATACTAAGAAGCAAAAGAAGGGTTTATCCCTAATGATTGTCTAAATGTAAGAATACTCTTAAAATTACCATCCTACATATTTAGGAGGTTTGATATTGTTTAGATTTAAATAAACTATTAATTGTCCGCGGTGATGTGTTACATGGTCTTGTAATAAATTGAGGATTTGCAATTTGGTTTTTTTGCCTGCAAAGAAATCTACTTTATCTACTAGTGTTGAGTCTGGAGTTTTTATAACTGCATTTTTAACTGCATCAAAAGAAGTGGAAATTGATTTTAATAGGGCTTCTTTGTTACTGTTTTCTACTTTTTCATCCTTAATATCAGCCTCAAAATAAGTTTTACCGAGCCAATTCATGTTTTGTTGAATATGTAGGAGTTGTTCTTTAAAACTCATTTCGCGCTCGGTAGGCTTGTAGTCGTACTTTTCTTCGGGCATTGATTGTGCTATTTGTAGTAAATAGCTTTTAGAGTTTTCCCATTTTTCGCTAAAGGTGGCAACCGAAAAATCTTGAGCAGATAACGTAGTTATTGTCAGGATAAAAATAATAGAGAATAGATTTTTCATCAATTTAAGAAATTAGTTTAACTACATCTTTTGCAAAATAGCTAGCAATAATATCGGCACCAGCTCTTTTAATTGCAAGAGTTTGTTCTAAAATAACTGCATCATGGTCGAGCCATCCTCTTTCAGAAGCGGCTTTTATCATTGCATATTCACCACTTACTTGATACACGGCTACTGGTACTTCAAAATTATTCTTAAGGTCTCGAACAATGTCTAAGTAGCAAAGTCCAGGTTTTACCATAACAATATCGGCACCTTCGTCTATATCCATTTGTGTTTCTTTTAAAGCTTCGGTACGGTTGGCAGGATCCATTTGGTAGGTTCTTTTATCCTTAGGAATATCTTTTGCATCTACAGGAGCAGAATCTAAGGCATCTCGAAAAGGGCCATAAAAAGCAGAAGCATATTTGGCGCTATAACTCATTATTCCAGTATTTATAAAACCTTCGTTTTCTAATGTTTCACGCATTTTTAAAATTCTACCGTCCATCATATCACTTGGTGCTACAAAATTGGCTCCTGCTTGTGCGTGGGATAGAGCCATTTTGGCCAATACTTCTGCGGAAGGATCGTTTAATATTTGTCCGTTTTCTACAATTCCATCATGACCATAAGCCGAATATGGATCTAGCGCTACGTCGGTCATAACCAACATTTCTGGAACTGCATTTTTTACAGTTTTTATTGCACGTTGCATTAATCCATCTGGGTTGAGTGCTTCGGTACCTTTATTATCTTTTAAATTGTCTGGTACTTTTACAAAAAGTAAAACCGATTTTAGTCCCATGCCCCATAATTCTTTTACTTCTTTTTCAAGTAGATCTAAACTGAAACGGAAGTAATTTGGCATGGAAGCAATTTCTTCTTTTATGTTTTTACCTTCTACTACAAATAAAGGAACCAAAAAATCGTTTGGAGTTATAATGGTTTCTTGTACCAAACTACGAATAGCTTCATTGGTTCTTAAGCGTCTGTTTCTTCTTAATGGATACATATTTTTGTTTTTTAATTTTATAATTCTGAATGAGGTTCAAAGGTTCAGAGGTTCAGAGGGGCAAAGGTTTTAATAGTATTTTCTTTACTTTTAAATTTCCTCATTTCCTCATTTCTTACTTTTACACGCTTCAATCTTCTTCAATCTTAAAAGTATCATTTATTTTATCGGCGGTTTTGGTTAGTATTTTTGGCGCTTTAAATCGGTAGCCTATATAAATATCTATATAAGCAATATTGTCGTCTAATTGGATATGGTTATGACCGTGGTATTTCAGTTTAGAAAAATCGGCATGAATCCCACCAAAATAGCGATTCAAATTAAATCCGAATACTCCATTTGCCGACATACTAAATAAGGTTGTAAAAATACCAGTACCCCCAAAATTATTATAATTAAGTCCTACACCTACAGAAGCACCTGCAGAAATAAACATATGGTCATTAATTACATAACTGTATTGATACCCAGGAACTAATCCTATGTTTGCCGATTGCAAATTTTGGTCAAAACCGCTGGATTCCATCACAAAATTAGTATAATCGTATGCTATTTTCGGTATCAAACTTCCAGCGCTTTTTGCTTGCCATTCCCGTTGTCCTACTGTTGCCCGATATGAAAACTTATCATTTAAAGAAAATGCAGTGGAGCCTTGTATTTTATTAGTTTCTAAGAGCGGAGCATCAAAATTTTCAGCATTACTTTTTACCTTAAACCCTCGTTGATGATAAAAACTTAAAGTTTGAATCAATCCTTTATAAATCCCTCTAAAATTTAGATTGTAAATATCAGAATCGGTATCATCGCCGTTGTTTCCTGGTAAGAAAGAAGGTGAAAATCCGAATCCAAATTCAATAAATCTATATTGGAAACCTAAAGCTAGGCGCTGTTTTTTATTAGGGATGATATCATACGTAGTTTTATTTTCACCTTGATAATAATCAAAACTATTAGAAACATCTATAAAAGAAAACCGGAGTCCTATTAAACTATTGAATCTTTTAATATAGCCATCATCAGATACGGTGTCTTTTTTAACCGTTTGTTCCTGAGAAAAACAGTTAAAAGAGAGAAAGAATAAAGATATATATATACTTATCCGACCCATTCTTTTGGAGCTTCCAATACTTTGATTAATTTTTCTTCTTCGCTTCCTTGTTCAGGATGATGGTTGTAAACCCATTGTACATGCGGCGGCAAACTCATTAAAATACTTTCAATACGACCATTAGTTTTTAGTCCGAAGAGAGTACCTTTATCGTGCACCAAATTAAATTCTACATAGCGTCCACGACGGATTTCCTGCCAATTTCTATTTGCTTTGGAATAAGGAAGTTTTTTTCTTTTTTCCACAATTGGGACATAAGCCTCTAAAAAGCTATTTCCAACTTCAGTAACAAAGTTATACCAATCTTCCATGTTTTTTTCTTCGGAAGCTTTACAGTAGTCAAAAAAGAGACCACCTATACCACGAGCTTCATTTCGGTGTGCATTCCAAAAATACTCGTCGCATTTCTTTTTAAAATCAGGATAGAAATTAGCATCATGTTTATTGCAAGCTGTTTTGCAGGTTTGATGAAAATGTTTGGCATCTTCTTCAAATAAATAATAAGGCGTTAAATCTTGACCACCCCCAAACCAACTATCTATAATTTCTCCTTGCTTATTGTACATTTCAAAATAGCGCCAATTTGCATGTACGGTGGGAACCATTGGGTTTTTAGGATGTAGTACCAAGCTTAATCCGCAAGCAAAAAAATTGCAATCTTCTACTTTAAAATATGCCTGCATGGTTGGAGGTAAAGGCCCATGAACTGCCGAAATATTTACGCCTCCTTTTTCAAAAACATCTCCGTTTTCTATTACTCGTGTGCGTCCACCACCGCCTTCTGGGCGTTCCCATAAATCTTGTTGAAATGTTGCCTTCCCATCTATTTCTTCTAATTTAGAAGTGATGGTATCTTGAAGCTGTTGTATATATTGGTAGAATTTATTTTTCATCTGTTTACTTTCCTTTATATGAAATTAATTTTCCTTCTATTATTGCGAGTATGCTGTAATATAAAATACCTAAGCATAAACCAGTTTGCGGAGCATCTAAAAATAAGCCGCCCGAACCTCCTAAGTTGTTTTTTAATTTATTGTAGCCTGATAAGTTTAAGAACTCATTGGTAAGTCCAAAAGGGGGAAGTATTTCCGAGCTAAAAGCTACTACAAAAATTAATATAAAATAAACAATAAGAGCTATAATAGAAAAAAGAATGGTTCGATCTTTAAATTTTTTATCGACATTAAAAAAGGCAAAACGCATTCTGTTTAAAACTACAAACATATACGTAATTAAAATTACGTTGTTGGGCATTGACTTGTTGAAGGCATAAGCAAAGAGTCCATAAAAAGGAACAAAGATGATGAGCGACCATTTTTTTGGCATTAATGCCATAAAAACACCAGAATGTACCAAAACAAATTCAAAAGCCATTAAGGATGACATTGAATAAATTTTTTCTGCTTGTGTTGGTTGCGGAAACACCCACAATTGTAATAATTGATAAACAATAAACACATTCATTAAAATGCCTGCATACTCAAATTGTCGGTCGTATTTTTCAATAATGCTGATGGACATGTTTTTTATGGTCTTGAAGATGTTTTTCGTTCAATTGTTTTTGCATGCCTAAATTTTAAATCATCCGTAAGAATGGCGAAAGTCGCTTTTGAAGCATTTTTTACAATGAATTTCATGGTGTACAAAATATCCCTTTTGCCGGGCACTTGCTCAATAAATTTTTGAGTGAATGCTTCGCCGTTTGTAGCTAAGTTTTCGTTCATGTTATTAATGATCCATTTGGCATCCAATTCTTTTCCATCTTTATCAAAAAACCGGAATGATTGATAATCAATGTTCATGTACTTTTTGAAGTTCAAGCTTACCGTACTGTCGGCAATTTTAAGATCGTAATCGGTGTTGCTCATGTTGGAATTTAGCGCTACTGTTTTTCTTTTGGTGGGTTTAAATGTAGTAATGTCTATTTCGACCTTTTCTATTTTTGGGACGGGTTGATATAAACCGGAATGATAAGGACCAAAATACATCGGGGTATAGTACGGAACATTCTTGTCGGGTTTTAAGTTGATGGTTTTTCCATTTTTATCATAAAATTGAATGCTGTTCACCTTTGAATAGGCGCCGGCCAAAAGGGAATCCATAACACTTTCGCTGTTGTTGAGGTAACCACTTAGATAGTACGAATTTTCCCGCCCAGGATAGGTATCGATTACAAGGCTGTCCAAGCTTTGTGCTATTGTTTTTTCAAGCTTTTCCCTGTCTGTTATTAATGGGGGCTTTTGGTATTCGTATTCAATTGATGAATTATCAAAGTTGCTGTATTTCATATAGCTGCTGTAGTACAGGTCGGGTTCTATTGTCATAAACTCTTCAAACATATCTGGGGCATGATAATTTTTTACCTTGTTTATCATAAAAACGCTGACATCATCATTTTCATGCGATACAAATTTGGTGTAAAGCGGTATTCCGGTTTTTTTGTCCAAAACATATTTCACCGCAATATTTGTGGTATCGTATTCTTTTTCCATAACACTCTTTCCATAAAGGATCACTTCTTTTCTTGTGATGTTTTTTACCGTATAATCATATGTTACGACTTGGCTCTTGACATTAAGGAATTCGCTGGAGATGGAATCGGTAACGCTCCAAGAGTATCCTTTTTTTAATACAATGCCTTCGTATAATTTATTGTTGCTAGGGTTGTGATACTTGCCAAATTCTTTTAAGGCCTCTTGTATCTTGTCAAAATCGTCGATGCCTGTATGGCTTACCAATTTTAAGGTTCCTTCTTCCGGTATAAAAATGAAAGGCTTGGAAATGATCTCCCTTACCTTTGTACTGTCTTGTCCCAAGCTTTCTGGGTTGTCGCTGTCCACCGTAAATATAGGAGACTTTACCTGAAACCGATCCACCTTCATGCGATACCCTTTGTTTTTTAAGAAAGTGGTCCCAATGATTGTTTTAAGGGCAAGGTCAATGCGTGAGGTGTTGAAAACAACCAATTCGGTCTCAAAAGGATACTGGTGATCTTTTTTTGGGTTGAATTCTAGTTTTTGACCAAAACCTTTAACTACGGCTAAGAATATTATATAAAAGATGAGTTTTTGCATACTGAAATAAATCTTGATGAATTAGTCTTTTGGAAATCGTTTTTTTACTTCTTCGTTGTAATCGTCCACAAATTTTTCAAACCATTCGGTAGATTGTTTTTGTAGTTTTCTCATTATTTCAACATAATCAACAAAAGAGTCTTTATGAATTCCGCCTTCACAGGCTGTAGCATGTTTAATATTTGGAAATATAGGGTCTGGAGTTATTTCTATTGTTTTTAAACGAATATTATGTTTTACATTTTTTTCTTTGAAGAGGATCTCATCGGGTTGTTCAGTAACGATTTGTGCAAGACTAACAACGTCATTTTCAAAAAGCGGATCTGCAAATTCCGATAATGGAATAAATCCGTCCTTATCCATCTTAAACTTATAATTTTCAAAATTGAATAAACTCATTTTTTAAATTTAGTGTTAACTTAAATCCCTCATGGAGGGTTTTATTTCTCTTGAATAGTTATAACCTGTAGGATTGCGCTTTTTGTATTTTCTGAATTAAATCAAAAGAAAAAGTTTTACTTTCCAATTGAGCGTATTCATAAATAGCGATTGTTTTTTCTGCTAGTTCTGATTGATTTTCTTTGGATTCAACTTCAATAATTTTCAATAGTAAATCTCCTAATTGTTCGTAATTTTCAAAGGATAAATTTTGAGTATGAAGTTTTTCTAACAATATATCAACATTGGTTTCTATAATAAATTTTATGGATAATAAGTAGGCAGTTTCTAATTGTTTATCTACTTCCTGCCTTTGTTCTTTTTTCCATAAATCTGGAACAAATTCAATGTTTAATAAACTTTCTAAAATGCGACTTAATCGTTCGTTTTCTTCATCTTTTAACCCTTTGCTTAGCATGATGTTCAGCGTTTATATTTTTGTCTATGTATCAATAAAAACAAGCTTGTTATTTGCTAATTTTATTTCATCTAAATTTGTTATTTGAATTGCTTCATTGGTGTTGTCTAACAAACTAGTAATAGACATTTCAAGATTTTTATTAGACGAATATTGTTTTTCAGCAAAACAAATTCCAACAGTATTATTATGAATATCCATAGCCCTTTCAAGCGGATTGTTTATAAAAGTATCTTCGTGCCAATCGGTTATAAATTTTGCCCATGAGGTGCTTTTTTTAATATTTTTCCCCGCTTTTAAACTAAAGTTAATAATTAAAAAAGTCCATAGTGCATGCCTGAAGGCATTAGCAATATTATTTTTATGGTGTGTATTTCCAAAGTGTGTTGTGGTAATAGAAATACATTTTTTAGTTGCTTTTATAAAACAATAAAACAAAATTGGGCGAGAAATAGCAATGCCTAAAAGTCGGATTAACTGACTCCAAGAAAGCGATTTTATAATTCGCCCAACATTCATTTTATTTATGCTCATATTCTTTAACCGCCTCAATAAATGCTTTGGCGTGGTCAACAGGGATATGTGGTAAAATACCGTGCCCTAAATTGACAACATATTTATCTTTTCCAAACTCATCAATCATTTCATGAACCATTTTTTTGATGGTAGGGATAGGAGATAGCAATCTTGACGGGTCGAAATTACCTTGTAAAGTAATATTTCCACCAGTTAAATAGCGTGCATTTTTAGGAGAACATGTCCAATCTACTCCTAATGCAGAAGCTTTACTTTTGGCCATATCTCCAAGTGCAAACCAACACCCTTTTCCAAAAACAATTACTTCGGTTTCGTCTGCCAAGGCTTCTACAATCTGATTAATGTATTTCCAAGAAAACTCTTGATAATCTTTAGGAGAAAGCATTCCTCCCCAAGAATCAAAAACCTGTACTGCATTGACACCATTTTTAACTTTTTCTTTTAGGTAAAGAATGGTAGTATCTGTTATTTTTTGAAGTAAAGCATGTGCAGCTTCTGGTTGTGAAAAGCAGAAACCTTTGGCTTTGTCAAAACTTTTAGAGCCCTGACCTTCTACAGCATAGCATAAAATAGTCCATGGAGAACCAGCAAAACCTATTAGCGGAACTTCATTGTTCAACATTTCTTTGGTAAGCTTAATAGCATCCATAACATAGCCTAATTCTTCATTAATGTCTGGAACAATAACTTGCTCTACATCTTTAGCAGAACGAATAGGGTTTGGAAGCCATGGGCCAACACCAGGTTTCATTTCTACCTCAATATTCATTGCCTGTGGAATAACCAAAATGTCGGAAAAAAGAATAGCAGCATCTGGTTTTACAATACGAATTGGTTGTACAGTAATTTCTGCTGCTAACTCTGGTGTACGGCAACGGGTAAAGAAATCGTATTTTTCTTTGAGTGCCATAAATTCTGGTAAATACCTTCCAGCTTGACGCATCATCCATACTGGTGGTCTGCTTACAGATTCTCCTTTGAGGGCTTTTAAAAATAAATCGTTTTTTATCATGTCTTTTTTATAATCCAATTATGCGCTAAGCAATTTTTTTTCGATAACCGAGATTTGAATGCTCCAATATTTAGCGTTAAATTTTTTTTAGTTTACTTATAATGTTTTATAACCTGAATAATAACGTTCTCAATAGTACTTCTATTTGCTGTTATAATGTTATTGGTGTGTTTTCTAGCTTCAGCCTCGGTGGTTTTACCGATGCAAAAAACTGTGGTTTCTTCAAATAAATTTCGTTGCGCAAAACTTTCTACTGCACTGGGGCTAAAAAAGAGGACACCATCATAAGTACGAATCATATTTTTTGAAGTTAAGGCTGTTTTATAAACTTCAATTTCTGATAGTTTTATCTGATTCTTTTTTAACAATTTTGGCAATTCTTCTCTACGGATGTTTCCACAGAATAAGGTAAATTCTTTTTCTGAATGCTTTTTTACAATCTGCTCTGCCAATGCCTGTGCTTGATATGATTTTTCTGTTACAGAAAAGCCTTTTTTCTTTAAGTAGGCCTCCGTTTTATCTCCTACACAAAAACAATTTTTTATTGTAATTTCACGATTAAGAATTGATTTAACTGCATTTTTGCTTGCGAAAATTGCATTTTCTATAACAGTCGGACTTTCAAATTCTATGGGTGATATTTTAATGAAATCTTCATCAAAGCAATTTATATTTTCTTTTAATAATAGTTCTTTTTGAGGGTTGGTTAATTTTTTGGTGCTCAATATTTCTATCATATATCAAAAAATTAGTTAGTCATTGCGTCTCCAAAGGTTGCAATATCTTCATTCCTACCAAAAACAATTAGCAGGTCGTCCTTTTTTATTTTAGTATCATTAGCAGGAAGTCCAATTACTTCTTTTTTCTTTAACTGATTTCCTAAAAAGTTCTTTTTATTGCAAGGGCGAATAATGGTAACAACATTTAAATTATACTGTTTTCTAAAATCTAAATCTTGAAGCGATTTATCCTGAAAAGAGTCATTTACCTTTACTTCAGAAATCGAATATTCATCATCTAAATTAAAATTATCGAGTACATTTCTTAAGTTTATTTTTCCTGTAAGATTTGCAGCAGCTTCTTGTTCTGGGTGGATAATATGCTCAATTCCCATAGCTTTAAGTACGGTGTCATGCACAGGAGATAGGGACCTACTGATAATTTTAGCTGAAAATTTTTCTTTTAAAATTGCAGTGGTAATAATAGCAGCTCCTTCATGTTCTCCAATAGCAACTACTGCAATATGTGTGTCTTTTAGCGGAAGAGAATCGTATGCCAATTCGTTGGTTGCATCTAAGCAAATGGTGTGGGCAATTTTATCTTTTAATAGATTTACCTTCTCCATTTTTAGATCTACTCCAATTACTTCATTTCCCGATTCGGTAAGCTTTAAAGCTAAAGAACTTCCAAAATTTCCTAAACCAAAGATGATAATCTTCACGCGAATAAATTTAAGTTAAACATTCAGTTTTCAATACTTTCAATAATTATGCAAGCAATTTTTACTTTTTAAAATGCTTTTAGCACAGGTCTTGGTTATACTTAATCCCTTTGTGGGGAGGTCATAATTAGTTAATTAATATATTTTCCTTTGGATATTCATAAAACTGATTATTCATCTGTCTTAAAAATCCAATAAGAATATTAAGCATTCCTATACGCCCTATAAACATTACAACAATAATAACCGTTTTGCTTGGATAGCTTAAATGAGGCGTTAAATTTAAGCTTAGTCCAACTGTACTGTATGCAGAAAACGATTCAAAAGCAACAGAAATCAAATCTCTTTCTGGTTCAAAAAACAGTAACAATAAAATAGCAATACCAATAGTTATTAACGAAATAGAAACAATAGCAAAAGCTCTGTTCAACGTGGCATTGCTAATACATCTGGTTCCAATTTCTATTCTTTTTTTATTTCTAGCAATGGCAAAAATATTTAAAGTTGCTAATGCAAAGGTAGTAGTTTTAATACCTCCTGCCGTAGATGCTGGCGAACCTCCAATCCACATTAATAATATTACAAATAGTAATGATGGCATTGTTAAATGTGAATAATCTATGGTATTAAAGCCCGCAGTTCTTGGGGTTACAGCTTGAAATGCCGTAGCTGTTATTTTTCCAAAAGCAGTATGGTGTTCTCCAAGTGTATTGGTTCCTTCAGAAAAATGGAAAAAAGTAAACCCAGCTAAAAGCAACAGTAGCGTTGTAGCCATTACTATTTTAGAATTTAGTGTAAGGAGTCTTACTAAATATTTTTTGTGCTCTTTGGTAAAGAGATTTAAGATATATAGTTTGATGTAATTATAAAAATTGAAAACAATATTGTAGCCTAAACCTCCAAATATAATGAGGAACATAATTACCCATTGGAATGGATAATCAAAACGTAAATTTTCATTAAATAGTCCATCTGGGGCATTAGAAAATCCTGCGTTACAAAATGCTGAGATAGAGTGAAAGATGCTAAAAAATATAGGATGTTCTAAATTTGATAAATCATCAATAGAAAAATAGATAAAAATAGCTCCAATCCCTTCTAAGGAAAAAGTAAAAAGCACAATATTCATTGCAAATTTTAAAGTGTCTTTTAGCGTTTCCGAAGCTACGTAGTCTTTTACATACAGCGTTTCTTTAAAAGAAGATCCCCCTTTAAAAAAGTAAGCAAAAAAGGAAGTAAAAGTTAAGATTCCTAATCCGCCTAATTGAATTAAAAATAGGATAACTCCCTGTCCAAAAAGTGTAAAATCTGTTGAGGTATCCATAACTGCCAATCCTGTTACACAAACGGCACTTGTGGAGGTGAAAAAGGCATCAATAAAGTTAATTTCTCCAACTGTAGTTGCTTTTGGGAGCATTAATAAAAACGCTCCTAACAAATCAAATATAAAAAAGCTACCTACAAATAAGATAGCTGGGTTGAAATATACACTGTATAAATATCTGATTAAAATGGTAAGTCTTAATACTAAATAAAGTAGTAAAGCACCTTCTAAAAAGGGTTTTATTTTATATAAATAGTGTTCTAAAACATGGTGAGAAGCAAAAATATATACAAAAATGCTAAGTAACACAACAGAAGCAAAGATACTTACGTACGTAAGGCTTATGAGCTTTCTGGTTTTGTCTTTTTGGATAAAATAACGATATATATTAGTGCCTAAAAGAATTAAAATTAAAGCACTTATAATAATAAGTTTATGTGTTCTAAATTTTTCGTACACAAAGAAGCCAAAATCGAAAATTAGAAAGCTAATCACGATAAAGTCAATTATTAAGAAAAACAGTCTTTGTGGACTTAATTTTTTCACACGAGTAAATTTAATTTTTTATATAATTAAGTAAAGAATCATTATCTATATAATCCCTTCGCTTTATTCAACTCCTCTTCTAAAGGCAACTATACTTTGACTCAGCTCAGTACGGAGCTTGGTTGTTATAAAACCTTCTGTGAGGGTTTTATAAGCTTAATTCTTTTTTAAGTTTTATCATAATTTCTTCACCACCTTCTTTAAGGATTTCTTGAGCGCATAAGGCACCAAGGCCTTCGCAATTCTCTATGAGAATCCTTTTTTCTACGGTTACTTTATGTTTTCCATCTAAAGAGAACAAACCACCAATAAAAGTTACATAATCAATATCTATTACTGCAAGCGCCCCAATTGGTGCCGTGCAGCCACCCTCTAAAGTACTTAAAAATTCTCTCTCTATAGTGGTGCAGATGTCAGTTTCGTAATCGTTTAATGTTTCTATAGCCTTGCGTGTGGATTTATCGTTTTCCATGGCCACCACTAGCATTGCTCCTTGTGCCGGAGCAGGAATCATCCAATCTAGTACCATATGATTTTGTGGTTTTAAATTAATTCTTTCCAATCCTGCGGCTGCAAATATGGCTCCACTCCAGTCGTTGTTTTGTAGTTTCTCTAATCGGGTATTTACATTCCCACGTAAATCTACAATAGTGTGCTTTGGGTATCTATTAAGCCATTGCGCTTTTCTACGTAAACTTCCTGTTGCAATTGTAGCATGTTTGGCAAACTCTTTTGGTTTGTCTTTATGTAATAATATGTCAAAAGTATTTGCTCTAGGCAACACAGCTGCTTTTACAATGTTTTTAGGGAGTTTTGTAGGAACATCTTTCATACTATGAACGGCTATATCTACAGTCCCATTTAACATAGCTACGTCTAATGTTTTTGTAAAAACCCCTGTAATTCCTAATTCGTGTAATGGTTTATCTAAAATAAGATCTCCATCGGATTTCACAGGAACAATAACAGACTCAAATCCGTTTTTTGCTAATAAATCTTTTACATGGTTAGCCTGCCATAGTGCTAATTCACTATCGCGAGTTCCAATTCTAATTACGTTATTCATTTTGAAGTCTCTAATTGAAACACTTTTTTAATTAGTTCAATGCTTTCGTCGGAGGTGTTCGAACTGTCTTTTAAATGGTTGGCGAAGTGTGTTGTAATTTTCTGAATAATTCGATTGCTGATAATTTCTGCCTGTTCATCATTAAAATCGTTGATTTTTTTACGTTGAAAGTCAATTTCAGCATCTTTCATTGTTTTTAACTTCTTCTTTAAAGCTTTAATTGTGGGGGCAAATTTTCTTGTTTCTAACCAATGTTTAAAATCAGTTTCTACCTCTTCAATAATACTTTCTGCTTTTGGAATAAATTGCTCTCTTCTTTTTAGCGTATCATCTGTAATTTTTGATAACTGATCCAAATGTACCAAAGTAATATTTTCTAACTCTTCTACATTTGTATCTACATTTTGGGGGATAGACAAGTCCAAAATTAATAAATCTTTTGAAGTATGTATAAGTTCTTTTGCAATGGTAGGCTTCTGTGCTCCCGTTGCCACAATAAGGACATCACTTTTTCTTATTTCTTCCTGTAAATCACTGTATTCTTTTACAATAAGATTAAACTTCCCAGCAATTTTTTCGGCTTTATTTTTTGTTCTATTAATTAAAACAATATGATCGTTCTTGGTGTGTTTTACTAAATTCTCACAGGTATTGCGACCTATTTTTCCCGTTCCGAATAATAAAATATTCTTTTCTGAAATGTTTGGAATTTTGGCCAAAATATATTGTACCGAAGCAAAAGCCACAGAGGTAGCCCCCGAAGAAATTTCTGTTTCATTTTTAATACGTTTACTTGCTTGAATTACACAATTACACAAACGTTCTAAAAAATGATTGGTAAGATTCCGTGCTTTTGAAGCAATAAAACTTTGTTTAATCTGACTGATAATTTCAAAATCTCCCAGAATCTGACTATCAAGTCCTGTTCCAACTCTAAACAAATGCGAAATAGCTTCGTTGTTTTTATACACATAACCTATTTGCTGAAATTCATCTACAGTTCCGTTAGAATTTCCGCACAACAATTGTATTAATTGAAAAGGATGTTGAGCAAATCCGTAAATTTCGGTTCGATTGCAAGTAGACGTTACCAAAATACCATCTATACCAGCAGATTGAGCTTGATCCAAAAGCGCATTCTTTGCAGTTTCGTCCAAACTAAATTTTCCTCTCAATCCGGCATCAGCTTTTTTGTAGCTAATTCCGATGATGTAAAAAGATCTATGTTTTGAAATATTATAAGCTTCCATTCAGTTTTTTCTGAAGTCGGAGCAAAATTATATTTTAAAGATGTATAAAAATAACGCTAGAAGAACTTTTTATGTCGCTTTAGGAAAAACACTCGCCTTTTGATTTGATATACCGCAAAATACCGTATTTTTGAAGTGAATTAAGTGATTGACGAATTATTTGTTTAGAACAATTCTAAATAATATGATTTGTTTTTACTACAAATGTAGGTTTAAAAAATAACGCTATAAGTGCTATGGAGGAAATTATAATTGAAGATGGATTTACATTATTGAAGCTTCAAAATGAAGCTCATGATATTCAGCATATTACTAAGCAAATAGATAGTAGTTTTATTCAATTTCACTTCTGCTTAAAAGGGAGTGCTATCTTTCATTTTAATCAAGGAAATTATGCCTTGGACTTAAAAGAGGAGGAAGCATTGATACTTTATAATCCGCAACGGGATTTACCAATTAATCTAGAATTAAATTCTAAAACTTGGTTAATCTCAATATTGATTCCCATAAAAAAGTTTCATTCTTTGTTTTCTTCTGAAGCAAATTATATTCATTTTCTGGATGATGACAATATTGATAAAAAGTATTACAACACCTCTCCAATTACACCTGTAATGTCTGTGGTGTTGAGTCAGATGATGAATTATAACCTCCATCAGTCTATAAAAAGTTTGTATTTAAAAGGGAAAGTATACGAGTTGTTAGGTCTTTATTTTAACAAACCTGAAGATGCAGATATAGAACAGTGCCCTTTTTTAATAGACGAAGATAACGTACGCCGTATTAGAAAAGCAAAAGATATAGTTATTGCCCGAATGGCAGAACCGCCTTCATTACAAGAACTATCGGATGAGATAGGACTTAATTTAAAACGATTAAAAGAAGGTTTTAAACAAGTTTATGGAGATTCTGTTTATAGTTTTTTATTTGATTATAAAATGGAATATGCTCGTAAAATGCTTGAAACAGGCGATTCTAATGTAAATGAAGTAGGTTTAAAAGTAGGATATAGTACGGCTAGTCATTTTATTGCTGCTTTTAAAAAGAAGTATGGAACTACGCCTAAAAAATATATTATGGCATTAAATCAATAAATTAGAACACAAAACCAACACCAAGAATGAAACACTTACTATTCAGTTTCATCCTACTTATTTTTATAGGATGTAAAGAAAATTCATCAGCAAATAATAAAAGTGAAACTGATTTTGCAATTGAAAAAGAAGAAGTTGCTTCAGAAGAGCATGTTTTAGTATTTACAAAAACAGCAGGCTTTAGACATAAATCTATTGAAGCAGGAGTAGCATTAATTAAAAAATTAGGAAAAGAAAATCATTTTTATGTAGACCATACCGAAGACTCATTGCAGTTTTCTACAGAGAATTTAAAAAAATATGATATGGTCATGTTTTTGTCTACAACTTTAGATGTTTTAGGCGATGCAGAGCAAGATGCTTTTAAAAAATATATTCAACAGGGAGGAAGTTTTATGGGGATTCATGCGGCCTCAGACACCGAATATACATGGCCTTGGTATGGTAAACTAGTAGGCGCTTACTTTGAAAACCATCCAAGTGGTACGCCAGAGGCAACAATCAAGGTTTTAGATAGAAGTCATATCTCCACAAAAATGCTTCCCGAGTCTTGGGTTAGAAAAGATGAATGGTATAATTTTAAAAATATCAATCCAGCTATTCATGTGTTGATGAATTTAGAGGAATCTTCTTATAAAGGAGGAACCAATGGAGAAAACCATCCAATTGCTTGGTATCATGAGTTTGATGGAGGGCGCTCTTTTTATACTGGTGGCGGACATTCCATCGAATCTTTTTCTGAGCCATTATTTGTGGAGCACGTATTAGGTGGGATTTTTTATTGTTTAAATAGGAAAAGTTAAGACGAATTTCGTAAAATATGAATCGATAATTTCTATGATACTATAAAAATCTAAACGGGGAAACAGGCATTATAAAAACATCAAAAAGAGTACTTTTGCAAAGTAAATTACCTCGGAATAAGTTGACGAGGTATCAAAAGGAAAAATTAAAAAACATTCCGAAGCAAGTCCTTCGTTAAACTAAGGGCAGACTTTGGAGCATTCAAATCTCGATTATCGGGTAAATATAGATAGTAGCATTCATGAAGGGAGTTTTATTAGTGAATTTGGGTTCTCCAGATTCTACAGATCCAAAAGATGTAAAGAAATATTTAGAAGAATTTCTAATGGACGAACGCGTAATAGATATGCCTTTATGGTTGCGTACGTTTATTGTAAAAGGCATTATTTTAAATACGCGACCGAAAAAATCGGCTGCTGCATACCAAAAGATTTGGTGGGAAGAAGGTTCGCCATTAATTGTGCTTTCCGAACGCTTACAAAATAAAGTAGATGCGCTTACGAGTGTGCCGGTAGCTTTGGCTATGCGTTACGGAAACCCTTCTATACATAGTGGTTTGGAGGCTTTAAAAAATGAAGGAGTAGATGAGGTGTTGCTAATTCCTCTCTATCCGCAGTTTGCTATGGCTACTACGGAAACTATTTTGGTGTTGGCAGAAGAAATTCGTCAAAATCATTTCCCAGAAATGCAGTTTACCAATGTGCCTGCTTTTTATAATCATCCAGATTATATCCGTGTTTTAGCAGAGTCTATTCAGGAGAACTTACAAGATAAAGATTGGGAACATGTGTTGTTTTCATACCATGGAGTTCCAGAGCGACACATAAAAAAATCGGATATTACAAAATCTCATTGTAAAATAGATGGACAATGTTGTCAAACGGCATCACCTGCACATCAATTTTGTTATCGTCATCAATGTTACGAAACTACAAGACAAGTTGCCGAATATTTAGAATTAAAAGAAGGAAGTTATACCACTTCTTTTCAATCGCGTTTAGGAATCGATCCTTGGTTACAACCTTTTACAGATAAAACTATTAATAGTTTTCCTGAAAAAGGAATTAAAAAACTTGCTGTAATTACCCCTGCTTTTGTTTCTGATTGTTTAGAAACATTAGAAGAAATTGGAATGGAAGCACGTCATGAATTTAAAGAAAATGGGGGAGAGGAGTTCCATCTAGTTCCTTGTTTAAATGATGATGAGGCATGGATAAAAGTGCTTTCTCGTTGGATTGATGAGTGGGCACACAATACGGTAACCGCATAGCATAAAATGGCAAAAACAACATCTAAAGAATTAGGGACAGATTCCATTGGAAGGCTGTTGGTAAAACAGGCTGTTCCAGCGTCTATAGGGATTCTGGTAATGTCTCTAAATATATTAGTTGACACTATTTTTGTAGGAAATTGGATTGGCTCTGTGGCCATAGCCGCCATCAATGTAGTGTTGCCTGTTTCTTTTTTTATTGCCGCTTTAGGAATGGCTATTGGAATTGGGGGTTCGTCTATTATTTCAAGGGCATTAGGAGCGGAAGACAGTTCAAAAGCGTTGAAAACCTTTGGGAATCAAATTACATTAACGCTTTTGCTTACCAGTATTTTTGTTGTGGGAGGCTTATATTTTATTGATGGTATTATTCCAAGTTTTGGAGGAAAGGGAGCTATTTTTGAGCCTGCTAAAATCTATTATAAAATTGTATTGTATGGGGTTCCATTTTTAGCACTTTCCATGCTTGGTAATAATGTAATTAGAGCTGAAGGAAAGCCTAAGTTTGCTATGGTGGCAATGATTATTCCATCCTTAGGAAATTTAATTTTTGATTACCTTTTTATCAATGTTTTGGATTACGGAATGGAAGGGGCTGCATGGGCTACTTCGGGGTCGTATATTTGTTGTTTTGTATATATTTTGTGGTTCTTTTTATCGAAAAATTCAGAACTGAAAATTAAATTTACTCACTTCGGATTGAATAAAAATATTGTTACTGAAATAGCTTCTTTGGGAGGCGTTACGCTTGCACGACAAGCAGTGGTAAGTGTTACATATCTGTTTTTGAATAATATTTTATTTGAACTTGGCGGCGCTTCTTCGGTTACCGTTTATGCCATTATTGGACGGATGCTTATGTTTGCATTATTTCCAGTTTTAGGAATTACGCAAGGTTTCTTACCAATTGCAGGGTTTAATTATGGAGCCGAAAAATACCAACGCGTTCGAGAATCTATAAATACAGCCATTAAATACGCTATGATTTTGGGGTTTTTAATTTTTATTTTGATAATGATTTTTCCTGAAACCATTACCAGTATTTTTACCAATGACGGAGAGGTTCTTTCAAAAGCACCAGGAGCAATGCGATGGGTTTTTATGGCTACACCAATTGTGGTTATTCAGCTAATAGGTTCTGCATATTTTCAGGCTATTGGAAAAGCAACTCCAGCCTTGTTACTTACGTTAACAAGACAGGGTTTTTTCTTTATTCCGCTTATATTGATTTTACCAAAATTTTATGGAGAATTAGGAGTTTGGATTTCATTTCCTATTGCAGATACATTGGCTACTATTGTAACGGGGTATTTTTTAAATAGAGAAATTAAACGGACTTTAAAGGTTACTCCAACCGTAGAGGCTTAGTTATTTGTTAGTACATTTGTTTATAGAAAAGGATATAAAATGGTAGATTATTACAATTACATAAAATCTTTACATTTAATTTTTGTAATCACTTGGTTTGCTGGACTATTTTATATTCCACGTCTTTTTGTATATCAAATAGAAGCTTTTTATAAGCCTTCACCAGAGAAAGAAATTCTAGGAAAGCAACTTAAATTAATGGCAAAACGTTTGTGGTTTATTATTACTTGGCCTTCTGCTATTCTCGCAGTAATTTTTGCTATTTGGTTGCTTATTTTAGCTCCAGCATTTCTACAGCAAAGCTGGATGCATGTAAAACTACTGTTTGTTTTTTTACTGATTTTATATCATCTAAAAACACATCAAATATTTAAACAACTGCAAGTGGATAATGTAAAATACACCTCTCGTTTTATGCGTATTTGGAATGAAGGTGCAACAATTATCCTTTTTTCAGTAGTTTTTTTAGTGATTCTTAAAAATAGTATTAATTGGATTTTTGGGGTAATAGGAATCTTTTTATTAGCTATATTATTGATGCTTGGGATTAAACTTTACAAAAGAATTCAAGATAAAAATCCGGAGGCATAATAATTTTATAAGGAGTGTTATTGTTCTACAGAAACATCTTCAATAGTATTTTCTCCTTCTACATCGTCAACATGAAGTAGCGCCCGCAACATTGGATCGCTATCTTTTAAGATTTGTTGTTGAGCATTTTCTCCGTATAATTGCTCGGCTAAGGTAGCTTTTATATGCAGTTTTAAATTCTCTCGATATGGGTTTAGATCTATTTGTAGACCTCTATCTTCAGCGTAATAAAGAAAAGCATCTACAGTTTCTTCATCTATGTTTACATTATTTATAAAATCTTCTTCAGAAGTTTCTGCATAAATATCTCGGTTTCTATCAAGGTATTCGAAAACGTAAAAAGACATAAATCCAGAATCGAGCATGGTATTAACCCAAGCCTCTTCCTGACTCCCTTCTATTGGCACAAAAACATCAGGAATAATTCCACCACCCCCGTATACAATTTTTCCTTTAGGAGTTTTAAAAATAAGAGAATCTGCTACTTTAATGCTGTCTGCCGAACGAAGTTCTCCATTTTCGTACCTTTTATAAAACTGTTGGTAGTAATCTTTAGTTCCGTTTTCATAAGAGCGTTGAATAGATCTTCCAGTAGGAGTGTAATAGCGAGAAACAGTAAGGCGGACAGACGAACCGTCTCCTAGTCCCATCTCTCGTTGTACGAGTCCCTTTCCAAAAGAACGGCGACCAATAATTGTTCCGCGGTCGTTATCCTGAATCGCTCCAGCAACAATTTCACTAGCAGAAGCAGATTTTTCATTTATCAAAATATATATTTCGCCTTCTTCAAAGTCTCCTTTTTTTGAAGCATATGCTTTTTGAATTGCACCACTTTTATTTTTGGTGAATAAAATTAATTTATCGTCCTCCAAAAACTCATCTGCAATTTGCTCTGCAATGCCTAGATAGCCTCCAGGGTTATTTCTTAAATCTAAGGCTAGTTTATCAATCCCTTTTTCTTGAAGTGAATTGAGGGCTTCTTTAAATTCTTTGTAGGTGCTTTCTGCAAAACGATTAATTTTTATGTATCCAAAATTCTCGTTAATCATGTAAAAAGCATCCACACTTTTTAAAGGAACTTCAGACCTTTTTATAGTTAGCGTTACTATTTTATCTTCTGAGGGTCTGTAAATAGTAAGTTTTACATTGGTTTTATTATCCCCTTTTAAAGTGTTTACAATTTCTTGGCTGCTAAGTTTTTTTCCATACAAGGTATCGGTATCTGCTACTAAAATTCTATCGCCTGCTTTTACACCTGCTTTTATGCTTGGACCATTTTTTATTGGTTTAATAACGGCTAGCGTGTCTTTGTACATATAAAAGCTTATTCCAACACCAACAAAATCCCCTTTCATACTTTCGGCCACTTTTTCAACTTGTGCCTTTGGAATATATACGGAATGTGGGTCTAGTTTATCCAGAATATTATTAACGGTAACATCTACAATGCTATCGGTATTAACATCGTCTACATATTCGTAGTCAATGTAATCTATTAGCCGATTTAGTTTGTCTTTTTTGGAATTTGTAGAGAAAAGTCTTTCAGGACTATCGTTAAAGTTTAATTTTCCGCCAATAAAAATACCTGCTGCCAAGGCTGCACATATAAATAGTGGCAATAAATAGCTTTTGTTTTTTAACATATGCTCACTCAGTGAGGGTTTATGTTCGAACACATGCCTAATGTTATGAGCAGGTGCGAACGAATTTTATTAATAATTAAAGGCTTTAAAAAAACTTATTCTTCTTCTAAATTTTCAAGATGAACCAATTCTACTCCTGCTCTTTCTAAAAATAACAAGCCTTCATCATCTTTATAAGCACGAGTATAAACTACCCTTTTAATTCCAGCTTGATGCACTAATTTGCTACATTCTTTACAAGGAGAAAGTGTTATATATAACGTAGCTCCTTTACAAGATTGTGTAGACGAGGCTACTTTTAAAATAGCATTGGCTTCTGCATGTAAAACGTACCATTTTGTAAAATGTTCTTCATTTTCGCATTCATTTTCAAATCCTGTTGGTGTTCCGTTATAGCCATCAGAAATTATCATTCTATCCTTTACAATAATTGCGCCAACTTGTTTTCGTTTACAATGAGATAGTTTTCCCCATTCTTGAGCCATTCTTAAGTAGGCACGGTCATATCTTGCTTGCTTTTTTTGAGCCATTCTTTTGCAGTCATTACCTCTATTTTAAGAGGGATAAATAATTCAAGATTAAGGTATATACATAGTGCCAACCATTATGAGCAACTTAATGTATTAATATAGTACATTTCTATTAAATTAAGCGCTAATAGTTATGAGTTAATAGGAAACTACTTTTTTATATAGCCTTTTATTTCGAAACGAAGATAAAGGCTTTGTTGTTTAATTACAATAACAAAGAAGTTAATTTTATCCTATAAAATAGATGTGAAGTTTCTTTAACTGAAAGCACATGAGTTTATTAGCATCGGAATAACAAACCCAACAACGATAGAAGAAATTACCATAATCCAATCTCGTTTATTGAATCTGAAGATAGACTGACAGATAAATCCTAATATCAATACAATTAAAACTACAATAATTTGAGAAGCTTCAATTCCTAAAGCAAATTCCAAAAGCGGAATCATTTTATTAGAAGAACTGGCTACAATTTGTTTAAAATAAGTAGAAAATCCTAATCCGTGAATCAACCCGAAGAATAATGTAGTAAAAAAAGTAAGACCAAATTTTTCTTTTCTTGCTCCCTTCCCAGCAGTAAAAATATTAAATACTGCTGTTACAAATATAGTTACAGGAATTAAACATTCTACTAAATTAGAACTTACAGATACTACGCCATAGGTTGCTAGGATTAGCGAAACGGTATGACCTACAGTAAACATTGTTACTAACCATAATATTTTTTTCCAATTGGAAAAGGTATAAGGCACTGTTAAGGCTATAAAAAACAGGATATGATCGTATGCGTTTATATCCAGTACATGGTTAAGTCCAAGTTTAAAATAGAACCAAAATTGATCCATAGATTGTAATTAAAGGGTTTTTCAAATTTACTATTATTTTATAAATGGAATTCATTTTTTAAAAATTCCTTTAATATAATATCCTTTTAAGTGTTATAAATTTCTACATACTAAAGCTTTTCAGTTAGATAAAATAATTTATTTAAATTTAGTCTAAATAAAATTTCAGATGATATACTATGATTTTATATTTGCTTTTTATTTAGGATAATTCCTTTTTAATAGGACTCATATTTTTAGCTTGTTTAGCGACTTTGTAAATGAAAGTTTATAAGGTCGCTTTCTAAGTTATTACTCATAAAAGAAATAAAATGGCAAAAAAGAAAACTTACGGCTTTAGAAAGTTTATAAACGATGTACATCTTTGGTTAGGGATAGGAAGTGGAATTGTACTTTTTTTGGTATGCTTTAGCGGAACTTTTTTAGCTTTTGAGCATGAAATCAAAGATTTATTTACTGAAAAAATGGTAGTTACTCCTACCGAAAATGTAAAATCTATTACCGAGTTAACTTCTTTAGTAAAAAATAATGTAGATGGAGAACTTAGTCGTGTTACACTTCCTTCTAATGCTAAGGAACCATATATTTTTACCATAAAAACAAGTCCAAAAGATCGAAGAGGAACTGCATTTTATGTAAATCCTTATACCGCTGAAATTCTAAAAGCACCAAAATCTAGTGCCGATGGTTTTATGATGTTTATGTTTAGAATGCATCGTTGGATTATGCTCGATGTACCCATTGGAAGACCTATTGTTGGAATTGCTACCATTATATTTTTAATACTTTCTGTTACTGGAATTGTGCTTTGGTTTCCTAAAAAAGTAAAATGGAAAAACATGAAAAGTGGTTTTAAAATTAAAATGAATGCGAATTGGAAACGTGTCAACCATGATTTACACAATACATTAGGGTTTTACGCTTGTATTTTTATAGTAATTATGGGGCTAACAGGACTTTGTTGGTGGTTTGAAGGGTATCGAGAAGGCTTAGGAAATTTAATTGGAGCCAAGATTTTTAATCGTGGGGGAGGACCAAAATTAGAAGCAAAAGCCAGTGATGGAGCAACTATTTCCTTAGAAGAAGCAATTGCTATTTCTCAACAAGAGTTTGACTATGAAGGGGACACCCGTATTTCTTTTCCGAATGAAAGAAGTGAGTTTTACAATATAAGTAAAAACAATGCAGCATCTTTTTCTCCTGTTACTTCAGATGTTTTAACATTAGATGTGTACGGTAATGTGTTGAACAAAGAATATTTTAACAACAAGCCTTTAAATGTTAGAATAGCCAGCCTAATTAAGCCACTGCATACAGGAGAAATTTTTGGGATGTTTTCTAAAATAATCTATTTTTTAGCCTGTTTAATAGCCACAAGCTTACCCATTACAGGAACTTTAATATGGATTAATAAAATGAAGAAAAAGAAAAAGTAATTAATACCAATACAAAGCTACCAGTACTAGCCATCGGTTTTATTTTTTTTTAATGAGTTTATCAATTCGTCTTTTATTTTCTTGTTGTAATAATGAAGGGTATAAATTCATTAAAAGATTCACAAGCATAATGATTAGTCCTAATAAGAAACTTTGGGTAAAGCCTTTATAAATGGCAATAATTGAAACAAAAATAAATGCTATTAAGTGACTTATTTCTGCTATAGTCATTTCTTTACGGACTTCTCTTAAATTCATTTTTTTATTTTTCAATGTAATTTTCTGATTGAAGAACTTAAAAAAGGTGTTTTTTACAATCCATTTGAAATATGATAGTCCAATGTTATTATTCAGAGTTTCACTTTCAATAAAATTGAAATTTGATATTTTTTTATAGAATTCAGTTTTTACCAGGATGCTATTAAATAGCATTCCAACTATCCATGATATAAATGATATTGATATTCCAAATACTAAATACTTTATCATGAGTTTTTATGAGTTAATTATAACTTAGATTAATTTCCATTTTTTACTTGCATTTTAATTTCATCTATCAATTCATCATTATAACCATCCCATTTTTCTACAACTGTTCCATTCTGATCAAATAAATAGTATGTTGGTGTTCCATAAACATGATATTTTGTATAGACATTACTATACCTCCCATTTTTGGCATATAAGCTATTCCATGTTAGGTTATTAGATTTGTATTTATCAATCCAATCCTTTTTGTCATTATCAATGTTTACCGTTATAATTTCTAAACTATCACTTTGTTCTTTTGAAAGTTTTTTGATTTCTGGGAGCGCTTTGAAGCACCAGCCGCAATAATTAGAAGAGAATTCTAAAAGAACATATTTATTTTTGAAAAAATCTGAAAAAGGAACTTGTTTTCCATTCTGATTCTCTGCAGTGAAATCATAAAATTTATCTCCTTTTTCTAACGGTTTGTTTTCTAAATAGGTTTTTAAGACTTTGACATATTTTGAGTTTTTATAATCAGAAGTAAGTTTTGCGATTTGATTTTCTATAAATTTTTTAGAATAATAAGTCTTATAAGTAATAAGCTCTGTAAGAGCATAATCTGAATTTATATTATCCTCGATAAATTTCTTCCTTATTTGATCTGTTTGGTTGTCAATTTTGGTAATAATCCCGTTTTCTCTCGACCAATATGCATTTTGTAAACTATCATTCCATTTTCCTTCTTGTCTTAAGGTAAACATTTTTTGTAATTTTTTGTTTCGCTCTTTATTCAAAGCCCGAGTTTGACTATCAAGGATAGATTTATATTTTTGATATTTTGAACCAGTTATAGTTAAGGCATCTGGAAAATCTTTCTTACTACCAGAAATTTTCACATCTTCATTACCAATAAAAATAAAGGTGCTGCTAAAGTCGTTTGAATTTGACTTAATTTGAATATTGATAGTAGTAGGGGATTCTGCTATAAATCCTATAGAAGTAAACTGATTTTCTCTTAATGTTGTTGAGTCTAGAACCTTACCTGTACTTGTATCTGTGATTTTTACTTTTGAATTTTCTGGAAAACCTTCAAGCTTAGCTGAAATTTTAAAACTATCGTTAGATTTTTGGCAAGATGTAAAGAAAATTATGAGGCTTGAAATTGTTAAGAAAAGAATTTTTTTCATTTTAAATCGGATGGTTTTTTGTATTGTGAATTTTTCAAATAAAACAGTAATATTCCGTGGAACTTGAATTACTTATCAAATCAGAAAAAATCTAAAAGAGGAAATTACATATAATTTCTTTCTCAATTAAGTGTTTTTAAAGATATTAAAATTGAAGAAGAACAATAACTTATGAGAAACTAAGCTTAGTCTTTATATAGTATCTTGTTCACGCTGGCTACGGTTGTTATTTTGCAATTTCTTCTTTTACTATTTGATCTATCCAGTCCGATTTGTTGTCTAATTCAAAATTGGGTTTTATTCCAATATTTTCATATCTGCCATACTTACCAGAACGTTTTGTAGATAACACAACGTTATATTTTAAACAATTTGTTTTAGCTGAAAATGAATTATTTCCATATCCATATGCAACCATTCCTCTTGAATTTTCTCCTGCTATAATAGTTCTTTTGTCTTCTTTTAAAGCCAAGGTGGCTAATTCTGCAGAGCTCCCAGTTTTGAAATTTATTAAAACGTATATTTTTCGGATTGTTTTGTTTCTTTTTAAGGATTTAATTAATGGTTTTAGTTGATTTATAGAGCCGCCACCATTGTTTCTTAAATCAATTATAAGATTTTCTCTAGTTAATTTTTCTAAGTTATTTTCGTAAAAAGTAGCAGCTTCTTTCATTAAACTACTAGTTCTTCTTAAAGTCTTGATTCCAACGTAATCAAAGGAAGAGTTTATTGATTTATAGGTAAAATTATCTTTAAAATTCTTGTTGAAAAAGTAATTATTACTCTTGTTCCAAAACGTTGAATGAATTCTGCCATTTAAGATTTCAATGTTTTTTTGATAGAATAACAAGCCATTTTGAAAATATTCGAAAATCTCGAAATTATTATTGGCTGTTTTTTCAATTCGGAGTCTTATTTTTCCTTTTTTCCACTCCTTTGAATCCGACTTTAGTGTAATTCCATACCAAATAGTATCATTTTCTTTTTGCACTAAAACTTTATCACTTCCAGCATAATAAATCCCCGAAACTTGATCTGTACTTTTTAGTGTAGTATCGATTTCTTTTGAATACGTAGGTACATTTTCAGTAATATTATCTGGGATGAAATAAACCTGATTATGTTTGTCCTCAATAAAGGAAATATACTTTTGTAAATAGCCAACACAAAAGAACTTACTCAAACTATCGTTTGCTATTTCGCGTTTAATTTCTTCTTTCCATACATTGAAATCCGATTCTCTAGCTTCTTTTTTAATTTGTGTTTTATAACTTTTGGAGTTTTTAATAAGCTTGGACATGGTGTCAAGTTCATCAATGCAATTACAATCTTGCCCTTGACTGTAAACTAGACTTATTATAAGGAATAATAAAAGTGGTAAATTCTTTTTAATCATATAAGTGTTTTCAAAATTTTTCTGATAGGGGTTAACATTTAAGAGCAGACTTAATTACGAGTTTAAGCATCTAATTTAGCAAATAGTTATAGAATAGAAAATTAGAGTTATGAATGAAGGTATGAGAGAAGAGGTAGCAGAGAAAAGATAACAGATAAAAGATTTTAAAGTAGTTTGTAAGGTTGAAAGTTTGTAAAGTAGAAAGGATAAGGAGTGCGAAGTCTGTAGTAAAAAGTTATGCTGTTATAAAGAAAAAAACTACTAATTGAGCACATCCGACTCCCGACTTCGGTCTTCTGACTTTTTCACATCATCAAATTGACAGATTCATAACTTTGCGCCTCTGTCCCTCTGCCACTTTGCCCCTTTGCATCTTTGAGCTTAAAGTTTGTAAAGTAAAAAGTTAATGAGTTAAGAAAAATAAATTTTTCAACAATTAACTACCTAAATCCCCCTTTCTTTCTGAATCTGCTCATAAGCACGTTGTACTTCTTTGAACTTTTCTTCGGCACCTTTTTTAATAGCTTGGTCGTTGCTTCGAACTTTGTCTGGATGGTATTTTTTTACCATTTGTCGGTAGGCAGATTTTACATCTGCATCGCTAGCATTTGGACTAACTTCTAGGATTTTATAGGCATTATCTGCCGCTTCTATAAACATTGCCATAATACTTTCAAAATCGCGATAATGGACTTTTAAATAACCAGCAATTTCTCTAATTTTTAAAGTTTCAGATTGCGTTACTGCACCGTCTGCTTTAGCAATTCCGAAGAGAAAATGAATTAATTGTACGCGAGTTTCGTAACGAGTACGTTGGTTGAGGTATGCACAAATACGTTCCGCAGAAATCTCTTTTTTTTTAACTACTTCATTAAAAGTTCTAAAAACAGCATTGGCTTTATCTTTTCCGTAGGTGGTAACAAAATAAGAACGCACATATTGCAGTTCATTTTCATTTACTTTGCCATCGGCTTTAATTACAATAGAACACAGCGAGAGTAAATTAAGTTCAAAATCGGCCGGAGAAACTTCTTTTCTATCATTAAAAACAGTTTCTACATTAATGCCTCCATTTTTAAAACTGTCAATTACACTTCCTATAATAAAACCAATAATAGCTCCAGGGAATCTCAAAAAAAAGTATCCGCCAAAGGCAAGAATCCATTTAAACATATGTTGTTTTTTGTCTTAATTATCAATAAATACACAGAGGTATTTAATAGAAAGTTCAAATATAAGTTTAATTTGTTTTTAAGTAAAGAATCGGCTTTGTAGTTTGAAGAATTAAGCAGTTTCCTTCGAATTTTTTAAGTGGATACCTCAAGATAGTAGATTGTAATTGTAAGTAAATTCCTTTTTTACTGAATGGGGCGCAAAGTGTATGTTTTTATTTATCTTTGCGACAAAGAATTATAACTGAAATAAAAATTTAAAAATATAGCGATTATGTATCCAGCAGAATTAGTAAAACCAATGAAAGAAGACCTAGTTGTAGCAGGTTTTGAAGAGTTGCACACTCCTGCAGATGTAGATGCTGCCATGGACAAAAAGGGGACTACACTTGTTGTAGTAAATTCGGTTTGTGGTTGTGCGGCTGCCAATGCAAGACCAGGTGCTAAAATGAGTTTGAAAAATGCTAAAACTCCAGATAATTTATATACTGTTTTTGCAGGTTTTGATAAAGAAGCAACAGATCAAGCAAGAGGTTATATGTTACCATTTCCTCCGTCTTCACCATGTATGGCGTTGTTTAAAGATGGAGAATTAGTGCATATGTTAGAAAGACACCATATTGAAGGGCGTCCTGCAGAAATTATTGCAGACAATCTTACAGAAGCGTATAATGAGCACTGCTAAATTATAGCAAATGTTTTAAGTAATTTAAGACTTTAAAAGACCACGTTTATGCGTGGTTTTTTTATTTTTGCTGAACACTTTAAGCCTAATGTTGTGGAAAAAAGAATACTGTTTCTATGTACAGGAAATTACTATCGGAGTAGGTTTGCAGAAATTCTATTTAACTATTTAGCGGAAAAACAAGAATTGCCTTACAAAGCGTTCTCTAAAGGCTTACGTTTATCAAAACGAAATAAAGGGCCACTTTCTGTGTATACTGAAGATTATTTAACTACTCTTGATATAAATATATCGGGATATCTTAAAATGCCAATTCCAGTTTCAAGTGATGATTTTGAGTATTACCACCAAATTATTGCAATGGATGAAAAAGAACATCGTGCTTTAATGAAAACGTATTTTCCGGCAGCGGAGGATAACATAGAGTATTGGTCGTTTGCCGACGATTATATAGAAGCTCCAGCGCAAGTATTGCCAAAATTAGAAGGAAAAGTTCGTAATTTTGTAGCGCATTTAAAAAAAGAATAGTTGAGGTTTTACAACTCGGATAGCGTATAATTAATTTAAGACTGTATTGAAGTTGTAACATAGTATATCAAGCAAAATTTTATAATATATTCTCGAGATTCTTCGGGAACTTAGTGAAAGAATAATTATTTCTGAAAATTAGAATGAGAAAGATTTTAGCATATCCACTTACAGTTATCTATTTTATTTTCTTCGGACTTATATTGGTGATTTTTCATCCAATCCAATGGTTTTGTTTTAATGTTTTTGGATACCAAGCCCATAAAAAAAGCGTTGATGCCCTCAATTTCTGTTTAACATATTCGCTCTTGCTTTTAGGAAATAGAGTGAGCTTTAGAAATAAGTATAAAATAGCTACCGATAAACCTTGTATTGTTGTTGCCAATCATCAAAGTATGTACGATATATCTCCTATTATTTGGAATATGCGTAATCATCACCCAAAGTTTATCAGTAAAAAAGAACTAGGGAAAGGGATTCCTAGTATTTCATATAATTTGAGACATGGTGGTTCTGCTTTAATCGACAGAAAAGATAGAGATCAAGCCTTAAAAGCCATTATTAACCTTGCTAATTACGCAAAGGAGAATAACCGTTCGGTAGTTATATTTCCTGAAGGAACCCGTAGTAGAGATGGGAAGCCTAAGCCTTTTCAAACGGGCGGATTAAAAATATTATTGAAAAAACTACCCGATGCTCAAGTCGTGCCTATTTCTATAAATAATTCATGGAAAACCCTTCGTTATGGAAAATTCCCAATGGGGATAGGGGCGCATTTAACTTTTGATGTGCATGAGCCAATGGGAGCTAGAGACCTTCCGTTGGAAGAACTTATCGCTAAAATAGAAACCACAATTAGTAGTAATATTAATTATTAATTAGGAACTCGTTTAATGAAAAATACCGATGTAATAGAGCAGACTATTGCTTTTGTAAAAGAAACCTTGAAAGATGCTGAAGGCGGACACGATTGGTTTCATATTCAAAGAGTTTTTAAAAATTCACTTTTAATAGCTAAAGATGAGACTAAGGCAGATCCTCTAGTGGTGGGGCTTGGTGCTTTATTGCACGACATTGCCGATGCTAAATTTTACAATGGGGATGAAACAGTAGGGCCTAAAATAGCAAGTACATTCTTGAAAAGTATTAATGTGGAGGAAGCTATAATTGAACATGTAATTAATATTATCGAAAATATATCTTTTAAGGGAGGTAATTTTGAGCAGAAATTTAACTCTTTGGAGTTAGATATTGTCCAAGATGCAGATAGATTGGATGCTATAGGTGCTATTGGTATTGCCAGATGTTTTAACTATGGAGGATTTAAAAACCGTAAACTATATGATCCTGCCATTCCTCCAAAGCTGAATATGACTAGAGAGGAGTACAAAAAAAATGACGCTCCAACGATTAACCATTTCTATGAAAAGCTTTTATTGCTAAAGGATAAAATGAATACCAAATCGGGAAAAAAATTAGCTCAAAAGCGCCATGACTACATGGAAACGTTTTTAAAGCAATTTTACGATGAAGTAAATGGTGTTGTTTAGTCTAGCTCCTTCAAAAAGTCGTGTAAATTTTCCTCTGTGTTAAGGTTTAATTTTTTTCGTAGTCTATAGCGCAAGGTTTCTACCCCTCGAATGGAGATGTTAAGCAGCGGAGAAATTTCTTTGTTGGTTAAATCCATTTTTATAAAAGCACATAAACGTTGGTCTTTTTTTGATAACTTCGGATTTATATCTTTTAGCTTTTCAAAAAACTGATGGTGTATTTTTTCAAAGTTAACATCGAAAACTTCCATGTATTCTTCCCCAATTTTATGTTGATGTAATTTTCTAAATATATCAGAAATCTTATCTTTTGAGAGTTGTGTTTTTACAAGTTGGCGTAGTTCTTTTAAATCGCTTTGAAGCTCTTGAACAATGTCTTTTTTGTTTACTAATTGCATTGTATAATTAACCAATTCTTTGCTTTTGGTAATTACATCTTTTTCTAATATTTTTTTGTCTTCTTCTACTCTTTCTTTGTCGTGCTTTAATTTTAATCGCTCTATTTCTAGTTCAAGTAATTTTTTTGCTTTTAAGTTTTCTGCTTGAATCTTCAAATTCTCTTTTTCAAGATTCTTTTTAATTAATAAATAACCTATCCAAAGTGTAACTATAAGAGAAAGTATAATTAAAATTTTAAAAAATGCAGTTTGATACCATTTTGGAGTTACTACAAATGCAAAAGATGCAATTTTTCCTTTTACACCTTTTAAATCTCTGCTTCTAACATTAAAATTATACTTACCAGGTTGTAAATGCGAGTATTCTTTAAAATTGGTTTCTGTCCATTCAGACCAGCCTAAATTAAGGCCTTCTAATTGGTATTGATATTCTATCTCGCTTCCCGAAATTAAATTGGGAGCGGCAAAGTCAATTCTGATAACATCGGTAGCATTTGGTAATTTATTTGTTCCCTTCTTATTTAATGGGATCTGTTGTTTTTGTTGTCCTTGAAACATACTTACTTGGGTAATTTCAGTTTGTTCTTCTACATTGTTATTGTCTTTTAAATCAAACAAATAAACTCCGTCTGTAGTTCCAATTAATACTTTATTGTTAGGGACGGGTAAAATACTTTCCATTCCTCTATTTAACTGCCCTTTTGCTTTTAAAAAAGGACGATTTTTTAGTGTAGGAATTGAGTCGCTATTTATAAAATAAGAAATTTCATTATCTTGAACAGCCCACGTAGTATCCTTTTTCTGAAGGATTTTACGGGTGTTTTTTGTTCGGTCAAAAACAGAATTTAATCTTTCGTAGGGTTTAAAAGTATTGTTGGTGTTATTGTATCTGTAAATTCCAGTATTACTGGTAAAAACTATTTCTCCCTCCCATTTAAAAACATTAATATTGAAAGGCGATTCAAAGCCATTGGTGTCTGTGTAATGATCTATTGAAAAAACATGATTATAATTATCATTAATTTTTATTTTGAAGACTCCTTTGTAGCCATGACATACCCAAAAAGTGTTGGATTCTTCTGATGCTATAATGTCTCGTGTAGACTCTTTAAAACCATCTATTTTATTTACCAGTTTAAATTCGTCTCCCTCTTTTTTTATCAAAAATAAACCGGCATAACCGCATGCCAGAAGTTGGTTTTCTTTGTTAGGAATTGCTAAGATTTTCCATGTTCCAAAAGTAGTTATTCGTTTTGCTTCTCCCTCTTTTAGATGGTATAAGCCTTTGTGGTGTGCAAGGAGTAGATTTCCTTTATATTCGTTTAAAGCCCATGCTTGGCCTTGAAGTCCTTCGATTAATTTAAATGAAATTTTAGTAGGATTTTCAGCTTTAAAATCAGAAACATACACCCCTTTATTGGTGGCAACATATAGTTTTTTATTGAATAATTTAAGGTCGTATACTTTAGAAGATTCAAAGAATTTATAAGAATTTGTATCGTAATTAATATAATCTAAGCCATTATAAAGCATTACCCATAAACCATTTTTAACTGGTAGAAAATCCAACACAGATGGATTTTGAATTTGGTTAAAAGCTTCGGGGCTTTCAACTAGTTTCCCATTAGAATTGAGCATTTTTATTTTAGAACCTAAAGTTCCAATTAAATAATTGTTGTCTTTTTGAACAGTGCTTACTACTTGATCTTCATGCCCATCAGTAAAAATATCTTCCCATAAAATAACTTCATTGGTTTTAAGGTTTCCTTTAAAAACTTCTCCATTTTCTAAAACGATAAATAGTTCATTTGGATTTTTTGTAGGAAGAATACCTTTAATGGCTATATTTTTTAGTTTTTCTGTTTGTAGAACTAGCGTAAGCTCGTCTGCTTTTGGATTGAAGCTTAAAATTCCAACCTTCATATCCTGTACGTAATAAGTGTTATTTAATATTGTTGCGTACATGAAATCTGTGGTTGATGGAATAATAGTTTTCCTGTTTTCATTAATCACAATGAGTTCTTTATAAAACCTCATTATTATAGTGTTGTCTATTTCATGTGCCTGTTCAAGATTTTCTAATTCTTTCCCTTCTAAGTTGAGCTTTTTTATAAATGAATTGTAATGATAATTACCAACGCTATCCTTTTTTATAGTTCCAAATTCGTTAAAACCACCTGCATATATAGTTCCGTCGGTAGCGGCTAAAAGAGAGCGTACAGAAGAGCTATTTGGAAGTTTAATTTTTTTCCAATTTTCTCCATCATATATTAGAACTCCGTCGTTATTCCCAAAGTAAAGTACCCCATCATTACCTATACAAGAGGACCAAAATTCGGTATCCCCCTTAAAGTCATTTCTAGTGTAATGAACTACTTCAGGTTGATTGGAAATTTCATTAAATATTTCTGAAAAATTAGACTGACAAATCCCATTATAAGCAAAAAGGAGTGTCAGAAATTGAAAATATAGTATGCGTAACTTCATTTTAACATTAAATAAAGCGCAAATTAACATTGATATTTTCAGAAAAGCCAATTAAAAGTTAAAAAATGTGAATTCTTAATTCATTTTATATCAGCTTATTATTTTTTTTGACGTGGTTATTGCGTAGTTGATTTTTTGATTGACGTAATTAAAGCGTATTGCGATATTCAAACAACACATTATCAAATTCTAATTTAGAACCCTTAGAAATTATGCCGAAATCGTTTTCGACCATGCCTATTTTATCAATATGATAATTGAAGTGTTAAAAATGATGATGGCAACAAGTAAACTAACTCATTTAATTCTAACTATTTATGAAGATTAACAAGTATTTATGGTTGTTCTTTATGTTTACGGCAACACTACTAGTTGCGCAGACTAAAGATATAACCGGAACAGTGACTGAAGAAGGTGGCGTTCCGCTACCTGGAGCTAATGTAATGGTAGAAAATTCCTCTAAAGTTACCATAACAGACTTTGATGGAAACTATTCAATTAAAGCTGAAGAAGGAGATGTTTTGACATTTTCTTATATAGGATATTTAACTAAAAGTATAACGGTAGGAGCAAATAGCACTATTAATGTTTCTTTAGCTACAGATACACAAGCTCTTGACGAGGTAGTAGTTGTTGGTTATGGTACGCAAAAGAAAAGCGTAGTAACGGGAGCAATTTCTAGTGTAAAAGCAGAAGATTTACAAAGTATGCCAATTAATGATGTTGGAGACGCACTTCAAGGAAGAACTTCTGGAGTTACTATGGCAGCAAGTAGTGGGCAACCTGGATCTGGATCTACTATACGTGTAAGGGGAATTACAAGTAGAGGAAACAGTGATCCTTTATGGGTTGTTGATGGTGTGGTTGTAGATAACGGCGGAATTAATTATTTAAATCCTTCGGATATAGAATCAATGGAGGTTTTAAAAGATGCTGCTTCTCAAGCTATTTATGGTGCAAGAGCTGCTGCAGGTGTTATTCTTGTAACTACTAAAAAAGGGAAACAAGGTAAAATGTCGGTGAGCTATAATGGTTATGCTGGGTTATCATCCCCTTCGCAAAAAGTAGATCTGACAAATGCATCGCAATATGCAATGTTGCAAAACGAAGCTTCTGTAAATGATGGAGGAAGTATTATATATTCTGATCCTTCAAGTTTAGGTAACGGAACAGATTGGCAAGATGAGATTTTTAATAAATCTGCTTTTAGACAGAATCAAGAAATAAGTATTAGTGGCGGAAATGAAGTATCTACTTTTTATGGTTCTTTTGGGTATTTAGATCAGGAAGGGATTGTAGCTTCAGATATTTCAAATTATGAGCGCTATAATGTAAGATTAAACTCAACTCATAATATTACAGATTGGTTAAGAGTAGGGGAGAATTTAGGATATTCTTATGAGAAAAGTGTAGGGCTTGGAAACACAAATAGCGAATTTGGAGGGCCGTTAAGTTCTGCATTAAACTTAGATCCTTTAACTCCTGTTGTTATTACAGATCCAAATGTGGCAAGTCAAGCGCCATATACAAATACTGGAGCTGTTAGAGATGCTAACGGTAACCCTTATGGAGTTTCGAGTTTGGTACAACAAGAAATGGCAAATCCATTAGCGTATATAAAAACTAGAGAAGGAAATTATGGTTTCTCTAATAATATTGTTGGGAATGCATTTTTAGAAGTAGAACCTATAGCTGGTTTAAAGTTTAGATCTAGTATTGGAACTAAGATGTCTTATTGGGGTGGAGAAAGTTTTACACCTATTTATTATTTAAATGCTTCTACAAATACAAACCAAACGAGCTTTAATAGAAATACAAGTAGTAAAATGGATTACAATATTGAAAATACTGTAATCTATACAAAAGATTTTGAAAACCATGGTTTTAGTATTCTTTTAGGGCAAGGAGCTTATAGAGATAGCTATAGTAAGAGTCTTGGTTTGACTAAATATGATATCCCTGTTGATAATTTTGATGATGGGTCTTTAAACTTTGGGGTTCCAATTTCTTCAACAGATCCTAGTGGTTCTGAAGGGACAGAACATAAAGTATCTTCTTTGTTTACCAGAGTTACTTACAATTACAAAGAGAAATATTTATTCAACGGAATTTTAAGACGTGATGGTTCTTCTAGATTTGGGGGGAATAATAAATATGGAGTTTTCCCATCAGTCTCTTTAGGTTGGGTGGTTTCAAAAGAAGGATTTTGGCCAGAGAATGAAGCTGTAAATACTTTAAAACTTAGAGGAGGATACGGTGTTGTAGGAAATGATAATATTGGAGACTTTGCTTACACATCTACTATTGGTTCAGGAAGAAACTATACTTTTGGAAGCGAATCTACAGATTATAGTCCAGGATATAGCCCGAATGCACCAGCAAACCCAGATCTAAAGTGGGAAGAAACGAGTCAGTTAAACATTGGTTTTGAAACACGTTTGTTTAGCAATTTTAGATTAGAATTCGATTGGTATAAAAAGGAAACTTCAGACATGCTTCAAAGACCATACATTCCATTATACGTAGGAGCTATAGAAAATCCTGCTAGAAATATCGGGACTATGGAAAACAGAGGTGTTGAATTGAATCTTGGTTATAATAAGGATTTTGGAGACTTCGGAATTTCTGTAAATGCAAATGCTTCTTACCTTGAAAATGAAGTTACTTATTTAGGAAATGAAAGTCATATTGATGAGGTTAGTTTTCAAGGGTTCGGAAATCAGTTAGTAACCAGAACAGAAGTAGGGAGACCTCTAAATTCATTCTACGGTTACCAAACTTTAGGGGTTTTTCAAAACCAACAAGAAATTGATGCGTATGTAGACGGGAATGGAAATGCTATACAGCCTAATGCGGCTCCTGGAGATTTTAAATGGCAAGATACCAATGGAGATGGAGTAATTGCTGAAGACGACCGAGTGCATATTGGAAATCCAACTCCAGATTGGTCTTATGGATTAACAATTAAATTGGATTATAAAAATATCGATTTTACAGTATTTGGTCAAGGAGTTGCTGGAAATCAAATATTCCAAGGATTGAGAAGATTGGATATTCCAAATGCTAATTACCAAGCATCTGCCTTAGGAAGATGGACAGGAGAGGGCTCTACAAATAGTCAGCCTCGTGTAACAAAAACAGATCCTAATGGAAACTTCTCTAGACCTTCAGATTATTACTTAGAAAATGGAGATTATTTTAGAATTAAAACCATGCAATTAGGATATACATTCTCTAATGAATTGGTGTCTAAACTTAAAATCCAACATTTAAGATTATACATTATGGGAGAAAACTTATTAACTTTTACAGATTATACAGGTTTCGACCCAGAAATTGGAGGAGGAGTATTTAGTGTAGATAGAGGTGTTTACCCTCAGGCGCGTTCATTCATGCTAGGAGCATCTATTAACTTCTTTTAAAAACAATACAATTTAAGCACATGAAATCAATAAAAAAATATACAATTCTTTCTGCAGTAGCCCTTTCTTTACTTGGGTCTTGTAGTGACGAATTCTTAGAAGTAGATCCAAAAGGACAGTTTTTAGAGTCTAATTATTATCAAAATTACGACCAAGCTTTTGCAGGGTTGGTTGCAGCTTACGATCCAGTAGGTTGGATTTCCGATAATTATGTAGCTAAAGAGATGTCGGCTAATATTGCATCAGACGATCATTATACTGGAGGAGGAAATTCTTCAGATGTTTTAGCAATGCAAGTATGGACTAATTATACATTAGACCCTGCAAATGGACCACAAGACAGGTTATGGCAACGTGGTTTTCAAGGTGCATTTAGAACAAACACTTTGCTTTCTAAATTGCCAAATGCAGAAATGAATGAAACAGATAGATCTCGTTTTGCTGCTGAAGCTAAATTTTTAAGAGCTTATTATTATTTCGATCTTATTCGTTTGTTTGAGCGTATTCCTTTAATAACAGAACCTATAGAAGCTTCAGAAGTATATAATATTCCGCAAGTGGATAGAGGTGTAGTTTTTGCTCAAATCGAAAAAGATTTAATGGAAGCTATGGACGATTTACCTATTAAAATTGATGTAGCTTCAGAAGGAGGTCGTGCTACACAAGGTGCAGCAAAAGCATTACTTGGTAAAGTGTATCTACAACAAGAAAAATTTACTGAGGCAGCAGCTCAACTTTCAGAAGTTAATGGAACGCCAGGCGGAACAAGTAAGTATGGCTACAAGCTTCTTGATAATTTCGGAGATTTATTTGATGGAAAACATAAGTTTAATGAAGAATCTATATTTGAAGTTTCTCATAGTTCATCTTCAAATGCTGTTTGGGATTGTATTGGATGTTCAGAAGGAAATCTTTTAAATGTAATGTCTGCTCCAAGATCTTATGCAGTAAAAGAAGAAGGTAGAGGAGCACCAGAATATATCTCAGGATGGGGATTCAACACCGTAAGTACAAGTCTTGCTGAAGCATATATTAACGCAGATGGTTCTTATGATGGAAGGTATAAATATACCGTTTCTAATATTGATAGTTTAGCGCAATTAGGAGTTATATCTTACGATCCTAGTTACCAAAACACAGGTTATTTCCTAGAGAAATTTGCTGGTAAAAAGGCAAATCAATCTACTGGAGGAGGGAATTGGGAACTTAATTTTCCTCAAAACTTTTATGATATTAGATTGGCAGATACTTATTTAATGGAGGCTGAAGCTCTTGTAAGAGGTGGAGGAAATACGGCTAGAGCACAAGCTCTTTTGGATGCTGTAAGAACTCGTTCTGGTAATGAGCCTATTCCAGCAACTTTCGAAAATATTTTTAAAGAAAGAAGATTGGAATTAGCGGGAGAAGGTCACCGTTGGTATGATTTAGTACGAACAGGAAAAGCAGCCGAAGCATTAAAAGATAGAGGTTATGTGGAAGGAAAGCATGATAAATTACCAATTCCATTATTAGAATTGAATAATACTGTTTTAGAGCAAGACCCTGCTTATTAGTATTATAATTTCAATTCTAGATAGTAAATAACTATAGTTTTGGAGTTAGCGTTAAGCAGATGATCCCTTCAATCATCTGCTTATTTTTTTATGTGGTAATTACCTAAAGCAGTTTTTAATCCCTCATGTAGGGTTTTATTCCTTAGAGCTTATCCAGAGTTTACCGAAGGGCTCTATGTTGAAATGGATTAAATTATTTTCCTTTGACTGCCTCGTAGATTTGTCTCTAGGTAGTTGATTTTATGAATTAATATTTTCAAGATGAAAAAAATACTTTTTATAGCAATTTTTATAACAGTTTGTAATTCGTATGCACAAGGTTTTCTGCATACTGAAGGACAAAAAATTGTTAATGCTGAAGGAAAAAACGTTGTATTGAAAGGAGTAGGGCTTGGCGGACATATGTTGCAAGAAGGATATATGATGAAAGTTCCATTTTCTGGTCAGCAGTATGTCTTTAAACAGCATATGGAAGATTTGATAGGTAAAACAGCAACTGCCGAATTTTACGAAAAATGGTTAACCAACCATACGCAAAAGGCAGATATCGATTCATTAAAAAGCTGGGGTTTTAATTCGGTACGTTTGCCAATGCATTACAATTTATATACGCTCCCAGTAGGCCAAGAACCGGTAAAAGGAAAGCAAACTTGGCTGGAAAAAGGGTTTCAAATGACTGATTCTTTGTTGAAATGGTGTGAGCAGAATAAAATGTATCTCATCCTTGATATGCATGCAACTCCAGGCGGACAAGGACATGATGTTAATATTTCTGACAGAGATCCATCCAAACCTTCGTTATGGGAAAGTGAAGCTAACCAAGAAAAACTAATAGCTTTATGGCAAAAATTAGCCGAAAGATATGTTGATGAGCCATGGATTGGCGCTTATGATATTATTAATGAGCCAAACTGGGGCTTTACGGGCAAAAACAAAAACGGACTCGACGAGCAAGAAAATAAGCCTTTAAAAGAATTAATGGTTGCTATTACCAAGGTTATTAGAAAGGTAGATAAAAACCACATTATTATTATTGAAGGAAATGGCTGGGGGAACAATTACAACGGAGTTTTACCGCCTTGGGATGATAATATGGTAATTAGTTTTCATAAATATTGGAACAACAATACCAAAGGCGATATTCAAGGTTTTTTAGATTTTAGAGAAAAGTACAATACGCCTATTTGGTTAGGGGAATCTGGAGAAAATTCTAATGTTTGGTTTACAGATGCTATAAGCTTGATGCAAGAAAACAATATTGGATGGTGTTGGTGGCCATTAAAAAAGCTTGGTTTTAATAATCCGTTAGAGGTAAAAATTAATAATGGGTATCAGCAAATTTTAAATTATTGGAAAGGGGAGGCTAAAAAACCTTCAAAAGAGGAAGCGTATAATGCTTTTATGCAGCTTGCGGAAAACGCTAAAATAGAAAATAACATTTTTCACAGAGGGGTTGTAGATGCAATGATAAGGCAAACTACATCCGAAGAAACAAAACCTTTTAAAAAGAACTTAATAAAAAAAGAGGGAGTTGTTAATGCTGTAGATTATGATATGGGGCATATAGGAAAAGCATATTTTGATACAGGCGCAGGAAATTATTACATTTCTACTGGAGGAGAAAGAACAGGCTGGAATAATGGTAGAATATATCGAAATGATGGCGTTGATATTTTTGAAGAGGAAAACTCTGAGACATTGTATGTTGGAGCTGTAGAAAATGGGGAGTGGCTTCAGTATACTTTTAATGCTTATAAAAAAGGAAATTATGAGGTTTCGATTGTTTTAAAATCAGCTTCTAAGGGGAAAATCAGCTTAAGTATTAATGGGGAATCATCAGTAGTAAATATTATAAATACAGATACTTGGAAGGCGGTTAAAACTAAAATCAACTTACATAAAGGAGAAAATAAATTAAAAGTTGAGTTTCTTTCTGAAGGGATTCAGTTTAAAGAATTAAAATTTAAAAGATTATAAGTAATGTTCAATTTAAGAAATGCTTTCCTCTTGAGTTTTGCAGTGAGTGTAATTGCTTGTCAGCCAAAAAAAGAAGTGGATAATAACGCCTCGATTTGGATAACAACTTTGGATAAAAAAATGTTATTGAAACAGGTTGAAGTAGAGCAGATTAAAAATGTAAAACCAACCCATACAATTACCATAGATACTACAAAAACGTATCAAGAAATGGAGGGTTTTGGATACACTTTAACAGGCGGGAGTGCTATGTTGCTTCATAAAATGTCGGATAAAGTAAGGGCATCTATCATACAGGAACTTTTCGGGAATAAAGAAAATAATATTGGTGTTAGTTATTTAAGAGTGAGCATAGGTGCTTCGGATTTAGATGAAAATACATGGTCTTATAATGATTTAGCGTCTGGGGAATCCGATGAAAGTTTGGAGCGCTTCTCACTTGCTTATGATACCCTTTACTTAGTACCAGTATTAAAAGAGATATTAAAAGTGAATCCACAATTAAAAATTATGGGTTCTCCATGGTCTGCTCCTACATGGATGAAAACAAATAACGATACACGGGGTGGAAGTTTAAAAGAAGAATACCACCAAGTGTATGCAAATTATTTTGTAAAATACATTGAGGCAATGACATCTCATGGGATTAATATTGATGCAATTACGATACAAAATGAGCCTTTGCACCCAGGAAATAATCCTAGTATGTTGATGTTGCCAGAACAGCAAAAAGAGTTTATTAAGAATAGTTTAGGTCCTATTTTTAAAGAAAATAATATGGAAACTAAAATTGTGGTATACGACCATAATGCAGATAGACCAGATTATCCAATTTCTATATTAGATGATCCTGAAGCGGCCAAATATGTTGATGGCAGTGCTTTTCATTTATATGGAGGATCAATTGAAGCGTTGACTGAAGTGCATGAAAAACATCCGAATAAAAATTTATATTTTACTGAGCAGTGGGTGGGAGCACCAGGAAATTTTTCTAAAGAAATGGAGTGGCATACCGAAAACTTAATTATTGGAGCACCACGTAATTGGTGTAAAACTGTTTTGGAATGGAATTTGGCGGCCGACGAAAATCAAGATCCACATACAGATAGAGGTGGTTGCGACCGTTGTTTGGGAGCTATTACCATTCAAGGGGATAAAATAACTCGTAATCCAGCATATTATATTATTGCGCAGGCTTCAAAATTTATAACGCCAGGTTCAGTTCGAGTAGCTTCTAGTACAGCCAATATTATTCCGAATGTAGCTTATAAAACTTCAGAAGGAATTGTAACGATTATTCTGAATAAGACAGAAGAGCTTCAGCAGATTTCAGTAAAAATAGGAGAAAAAAATACATTTGTAAGCTTGCCTGCAAAATCTGTAGGGACGCTCCTTGTTGATTAGGAAACTCAAAACAGGCTTGAATTAAAGCTTACCTAGTGAGCACAATTAAAACCTCAGGAATTTGTCTTGAGAAAAATTATTTAAGAAAAGATGAAATTAAAAAACATAACAACTGTAGTATTTGCTGGCCTTTTTGGGTTCTTAGCATTGGCTCAAGAAAATGGCGCTAAGTATGAGCAAGAAATTGAAGCGCTTATTAAAAAAATGACCGTAAAGGAAAAGGTGGGTCAAATGGCGCAAATTACCTTAGATGTAATTGGAAAAGGAAACGACCGTTACACAAGTTTTGAGCCTTTACAGCTTGATGAAAAAGAAGTTAAAAAGGCTCTTGGAGATTATCATATCGGGTCGGTTTTAAATACAGCAAATAATAGAGCTTTACCAAAAGAAAAATGGTATGAAATTATAAAAGAAATCCAAGATTTTTCAATTAATAAAACTAGACTTGGAATCCCGAATATTTACGGAGTGGACGAAATACATGGGGCTACTTATACTGCAGGAGCAACTATGTTTCCTCAGCAAATAGCACAAGGGGCTGCTAGAAACCCAGCTTTAACAAAACAAGGAGCAGCAATCACCGCTTATGAAACGCGCGCAAGTAATATTCCATGGTCTTTTTCTCCTGTTTTAGATTTGGCACTAGACCCAAGGTTTTCTAGAATGTGGGAGTCTTTTGGAGAAGATCCATATTTATGTTCGGTACTTGGAGTAGCAGCAATAAATGGGTACGAAGGCGATGATAATAATATTTCCAATCCAACAAAGGTGGCTGTAAGTTTAAAACATTTTTTAGGATACCATGCAACAATATCTGGAAAAGACAGAACCCCTTCTTACATTCCTGAGGATGCTTTGAGGGAATATCATCTTCCTGCTTTTGAGGCGGCTATAGCAGCTGGTGCTCATACAATTATGATTAATTCTGGAATAATAAATGGAGTTCCTGTACATGCTAATTATGAATTATTGACCACACTTTTAAAAAAAGAGTTAGGGTTTAAAGGTTTAGTGGTTACCGACTGGGCAGATATTGAAAATTTACATCGTAGAGACCGTGTTGCTGCTACCGATAAGGAGGCAATTATGTTGGCAATTAATGCAGGAATAGACATGTCTATGATTCCATATAATTATGAGGTTTTTTGTGATGGTTTGGTGGAATTGGTTAATGAAGGAAAAGTTAAAGAGTCTCGTTTAGACGATGCAGTACGTAGGATTCTTAAAGTAAAATATGAACTTGGACTGTTTGAAACTCCAAATACAAACTATAAAGATTATCCTGAGTTTGGAAGTAAAACTCATGAAAAGGCTTCTTATGAAATGGCGGCTGAGGCCATTACTCTGTTGAAAAACGATTCAGGAATACTTCCGCTTAAAAAAGGAACAAAAGTATTGGTGGTTGGTCCTAATGCCAATTCTATGCGTACACTAAATGGAGCTTGGACATATTCTTGGCAAGGAGAGAAAACTCCAGAATTTGCTGCACAATACAATACAATTTTGGAAGCTGTTCAAAATGAAAATGGTAAAGAAAATACCACTTTTGTAGAAGGGGTTGCTTATAAAGATGGAGGGAGTTATTATGAAGAAGAGAAAAAAGATTTTGATAAAGCAATTGAAGAGGCTAAAAATGCAGAAGTAATCCTTCTTTGTTTAGGGGAAAACACATATACTGAAAAGCCAGGCGATTTAAACGATTTGTATCTTTCTGATTATCAAACAGAATTAGCTTTAGAGCTAGCAAAAACAGGAAAGCCTGTAGTTTTAATATTAAATGAAGGTCGCCCACGAATTATTTCTAAGTTTGAAAGAGAAACAAAAGCAATTGTTCAAGCTTATTTGCCAGGAAATTTTGGAGGAGATGCTTTAGCAGATATTATTTTTGGGGATGTTAACCCTTCTGGAAAATTACCTTACACCTATCCAAGATATCCAAATGCAACTATTTCTTACATTCATAAACCTTCCGAAGAGCAGAAAAAAGCAGAAGGGGTTTATAATTATGAAGCAGATTACAATCCGCAATTTCGATTTGGAGATGGTTTGAGTTATACTACTTTTGAATTCAGCGCTTTAAAATTAAGTTCAAAAAACATAAAAAAAGGAGAAAATGTTGAGGTTTCTGTAGTTGTAAAAAATACAGGAAAAAGAGAAGGGAAAGAAGTGGTAGAATTATATACTTCAGATTTATATGCTAGCAGCGTAACTCCAGATGTTAAAAGGTTACGCCGTTTCCAAAAAATAACTCTAAAAAGAGGAGAAAGCAAAACCGTAAAATTCACTTTAAATCCAAAAGATATGAGTTATTTTGGGCGTGAAGGAAATGAGATTTTAGAAGCTGGAGAGTTTGAAGTAATGATAGATAACTTGACAAGTAAATTTAAACTGACCCTCTAATTTAACCTACGAATTGGTTCCCCCGAACTAATTTTAAGACATCTTTAGAGCAAAGTCGATAAATTTATTTCGACTTTGCTCCTAAAGACAAATACTATTATTTTCCAGGGAAGTTTGCTTTTCTTTTTTCTAAAAAAGCGGTAGTTCCTTCTTTGAAATCGTCAGTTCCAAAACATTCTCCAAACGATTCTATTTCTTTTTTGTAACCATTGTTGCTGTAGCCAGCATTTATAGAATTGATAGCAGCTGCAATAGCTACGGGAGAATTGTTTATAATTTTTGTAGCTATTTTTTTACAACAAGGAATTAGGAGTTCTTGTGCCACCATTTGGTTAATTAATCCAGACATTAACGCTTGTTCTGTGCCAATCATGCCTGCGGTTAAAATCATTTCCATGGCACGTCCTTTTCCAACTAGTTGAGGAAGGCGTTGTGTACCTCCATATCCTGGAATTACTCCTAAAGAGGTTTCTGGCAATCCCATACGTGCATGATCGCTTGCTATTCTAAAATGGCATGCCATAGCCAATTCTAATCCGCCTCCTAAGGCAAAACCATTAATGGCAGCAATTACTGGAGTTTGCATTCTTTCTACCTGATTGAATAGCAATTCTTGTCCTTTAGCGGCAAGTTGAGAGCCTTCGTAAACCGAATAATTAGCAAACTCGGCAATATCTGCACCTGCAACAAAAGCTTTTTCTCCAGCACCAGTAATAATAATTACTCGTACGTCTTCATCTTCATCTAAATCTTTAAATGCATGATGGAGTTCTTCAATAGTAGCTTTATTTAATGCATTTAGTTTTTTGGGTCTGTTGATGGTAATTAAACCAATTTGGTCTTCAATTTCAATCAAAATGTTTTCAAAATCCATAGCTGTTTTTTTTTATTCAGAATGCGACTTAAATTTAGGAAAAGAAACTGTAAAAACAGTGCCTTTATCTAAAACAGACGACATACATATATGTCCGTTATACGTTTCTACAATATTTTTTACCATGCCTAAACCTAATCCCATACCACTAGTTTTGGTAGTAAATTTAGGTTCGAATATTTTTTCTTGATTTTCTTCAGCAATCCCAATTCCATTATCGGCAATAGAAATTTTTATAGTATCTTTTTCAGAATATACGTTTACAACAATTTTACCTTCTCTGTCTTCTGGAATTGCTTGAATAGCATTTTTAACTAAATTGGTAATAACTCTTATGAGTTGTGTACGGTCTAGTTTGGCAGTAATTTCTTTTTCATCAGCAATAAAACTTATATAGTCTTCATTAAAAATATCTACAGAAAGTCTAACCACTTCAATAACGTTGAGGGTTTCATTTTGTTGGGCTGGCATATTTGCAAAACTTCCAAAAGCAGAAGCAATATTGCTCATAGTATCGATTTGCTGAATAAGGGTTTTGGAAAATTCTTCTATTTTATGTTTTGCATTTTCATCGTTGGGGTCAAATTTACGTTGGAAACTCTGGACACTTAATCGCATTGGAGTAAGCGGATTTTTAATTTCGTGCGCTACTTGTTTAGCCATTTCTCGCCAAGCTTGCTCTCTTTCGCTTTTTGCCAAAAGAGTGGCGCTATTTTCCAACTCGTCAATCATGCCATTATAAGCATCTACTAAGGCGCCGATTTCTTCACTTGGGTCGTCCAAATAAATTTTTTGATTACGTCTGCTAAGTCTAGTTTGATATAATTTCTCACTAATAGCTTTTAAGGAACGGGTAATATATTTTGAAATAATATAGGCTAGCATAACTGCCAAAACCAACAATAAAATATAGACAGCAGCTAAGCGAAGTAAGAATTCTTTTAACTCATCGGTATTAAAAGTGTCGTCCTCGTAATAGGGAATGTGGAGAATTCCGATAGGTTTGAATTTAGGATCTAAAATATAGCTGTAAGACGATTGAAATCTGTCTCCCGCAGCTTTTGTTTTTTCTACATATCGTTTGGTTATGCTAGATGATAAACCATGAATTATTGCTTGGTCTAGCTTGCCATAATCATTGGCTGCTTCAATTCTAGGCTTGGAACTTATAATGAGATTTCCTTCGAGATCGTATACATTAAAATTAATATCTAATACATCAGACGCCTCGTAAATAGCATGTTTGTACTCTAAAATATACTTTAAATTCTCCGTCTTTACTTCCCAAGTGGTATTTTTTAAGATATAATCAATTTGAGCGTTAAGTTGGTCTTCTTTACGTTGGAGGTATTCTTTGTGGTAATCTTCTGCCTGATCTTTGTACTGAAATATTGTTACCCCTGCAATGAGTACAGAAGCTAAAATCACTATAAAAATCATAGTGATAAAAATGCGAGTACGAAGCGATAATTTATTGTACACAGACTAAATTTTTCCTCATGGATTAGTTTAAAAATGCAATTACTGAAACTAATTTCACCCTAAATATAACAATAATTACGCCAAGAAATAGCCCTTGTAAAGCGTGTCTTTTGTTTTATTGCTGAAGTTTTAAAAATGAAGCGTTTATTCTGCTATTTTATCGTGTACTTTAGTGTGCTTTCCGCCGTTCCAAAGAGTTAAAATATCGGTGCCTACTTGAGCGCCACTTCCTGCGGCAATAGCAAACTGACTGCGCCCACCAGCTAGCGTTCCAGCTACATACAATCCTTCTGTAATTAAATGATTGTTGTTTTTAAGTTGGATTCTATTTTTATCAGCAGGACTTAAAGCATGTGGTTCTATGTAGTGTTTCAAACCATCTATGTCAAACATATCGGTATATCCCAATGCAACTACTATAATCTTAGCTTCGTAACTTTTTTTATTGGTAATAACGGTATAAATCCCTTTTTTTTCTTCAACAGAAAGAACTTTTTCATTTTCAATTTGAAGAACTTCTGGGTATAAATTAGCAAGTTGTTCTTTACCTTCCTTTAAAATTTGTGCTCCTGTAGTTCCTGGTGCAATACCTAAAACATTATTAAGCAAAGCCGATTGTAGGTGAGATGCTTTTTGATGCATTACAATACCTACTTTTTTATCTTTTGCATAGGGGGCTTTTTTTGCAGAACCCAGTACAAGCGCACATTGCATTCCAGCAGCTCCACCTCCAATAATTAAAGCGTCTAACATTACTCTTTTTCTTTAACTTTTTGCTGAATTTTTTTTGACTGATAAAAAATCATTAATAGTAGGATAGCGCAAAATGCAGCTATAATTCCAATTACAGCAATAAGACTATCTCCAGCAAAAGGATTATTTAGATCCAACATTGTTACGTTAAACCCTATCATGGCTACTGCAACTAAAATAAGTATAATTGTTAAAGTTTTCATCCGAAGTGAGATTTGAAATATTTTAATTTAAAATAAACCTGTTACGTTACTAGCAAATAACTTAACAGAAATGGCTAGCAAAATTACACCAAAAATTTTACGAATCACAGCCAATCCAGATTTACCTAGAATCTTTCCAATTCTGCTAGAAGATTTTAGCACAGCATATACTATAATTATATTGATAATAATAGCCAAAATAATATTTTCTACATGGTATTCTGCTCGTAAAGATAATAAGGTTGTCATTGTTCCAGCCCCAGCAATTAAAGGGAATGCTAGCGGTACAATAGAAGCAGTTTCTGGAGCATCATCTTTATAAAGAGAGATTCCTAAAATCATTTCTATAGCTAAAAAGAACAGGATAAAAGAACCTGCTACCGCAAAAGAATTGACATCAATCCCAATAAGTTTTAAAATCTCTTCTCCAATAAATAGGAAAGCAATCATAATAACAGCAGCAACAATAGAAGCTTTTTCAGATTGAATATGACCTACTTTATTCCTTAAGTCTACTATAATTGGCACATTTCCAACAATATCGATAACTGCGAAAAGGATCATTCCGGCAGTAGCTATTTCTTTAATGCTAAAATTCATTTCTTACAGATTTTGAAAATCGCTGCAAAGCTATAAATAACTAATTGATTTATAGTGGTAAAATAGATTAAAAAATAGCGAATTTTTTTACACTTTCAGCCCATCAAAAATGGTATATTTGCAGCATGTTTCAATTAGGAAAAACCATAGTATCCGAAGAGATTTTGGAGAACGATTTTGTATGCAACCTGTCGGCTTGCAAAGGTGCTTGTTGTGTAGATGGAGAGGCAGGAGCCCCAGTAGAAGATGAGGAAACGAAAATCTTAGAAGAGATTTTCCCTAAGGTAAAACCTTTTTTACGCAAAGAAGGCATCGAAGCTATTGAGCGCGATGGAACCTTTGTAAAAGGGGAAGATGGAGAGTGGGAAACGCCTTTGGTAAATGGAAGTGAATGTGCATATGTTACTTTTTCCGACAATGGAACTGCCTTGTGCGGTATTGAACAGGCATATAATGCTGGAGAAGTTTCTTGGAAAAAACCAATTTCTTGCTATCTATATCCTGTTAGAATAAAACAATATCAAGAGTTTGCTGCTGTGAATTATCATAAATGGCATATTTGTGATGATGCTTGTTCTCTAGGAAAAGAACTTCAAGTGCCTGTATATAAATTTGTAAAAGATGCTTTGATTGAAAAATTTGGAGAAGCATGGTATTCAGAATTAGAAGAAGTAGCCAAAGATTTGGGGCATTAATCTCTTGTGGATATTTTTTAAATTCCTGAACTTTGTTGTTAGCTTATTTTGAGGTGGTTAATTTTAGACAATATATTTTGACTAATTACTTAAAAAGTTTCTTACATTTTCTAAACAGGCTATTATATTTTTTCATAATTTTTATTTCAGAAAAAGTATTTAAAATTCAATTTTTTTTACAGCACCTCTAGCGTTATTTTTATGTTGCTGAAAGTCATTGGTTTAATGTTTTTGGCTGATTATCGCAACATTGCAAAATATTCTAACGTTGTTTTTTGTTTAAAAAATGCTTATTTCAACAAATTGATTAACAATGCCTTAACATCCCTTTGTTTATCAGCGCTTAACATACATTTCAACAGTGCATGTTAAAAACTTTTAAAATTATTAATGTTAATAACCTTTCAATTTCGCCGTCATTTTTCAATCTTTGTTAGTCCCAGGTCACAAGAAATTTTCAAATAATAAAACGCTTAAAATCAGTAAGAAATGTCAACAGCTATAGAACCAATTTTACAAGAGAACAAAGACAGATTTGTTATTTTTCCAATTCAACACCACGATATCTGGGAATGGTATAAAAAACAAGAAGCATGTTTTTGGACTGCTGAGGAAATTGATTTACACCAAGATTTAACAGATTGGAATAATAAGTTAAATGATGATGAGCGTTATTTTATAAAACATATTCTAGCGTTTTTTGCAGCATCAGATGGAATTGTAAATGAAAATTTAGCAGAGAATTTTGTAAATGAAGTGCAATATTCTGAAGCTAAATTCTTTTATGGCTTCCAGATTATGATGGAAAATATTCATTCAGAAACATATTCATTGTTAATTGACACTTATGTGAAGAATGAAAAAGAAAAAGGACAACTTTTTAAAGCAATTGAAAACTTTCCTGCAATTAAGAAAAAAGCAGATTGGGCTTTAAAATGGATTGAGTCTCCAAGTTTTGCAGAACGATTAATTGCCTTTGCTGCTGTTGAGGGAATTTTCTTTTCTGGAGCTTTCTGTTCTATTTTCTGGTTGAAAAAACGTGGTCTAATGCCAGGATTAACATTTTCAAACGAATTAATTTCTCGTGACGAAGGGATGCATTGCGACTTTGCAGTTCATCTTCACAATACACACTTGAAGAATAAAGTAAGCAAGGAACGTATTAAAGAAATTATTGTTGAAGCATTAGACATCGAAAGAGAGTTTATTACCGAATCCCTCCCTGCAAGTTTAATTGGAATGAATGCTAAATTAATGACTCAGTATTTGGAATTTGTTACCGATAGACTTCTAGTAGAAATGGAATGTGAGAAAATTTATAATTCTACCAATCCTTTTGATTTTATGGATATGATTTCGCTTCAAGGAAAAACTAATTTCTTTGAAAAAAGAGTTTCAGAATACCAAAAAGCGGGAGTTTTAAGCAAAGATGACGAAGATCAGAAAATAAGCTTCGACGCAGATTTTTAAACAACGATATATTTAATAGGAGGCAACTCCGTAAATAAAAAATACACCTTAGTTCAAGTCTTGGGAAAACTTGAACAGGACTAACTATCCTTTAACTTTAAAATTTTGTAGCGTATGTATGTAATTAAAAGAGACGGTAGAAGAGAACCTATAATGTTCGATAAGATTACGGCACGAGTTCGTAAACTTTGCTATGGGTTAAACGAATTGGTAGATCCAGTTAAAGTTGCCATGAGAGTTATTGAAGGGCTTTATGATGGAGTAACTACTTCAGAGCTTGATAATTTGGCAGCAGAAATAGCGGCTACTATGACAACCACGCATCCAGATTATGCGCGTTTAGCAGCTAGAATTTCGGTGTCTAATCTTCATAAAAACACTAAGAAATCGTTCTCAGAAACAATGGCCGATCTTTATAATTACGTAAATCCAAGAACAGGAAAAGCGGCGCCACTACTTTCTGATGAGGTTTATGAAGTGATTCAGAAAAATGCAGATAAATTAGATTCGCTAATTATTTATAATCGTGATTTTGGGTATGATTATTTCGGATTTAAAACATTAGAGCGTTCTTACCTTCTAAAGCTAAACGGAAAAATTGCAGAGCGTCCGCAACATATGTTGATGCGTGTTTCTGTTGGAATTCATTTAGACGATTTAGACAGTGTACTTGAAACATACGAGTTAATGTCTAAAAAATATTTTACACACGCTACCCCCACTTTATTTAACTCTGGAACCCCAAAACCGCAAATGTCTTCTTGCTTTTTAATTACTACCAAAGAAGATAGTATTGATGGGATTTACGATACTTTAAAACAAACTGCTAAAATATCTCAATCTGCCGGCGGTATTGGCTTATCTATTCATAATATCCGCGCTACAGGAAGTTATATTGCTGGAACTAATGGTACTTCTAACGGAATTGTACCTATGTTAAAAGTTTTTAATGATACAGCTCGTTATGTAGATCAAGGAGGAGGAAAGCGTAAAGGATCGTTTGCAGTTTATATAGAACCTTGGCATGCCGATATTTTTGATTTCTTAGACCTAAAAAAGAACCATGGAAAAGAAGAAATGCGTGCTCGCGATCTTTTTTATGCCATGTGGATGCCAGATTTATTCATGAAACGTGTAGAAGAAAATGGGGAGTGGACACTTATGTGTCCGAACGAATGCCCGGGACTTTGCGATGTGCATAGTGATGAATTTGATGCCTTATATTTAAAATATGAAGCAGAGGGGAAAGGAAGAAAAACAATTAAGGCAAGAGAACTTTGGGAGAAAATATTAGAATCTCAAATTGAAACAGGTACGCCTTATATGCTTTATAAGGATGCTGCCAACAGAAAATCAAACCAAAAGAATCTAGGTACAATTCGTTCTTCTAACCTTTGTACCGAAATTATGGAGTATACATCTCCAGATGAGGTTGCAGTTTGTAACTTGGCTTCTATTGCGTTACCAATGTTTGTTAAAGGAAATGAATTTGACCACAAAGAATTATATAAAGTAACTAAGCGGGTAACTAGAAACTTAAACCGAGTTATCGATAGAAATTATTACCCTGTAGAAGAGGCGCGTAATTCAAATTTCCGTCATCGTCCAATTGGTTTAGGAGTTCAAGGATTGGCAGATACTTTTATAAAACTGCGTATGCCTTTTACTTCTGATGAAGCTAAAAAGCTAAATCAAGATATTTTTGAAACTCTTTATTTTGCTGCCGTTACTGCTTCTATGGAAATGGCAAAAGAAGAAGGTCCTTATGAAACTTATAAAGGATCGCCTATTTCTCAAGGAGATTTTCAACACAACTTATGGGGAATCAAAGACGACGAACTTTCTGGAAACTGGGATTGGGATAAATTGAGAAAAGAAGTTAAGAAAAACGGAGTTAGAAACTCACTTTTAGTAGCGCCAATGCCTACAGCTTCAACTTCTCAAATTCTAGGAAACAACGAATGTTTTGAGCCATATACCTCTAATATTTATACCAGAAGAGTACTTTCTGGGGAGTTTATAGTTGTAAATAAACATTTGTTAGAAGATTTGGTTGATTTAGGATTATGGACCGAAGAATTGAAGCAAGAATTAATGCGTGCTAATGGTTCTATTCAACATATTGAAACCATTCCGCAGGACATTAGAGATTTATATAAAACGGTTTGGGAGTTAAGTATGAAAGATATTATCGATATGTCTCGACACAGAGGATACTTTATCGACCAGTCGCAATCTCTTAACCTGTTTATGGAAGGGGCAAATTACGCCAAACTTACTTCAATGCATTTTTATGCATGGAAAAGCGGACTTAAAACGGGAATGTATTATTTAAGAACTAAATCGGCAGTAGATGCTATTAAGTTTACTTTGGATAATACTAAGAAAACGGAAAAAGTACCAGCAGAAGCGGCCGAGGTTAAGGCATCTGTAGCTGGAAAAGCAGCGCCTGTAGCAGTAGAACCGTTATCGCCACAAGAATTAAAAGAAATGTTGGCAAAATCGAGAGATGCTGAAGACGACGATTGTTTAATGTGTGGATCTTAGATCTTTTCATTTATATTGATAAAAGGGAAGTTGGTAATTACCAGCTTCCCTTTTTGATTTTTATACAGATAATTTTCCTCGATAATTGAGGTTTAAGTGCTTCAATGCTTACGACGAAATTTTTTTAGTTCGATTTTTATCAATGAAAATCGACAAAGGAGATTCACGAAAACAAAAATTAAAACAATAACAGTGAGCCAAAAAATGAACAGAAAACTTATTTAGAACGGAATTGCTTTCTGACTATTAAAATACTCTAAAACTTACGTTAATCAATATTAATATTTTGGACGAATTTTTTAGATATCTTATCTTAATGAAATGGAAAATGTATTAGTAGCGGGTGCCAATGGTACCACAGGAAAAATAGTAGTAGAACTTTTAAATGAATCTCAATATTTCTCGCCAATTGCGATGGTTCGGAAAGAAGAACAGCTAAAACAATTTCAAGAGAAAGGTGTAAAAACCATTTTAGGCGATTTGGAAGAGGATCTAGCGCATGCAGTAAAAGATGTAGATAAAGTTATTTTTGCTGCAGGATCGGGTGGAAAAAAGGTTGTAGAAGTAGATCAAGAAGGTGCAAAGAGATTAATTGATGTATCTAAAGTAGCAGCAGTTAAAAAGTTTGTGATGTTAAGTTCTATGGGAGTGGATAATCCAGAATCAATTGCTCAGTTAAAAGATTACTTAGTAGCAAAGCAAAAAGCCGATAGTCATTTAAAAGAAAGCGGCCTAAATTATACAATTGTTAGACCTGGAACTTTAAAAAATGATGCAGGAATTGGCAGTATAGCATTAAAAAGGAATCTTAATAAAAGAGGCGAAATAAGTAGAGCAGATGTGGCTCAAACATTAGTACGGGTGTTACACGATAATGCAGCAAACAATGCAGTGTTTGAAATTATTGAAGGGGATACTTTAATTGCAGAAGCAATAGATAAATTTTAAGATTTTAGAGAGTTAGCTCTATTATTGTTTTGAATAGTGAATTACAAAAAAAAAGTAGCTATCTAAAAAGTATCCAAGCTCAGTTTGACAAGTTCAAATTACTTTTTAGATAGCTACTTTTTTTATAGAAGTAAAATTTTACGTTTATAAATTGGCGTTAGTGTTTTGCTATTTACGCTCCCATTTTTTTAATCCTAAAAGTTTTTCACCTAATTCGGTAAGTTCAGCCGTAGGATAATTCTGTTCCCGTTTATGTGGATCTCCAGGAAAGGCATATCCCTCGGGAGCTGTTTTATTTCTCCAAGAATTAATACGCCATTCTTTTAATTCGCTATTGTTTTCTTCCGCAGGCATCATAGAAATATACTGAGCTATTCTTACTTTGTCTGAGTTGTTTGGGCGTATTCCATGAGGTTCACTACTATTAAAAATAAGTAAATCTCCAGCTTCCATTGGTACTTTAACAATTTTATCCTGTAGATTACTCACATCTGGTTTAAAATGATCTCTATCTTCTGGCTGTGTAAGTTTCCAGGTGTCGTAATTTTTATACAACCACGGAATGCATTGAAAACCGCCCATGTTTGGGTCTGTTTGATCTGCTAAAGCTAAAACACCTTGTACGTTTTGGGGCTTTGTTTCTGGATCATAATCCCAATGTATAAACCCTTTATATTCAAACCCTGGTTTTAACGGAAAATTTAAATTTGCTCTGTCAATAGTTACCCATAGTTTTTCTATTCCCCATACATCTACAAAAGCATCATATACTTTTTGAGTTTGTCTATTATTCCATAAATGCTGGTTGTTATATACTTCTATCATTCCAGTACCCGTAAGTTCTTTCATCTTCATTTCGGTATACGCTTGTGCATACCAAGTTTTACTATTATTAGGGTTTTTACTTTCAAATTCCCATAAAAAATCAGCAGTTTCAGTTGCTTGTTTTTTTGATACTGCATTTTTAATTACCACATAGCCGTTGTGTTTCCAAAATTCCCATTGTTCCATGGTAAGTACTCGCAATGTGTTTTCTGATGCATTCTCTCTTAACTGATGTACGCTACTTTTGGACATCGAAGGGTTTCCAGGAATATCTTGATGGTCATTTTTAATTTTTCTCATTTTTATGCTATTTTAATTATTTAATATTTATTTTTTAAGCTTTTTACTTGAAACAAAATTAAAATAGATGTGTTTTTATTAATTTATCAATTTTAGCATATATTTGAAGTATTTTGATAATTTTAATGAATAAACTATCATTTTAATCAATTTAGAACAATTGAGTACATATTTGAAGAATTGCTATATCATGTCTACATTCATATAAAACCAAATAAATGAAAACTCAGCTTGAAAGTATTCAGCCTAATTTTAATAGTTCCTTTAATTTACTAAGGAATGATTATTTAAGTGATACTTTTTTATGGCATTTTCATCCAGAATATGAATTGGTTTATATTGATAATGCTTCTGGAACAAGACATGTAGGAAATCATATTTCAAAATACAAGGAAAGTGATTTGGTTTTTATTGGGAGTACTATTCCACATCTTAATTTTGATTATGGAGTAAAAACACCCTACAACAATATTGTATTGCATATTCATCCAGATTTTGTAGTCAATGTATTAGAGAAAACTCCAGAGCTTTTTCTTATTTTAAAGATGTTCCAGAAGGGACAGCATGGGCTTTCTTTTCCTGAACCTATCAAGGTTCTGGTAGGAAAAAAAATTAAAAAATTAGGGAATCTTAATGCTTTTGATAGGTATCTGGAAGTATTAAAAATATTTGAAATAATTGCTAATTCTGATTTTAAACTGCTTCATGAAAAACCTTTTATGAATCAGTTTAGTTTAAAGGAACAAAAAAGATTGCAACTTATCTATCAATATACAGAACAACATTACCATAGCAAAATAACAATTAACACAGTGGCCAACTTATGCAATTTGAGTAATGAAGCTTTTTGTAGGTATTTTAAAAAGGTTACAGGAAATTCTTTCATCACTTTTTTAAATCAATACCGTATTAGTAAGGCAAAAACGATTATGATGAGTGGTAAGAATGTTTCGGAAGCTTGTTTTGAAAGTGGTTTTGAAAGTTTGTCTTACTTCAACAGAATTTTTAAGAAAGTAACTCAAGAAAATCCTAGTCATTTTATAAATCAGCTTCATAAGTAGAATGTTTATATTAATTCTAGGCAAAAAAAATTGGATAGCAAAGCTACCCAATTTTTAAAATAGTATGTTTTAGAAATGTTATTTCTCTTCTTCGGTAATAATTTCAGCTTTAGGAACCGAGCTATCATATTGATCATTATAAAGCTCTAAAAGATTCATAGTAGCTACTACAAGGTCTTTAGTCTCTGTTAATAAACTGAAATAAAGCGAAGTGTTTTTTGGACTCGATTCTTCCGTACGAGTTCTAGAAATTTGTTTTTCAATTTTCTTACTCACACTTTTTAATAAACCTTCTTTTTCTTTAAGAATAGAGCTAATATCGTCAAAAGTACGTGCATCAAAGGTCTTTTTGATGTTTTTAAATAAAGACTGAATATCATTCTGAAGGTCTAATAATTCTCGAGTTTGATTAAACTTTAGCTTTTTATGATTGTTATTTACGTGTTTGTAAGACGATTTTCCTATGTACTCTAAAGATTGAGCCATGTCTTGAAGATAGCCTAAAACATTAATGTAAAAATGACTAGCACCAACGCTAGATTCATCTAAATTTTTAATAAAATAGAATACACTTTCTTGCAATTCATCAATCTCAGAAGTTAGTTTATCATTTCCTTTCTTAGATTTTTTGAGCTGTTTTAAATCTTCTTTTGAGAGACCAGTAATAGCATCTGTATAAATTTTATAAGATCTATTAGCTACCGCTCCAATGTTGTCTGCACTTTCCTCAATAACCCCTTGGATAGAGCTGCTTTCTGCTCTATTTAGGCTGTCTTCTTCTTTTATTCCGCTAGATTTCTTTTTGTAGTTAATATAATTTCTTACTAAAAGAACAATTGCGAAGAATAATAAAATAGCAATTGCTGCTGGCCCACCAATGTATATTAAGTATGCCATAGTAGCCGCTGCAATAAATGCAGAAAAGGCTGTGAAAAACCATCCACCAATAACATTAAAAACTCCAGCTACACGGTAAACTGCACTTTCACGCCCCCAAGCTCTATCTGCCAAAGAAGACCCCATTGCAACCATAAAAGTTACATAAGTTGTAGACAAAGGTAATTTCATTGAAGTGGCAATAGAAATTAAAATACCAGCAATCATTAAGTTTACCGAAGCTCTAATTAAATCGAAGGCAGGAGCTTCGTGGTTTTTATCTTTACCAGTTTCTACTGCAGGTTTTTCAAATTGGGCATTTAGTTTGCGTTGCGTTTCTTTAGGAAGTAATAAGTTGATGCCTTGACTAGTTTTTGTAGAAGCTCTAACAACCCATCTAGATAATAAATTAGGCTGAAATTTCTCTTTTCCTTCGTTCTGTCTAGAAAGTCTAATTTCTGTTTCAGCAACAGATCTAGCTTTTTTAGAAAACCATAGTGTTAACACCATTATTCCTCCTGCAATAAAAAGTAATAGTGGTTCTGTTGGTACTTTTTCTGCAAGAGAACCCATGGCAAATTGATCTGGTGCAACGCCAGAAACCGACCAAGCTTCATAAGAGTGATAAGCTGCCATTGGAACCCCAATAAAGTTTACCAAATCGTTACCAGAAAAAGCCAATGCAAGTCCAAAAGTCCCCATTGCTATTACTATAATGAGGATGTTTCTTTTGAAGATTTTCATGTATAACTGTGAGAATAATGTCCAGAAGATAAAACTTCCTATTAGAACAAAAATCTCATTTCCTTCTGTAATTTCTTTAATGTTACTGTAATAAGGAGTTCCTTTTAGTCCTTTCATAAAAATGAAATAGGTAATTCCTGTTAAAGCGAATCCACCGAAAAGAGCTCCAAAATGCTTCATCTTTTTTTCATAATGAAAAGAAAATATAAGTCTGGATATAAACTGAACAATTGCACCAACTGTAAAAGCAATAACTACGGAGAGTAAAATCCCAGAGATAATTACAAGAGCTTGATCTGAGTTTATGTATTTTGATAAATCGGCTAGTGTTTCGGTGTCTGATGCGCCAATTTTTATTAATGCTACTGCTACTGCGGCTCCTAATAATTCAAAAACAATAGAAACTGTTGTAGAAGTTGGCATTCCTAAAGTATTGAAAAAGTCGAGTAATAGAATATCTGTAATCATTACAGCCATGAAAATAATCATGATCTCATTAAACATAAATTCTTTAGGAATAAAGATCCCTTTACGGGCAACTTCCATCATTCCGCTAGAAAAAACAGCTCCGATAAAAATTCCTAAACTGGCAATTATCATTATAGATTTAAACGAAATTGCTTTAGAACCTATTGCAGAATTTAAGAAGTTAACGGCATCGTTGCTAACTCCTACAACAAGGTCGGCTATAGCAAGAATTGCCAAAGCTACAATCATTAATAAGTAGATATTCTCCATAACATCAAATATAATTATTCTTATTTATATAACTACTTACCATTCAGTTTTTTACAAGCAAGTAGTCTATTGTCTTGATACTAAGTATCAAATATTTTTACTCGATAATCGAGATTTAAATGCCCCAAGGCAGTTTACTATTTTAAAAATGAACCTCAATTTGTAGTCTAGCTAGAAGCTGATTGCTATCTTCAACTATTGATAAATAGCTAAAATCTGTTTGAACTTTTAGTTTATGACCAACAATGTATTTTGAAATTCCTAATGTATATTGGTTTTCTGTGCTTTTTAAAGTTAACGATCTGTCTAGATCTATATTAGTATAACGGGTACTTACTTCCCAGTTATTTTTAAATAAATATCCAGTTTGTAAATTTAAGCCATTTCCTACAGCTACAATGTCTCCTGTTAAACTTCCGTCAGAATTTTTTGCAATAGGGTCATCGGCATTTCTATCGGCATATTCTCCCATAAAAGAAAAACCATTATATTTAAAAACAACATCTACAAATAGTGTAGAAATATCTGTTTGATATTCTCCAACATCATTTTGCATAAAAGTCCCCATATTACTACGTGTTTTTATAGCATCATCATTAAAATCGTAGGTGGCGGCAACCATAAGTTTCGGTTTTTCTTCTCTTTTTAAGGCTGAGCCTTGGTATTCGTTATTACCTTTAAAGGCTCCAAAAGGAAGTAATTCAAGTCGACTAGTGTATTGATAGCCTCCTTTATTTCCTACGGTTACATTTCTTCCTTCTCCTTGAGAAAATGCAAAGCTCTCTCTTATTAAAAAATTAGGAGTAGCGTACCAAAAGTGTCTTAGTTGTGCTCCAATGTCTCTGTCAATATTGAACTGTGCATTTAGAAGAGAACGATCTACAAATTGAAGATTCCCAGAAGAGATTACACGCTCTACGTTTCCAGGAAGCTTTGTTTGTCCAGCCCAAAGGCTAAAGTTTTTATAAAAATTCCATTTAATTAAGGCATCGTATATGTATCTAGGCGTGTTATTAGTGTAAATAGAACCGCCAGAAATATCCCTGTTGGATAAACCGATTTCAATTTTGTACGTAAGTTTTTTACTGAGAATGAAGCCGTCAAATTTTAAACGGGCTCTACGAATTAAAAAATTGGTTTCAGAATTGTTTATCTCACCATTCGCTTCGTTCCATGTAGCGGTGCCTAGCAACTGCATTCTAGTAGCGAATTTCATACTCCATGTGCTGTCTTTTCCAACGATATTTAAAATTCCTTTACCAAAGCGTGGTGCTTTGATTTCTTGTGCATTCAATAGACTGCATGAGAAACCAAACAGCAATAACGCTGTTAATAAATATTTCATTTCCTTCTTAGTTTTTGTCGCTGCAAAGAACAGATTGTAATGTTAAGAAATTGTTTCCTGAATATTATATAATTAAGAATAATATACAAAAAAAGAGGCTGCCTTTTCAGACAGCCTCGCATATTTCGGTAACTAAGTCGACAAAAACTAAAAGCTAATGAAATATCTATATGTTTAAACAATACGGCAAAAATCAATTTTTAGGTTGAATACAATGTAAATAAATAATTAAGTTAGTATTAATTTTAGCTAATATTAGAGTTATTATTTTTAAAAAGTTTCTTTTTTTAACCATTCTCTACAGTATCTTGCAAGTCTAAATTTGTAGTATGAATTGGGAACAATTACTCTCGCTTAAAAGGTTTAACGACACGCATAAAAGACTTCGAAAAGAACAAGATGAAACCCGTTTGGGGTTTGAAGTTGATTATGACAGAATTATATTTTCTTCTGCTTTTAGAAGTTTACAAGATAAAACGCAGGTAATTCCGCTTTCTAAAACAGACTTTGTGCATACTAGACTTACCCATAGTTTGGAAGTATCTGTGGTAGGGAGAAGTTTAGGAAGAGCAGTAGGGAAGGCAATTTTAGAAAAACATCCTTATTTGGCAGAGGTGCATGGGTACAAGTTTAACGATTTTGGGGCAATTGTTGCCGCTGCCGCGCTTTCTCATGATATTGGGAATCCTCCTTTTGGACATAGTGGAGAAAAAGCTATTGGGGAGTATTTTAAGAATGGAAAAGGAGAAAAATACAAATCGCAATTAACCGATAAAGAGTATCAGGACTTGATAGATTTTGAAGGTAATGCTAATGGATTTAAAATTTTAACTGAAACTCGTAAAGGAATTATCGGTGGTTTACGATTAAGCTATGCTACTCTCGGAGCTTTCATGAAATACCCTAAACAATCCCTTCCAAAGAAACCAACTGGTAAAATAGCGGATAAAAAGTTTGGATTTTTTCAATCTGAGAGGCCTGTTTTTGAAGATGTAGCAAATGAATTAGGACTTTTACAAACTAGAACTGGAGAAGAGTTATCCTATGCTCGGCATCCATTAACATTTTTAGTAGAAGCTGCAGACGATATTTGTTATACTATTATAGATTTTGAAGACGGAATAAATCTAGGGTTAATCCAAGAAGAATATGCGTTGGAATATCTTATAAAACTTGTTAAAGATTCTATTAATACCGATAAATACCATTCTCTTACTACAAAAGAAGATAGACTTGGTTATTTAAGAGCACTTTCTATTAACACATTAATTGCCGATGCAACTAGGGTCTTTATTGAAAATGAAGACGCTATTTTAAAAGGAGATTTTCATGTTTCACTACTAGAAAAATCTAAATATAAAGCGCAAATAGAAGATATAATTAGTTTAAGTGTGGAAAATATATATCGAAGTAATGAAGTGCTTCAGAAAGAAATAGTAGGATATAAAATTATAAATCAGCTTTTAGATGTTTTTTGCGGGGCTGTCATGAGAAAAAGTGAGGATTGTGCTACCAATTATGATAAACTTATATTGAATTTACTTCCTGAAAAGTATAAAATAACTACGGGAGGCTATGAGTCTTTACTTTCTGTTACGCAATTTGTTGCTGGCTTAACAGATGGAAATGCACTTTTGATTTTTAATAAAATAAATGGAAACTTGGTTTAGTTGTAGCTCATTTACCTTAATGTAGAACTTATCTACATGCATAATCAGAGCGCGTGCTTTGAGAAATTAAAACCCTCTATCTATGAGGGATTAAAAATTATAAATAACTCCTACGCCCAACGATTGTTTAAATTGAATTCGGGGGCCATAAGTAATTTTTTCACTTGTATTTGGATTTTCAATTTCTTCAAACTTAATATCGTTATCGTAAATAAGTTGGGTGCCTATATTTGCCACCACATAGTCGTTTACTTTAAATTCTACGTCTATTAACCAGTTAATATCTATATTTCCGAAGCTGTTCAAATAATCGCTATATAATGTTAATCTATTAGAGAGAAACATGTCTTCGTAAATTTTAGTTTGATAGGAGTTGGTTATTAAAAAACCTAATTCTGTAACTATATTTTTACCATCTTTTATTTTTACTCCATTAGCGTCGTAAATTGCTTTGTCAACACCAAATGCTCCTTGGTCGGCTAAATCTTGATCCAATACAATAGTTGATTTTTGAGTTATTGGAGAGATGTATAATTTAAAATCTTTATTTTCAGGAGAAAATTCACTACCAAAACCGAAGAGGAAATACCCCGGTGCCATAAATCCTGAAATTGGGTCATCGGTATTTGGATATTTATAACCGTTGGAAAATTGAGTGTTAAAGTTTGCTTTGGCAGAGAAATACCAGCTTGATAAATCTTCCATTCTAAAGCCTAAGGTGGAATTTACTGCAAAAGCATCTTCTGTTTTACGTATTTTTTGACCTTCTTGTACATTCAAACCATAACGCATAATCATTTCGTTATTCCACTGTACTTTTTCATGCTTATAATTTCTTTCGAATTGTGCATTTCCCAAACCGCTAATAGAATTGTTTCCCCCGGCACTCCAGTTTACAAAAGCAATTTCGCTAATATTAACACCTATTTTATTAATGCGCTTCCATCTTGGAGGTAGCGGCTTATATTCTTTTATAATTTTGGATAAATTAACGGTGTCCTTTCCAGAAATAATAAAAACTTCTTTAGTTCTTGAATTGGTATAAACATGTTGGTCGTCATCTTGTGCTTGAGCCAACGTTAAGAACATGAAAAAGAAGAGAATGAAAGAAATTCTCATTTTAAAACTTGAATATTAGTTAGGTTGTACAAAAATGGTAAAAAAAGCTATCTTATAAAAATTTATTAATTTGATATGCAATACTCTCAGGATCTATACCTGCAATTTGCTGTAGTTCTTCAACGGTTCCTTGCTCAATAAATTGTTCGGGAACTCCTAAGAATTTAATCTTTTTTGTGTAATTATTAATAACAGCAAATTCGGCTATGGCGCTTCCCATCCCACCTTTTAAAACCCCATCTTCAACGGTAATGATGGTTTTATATTTGGTGAAAATTTGATGCAGCATTTCTTTATCTAAGGGTGCAATAAACCTTAAATCGTAATGAGCAATTTTATCGGTTTCTGTGCTTTCAATCGCTTTTGTTACATTTTTAGCCATATTACCTATGCTAATAACGGCAATTTCACTTCCTTCTTTTAGTAAAACACCTTTTCCAATCTCAATTTTTGTAAATGGTTGTTTCCAATCTAAGGTAACACCCCTACCACGTGGATACCTTATGGCTATTGGAAAGTCCAATCCCAATTGAGCGGTATACATTATGTTGCGAAGTTCAACCTCATTTCGGGGTGCGAAGATGATGAGATTTGGAATGCATCTTAAATATGCAATATCAAAAACACCATGGTGTGTTGCTCCGTCTTCTCCCACCAGTCCAGCTCTGTCCAAACAAAAAATTACAGGGAGTTTTTGCAGAGCTACATCATGTACAACTTGGTCATATGCGCGTTGTAGAAAGGTTGAGTAAATATTGCAAAAAGGAATTAAACCTTGGGTTGCCATTCCAGCAGCTAGGGTAACTGCGTGTTGTTCTGCAATTCCAACATCAAAGGCTCTTTCTGGAAATTGTTCCATCATGTATTTTAAAGAGCTCCCAGTAGGCATAGCAGGAGTAATTCCAACAATTTTCTCATTCTCTTTTGCAAGCTCTATAATGGTGCTTCCAAATACGTCTTGATATTTTGGAGGCTGTTTAACGTTGGGTTTTATTATGAGTTCGCCAGTTAGTTTGTCAAATTTTCCTGGTGCATGGTATTTTACTTGGTCTTCTTCTGCTTTTTTTAAGCCTTTTCCTTTAGTGGTGATAACATGTAAAAACTTTGGCCCTTTTATTTTTTTTAAACGTTCTAATTCTTTTAAAAGGCGTGGTAAATTATGGCCATCTATTGGACCTCTGTAATCAAAGTTTAATGCTTTGATGATATTATTTTTAGCAAGCTGTCGGTCTTTTTTTACATTGGTAAGATATTCTTTAAGAGCACCAACACTTGGGTCAATTCCTATAGCATTATCATTTAAAATAATGAGCAAATTGGCATTGCTGACGCCTGCATGATTTAGTGCCTCAAAAGCCATTCCGCTAGCAATAGAAGCATCTCCAATAACTGCAATATGTTGTTTTTCGGTTTCGCCTTTTAGGTTTGATGCCATTGCCATTCCAAGCGCTGCTGAAATGGAAGTGGAGCTGTGTCCAACCCCAAAAGCATCGTATTTGCTTTCCTCTCGCTTTGGAAACCCGCTGATGCCATTTAATTGTCTATTAGTGTGGAAGATTGATTTTCTACCAGTTAAAATTTTATGACCATAGGCTTGGTGACCAACATCCCAAATTAATTGATCTGCGGGAGTGTTAAAAACATAATGTAGTGCAATGGTAAGTTCTACCACGCCTAAACTCGCTCCTAAGTGCCCTTCTTTTGTTGCAACAATATCAATAATAAAATCTCGCAATTCTTTTGCTAAAAGGGGAAGTTCTTCTTTGTTTAATTCTCGAAGATCTTCAGGGAGGGTAATGTTGTCTAACAGCGTTTGCTTCATCTTACAAAAATACAAACAAAGCATTATTATTTTGCATAATTTGTCTCTAAGTTCAATGCCTTAGTTATAAGCTTTTATTAGCTGAAGTTGAATTTGATTTTTTTATTTGAAGCTCTATTGAAGGATTTATTTTAAAAAGGAGTCATCACCAAAAAGGAAATGAATAAAGCAAAGGTTTTATAGTAATTTCAGTTTAGTCTTTTCTCTTTTTCTTACAGCGAAGCGGTCTTATTTCTTTGTCTAGATTGTACTGTATATTTATATGAAATATTGAAATAAATACTTGTTCTTGCTGAAAAATATTTTTATTTCAAATTGTATCTTTGTTTTTATGATAGAACCTTTTGACGATTCCTATTTTATGAAAAAAGCCATGCAGGAAGCGGAAGCTGCTTTTGATAGTGGTGAAATTCCTGTTGGGGCTGTGGTAGTGGTAGATAATAGGATTATTGCTCGTGCACATAATCTTACGGAAACCTTAAACGATGTTACAGCCCATGCCGAGATGCAGGCAATTACTGCTGCTGCCAATTTTTTAGGCGGGAAATACTTAACGGGTTGTACGCTTTATGTTACTTTGGAACCTTGCCAAATGTGTGCCGGAGCTTTGTATTGGAGTCAGATTAGTAAAATTGTTTATGGAGCAACCGACGAAAACCGTGGGTTTAAAACTATGGGAACAAAATTACATCCCAAAACTGAAGTTGTTTCTGGTGTAATGGAGCAAGAAGCGTCAAGCTTGATGAAACGTTTTTTTATTGAAAAACGTAATTTGAACTAATCTAATCTTAAACTATTAATAGATAGCATTTAACTATTGGTTTATCTGTTAGTCTATTGTATCGAGGAATTTTTAGTTGAATATTACTAGGAAGACTTCTTTTTCTTCAAAAGAATAAGATTAAAAATGCTAATACTAAAAGCGGTTACCAAGAAAGAGACTCCAATAATTCTATTTTTCAGTATAAAAAACTAAGCACTCCTAATACTATAAATATTATTGTGAGTGTAAACATTACATATTTTACTCGATAATCGAGATTTCAATACTCCGAAGCTTGCCTCGAAATGTTTTTTTAGTTTTTCCTTCTAATGCCTCGTGAGTTTGTTCCGAGGGGGGTTACTTGTTTCATTTTGAGTAATGGCTTTTAAAAAATTGATACCCTCTTTTAAAGCTAATCGTTGGTTTTGTTTTTATACACTAAATAGATAAGTCCGATTACAAAACCGATGGCAAGTAAAATATAAGCTATTATTTTTAGAGCAAACACAAAAAGTGCTATTAAACCTGCTAGTGTACAAAGAAGTCCGATTATAAAAAGTGTAGATTTCATTATTCAGTTTTTTATGAATGTATGAATAAGAAAACATTAAAACAAAAAAAGTCGTCCGTTTGGACGACTTTAATTCTACAAAAATAAAATATCTTTAGCCGATTACTTGCACGTGTGCAGCAACCATACCTTTTCTTCCTTCTTCTTCTTCGTATTCTACTTTGTCACCTTCGTTAAGCTCAACACCTTTAAGTTCAGTTACGTGAACAAAAATGTCTTTACCTGTTTCGTCGTTGGTAATGAATCCATAACCTTTTGATTCATTGAAAAATTTTACTGTACCAGTCATTATAAATTGTAATAAAAATTAAAGTTCAAATGTACCAATTAAATTGAAAGGACAAATAAAATTATAAGAATTTCTTGTAAAAATTATTGATTTTCAGTGTTTTCCCCCTTTTTGCCGTTCATTTTATCAACATTATCCTTGGTTAACATATAATCTGTTATTTTTTTGCCTTTGGAGCGAGAGTATAAAAAGAGAGGTATTAATATGAAAGCGAAAGAGATAACAGCAATCCCGATAATTCTATCTCCTAAAAGGTCATTATCTTCCCATTTATAATAATAGCCTACAGCTATAGCTATTAAAATTGCAAAAAACACTATTTGAACAACTCTTTTCATTTTTCTATTTTGTAAAAGATATTAATTTCCTTCTGTAGGCTGTTAATAATTTAGATTTAGAAACAAAGCCATAATATTTTCCATCTTTAATAACAGGAAGGTTCCAAGCGCCACTATCTTGAAATTTTTGCATAACCTTGGTCATGTTATCGGTTTGCATTTTAATTACTTCGGGTGGATTTTGCATCACATCGCTAGCCTTTATTTCTTCATATAAACTTTGATCAAACATAATAGATCGGATATCGTCTAATAAAATAATACCTTCTAAATAATTTGTTTTTTTATTCAGAACAGGGAAAATATTTCTATTAGATTTTACAACAGCACTGTGGACAATTTCACCTAATGTCATATCTGGATAAAGAGGTACAAAGTTAGTTTCTATTACAGTGCTAATATCCATTAATGTAAGAACCGCTTGATCTTTGTCGTGAGTTATAAGTTCTCCTTTTCTGGCCAATTCCATGGTATACACAGAATGCGAGACAAAATATTTAGTAATAGCAAATGAAATGGTTGCTGTAATCATTAAAGGAATAAACAATTCATATCCTCCAGTTAGTTCTGCAATTAAAAAGATGGCGGTTAGTGGAGCGTGTAACACTCCTGCCATAAGTCCTGTCATTCCTACTAATGTAAAATTGCTTTCAGAAACTGGGGAATTTAAAATCCCTATATTATTTAGCACTTTAGCTAAACAATTTCCCATGATGCTTCCCATAAAAAGTGTTGGTGCAAAAATTCCACCTACACCACCAGCGCCAAAAGTAATGGCACTAGCAATTATTTTAAAAAGGATTAAACCTATTAATAGCGCTACTACAACCCATACATTGTCTAAATCAATATTAAAGAAATTGTTTTCTAATGCCGCTTTTGGATTGCCTTGTACTAAATGGTTTATTACTTCATAACCCTCTCCATAAAGAGGCGGGATGAAGAAAACTAAAATCCCTATGGCAATACCTCCAATGATTAATCTTTTAATAGGAGAATTCATTTTTTCGAAAAAATCATGAATCCAGGCGTATACTCTTGTAAAATATATAGAAGTAAATCCTGCAACAACACCTAATAAAATAAAGAAAGGAACGTCGTTAAGTACAAATCCGTCTTCCAATTTAAAAGGTAATAAAATATCACTTCCGAAGAAAAAATAAGAGGTAATAACTCCAGACAGTGAAGCTAATAAAAGTGGAAGTAAGGATGCTAAAGTTAAGTCGAGACTAAATACTTCAACAGCAAAAATTATAGCAGCAATTGGCGCTTTAAAAATAGAAGCCATGGCACCAGCTGCGGCTGCTCCTATAAGTAAAGTTCTGCTTGCTTGATTCATATGAAAAAGCCTTGCAATATTGGAGCTAATTGCAGCACCTGTTGCAACTGTTGGCCCTTCCAGTCCTACAGAACCTCCAAAACCTACTGTAAAAGGAGCGGTAAGAATACTCCCTACCATTTGAAATTGCCTCATAATTCCCTTCCGTTTTGAAATAGCAAAAAGAGTAGAGGGGATACCATGACTCACACGGTTTCTTATTATATATTTCATAATAAGAAAGGTAAGAGTTAGACCAATTAAGGGGTATACAAAGTAAAATGCATGATGGTATTCTTGAATAAGTTTACCTTCTAGTAATAACTGAATAAAATGGGTTAGGTTTTTAAGTACAACAGCACCTACTCCCGAAGTAAATCCAACTAGGATACTTAGAATGTAGATAAATTGTTGTTGAGAAATATGTTTAGCTCGCCAAATTAATATGCGGGTAAATAAGTTCTTTTTAGACTGTGGCATCGCCCATATTTTTATATAGTTTAAAAAACGCTTGTAAATATAATACTTACAAGCGTCTGTTTTTTAAAGATTTAACTTTATATGAAGTTCTTTTAATTGCTCTTCGTCAATTTTGGCAGGAGCATCAATCATAACATCTCGACCAGAATTGTTTTTTGGAAATGCAATAAAGTCTCGAATGGTTTCTTGACCTCCAAGAATAGCCACCAATCTGTCAAATCCAAAAGCGAGTCCTCCGTGTGGTGGCGCCCCATATTGGAAAGCGTCCATTAAGAAACCAAATTGAGCTTTTGCTTCTTCTTCGGTAAATCCTAAATGTTTAAACATTAATGCTTGTAAGTCTTTATCGTGAATTCTAATAGAGCCCCCTCCAATTTCATTTCCGTTAAGTACTAGATCGTAGGCATTGGCTCTTACATTTCCTGGCTCGGTATCTAGCAATTTAATATCTTCTGGTTTAGGCGATGTAAATGGGTGATGCATAGCGTGGTAGCGCGCTGTTTCTTCATCCCATTCTAATAGCGGGAAATCTAACACCCAAAGTGGAGCAAATTCGTCTGCTTTTCGTAATCCTAAACGTTCTGCCATTTCCATACGTAAAGCACTTAGTTGTGCTCTAGTTTTATTAGCAACGCCAGAGAGTACGCAAATTAAATCGCCTGCTTTAGCGTTTGTGGCTTCTGCCCATTTTTTAAGGTCGTCTTCGTTGTAAAATTTATCTACGGAAGATTTAAAGCTTCCATCTTCATTACATTTTACATATACCATTCCTAAAGCGCCAACTTGTGGACGTTTTACCCAATCAATAAGTTTATCAATTTCTTTTCTAGTATAGGAAGCAGCTCCTGGAACGGCAATACCAACAACTAATTCAGCATCATTAAAAACTTTAAAATCTTTATGTTGCGCTACTTCGTTAAGTTCTCCAAACTCCATTCCGAAGCGAATGTCTGGTTTGTCATTACCATATTTTCGCATGGCTTCATCATAAGTTATACGAGGGAAATTGGTAATATCTATTCCTTTTATTTCTTTTAAGAGATGACGTGTTAGTCCTTCAAATACATTTAAAATGTCTTCTTGTTCTACAAAAGCCATTTCGCAGTCTATTTGTGTAAACTCTGGCTGTCTGTCTGCACGAAGATCTTCGTCTCTAAAACATTTTACAATTTGGAAATATTTATCCATTCCCCCAACCATAAGCAGTTGCTTAAAGGTTTGTGGAGATTGTGGAAGTGCGTAAAACTGACCTTCATTCATTCTAGAAGGGACCACAAAATCTCGTGCTCCTTCTGGAGTAGATTTAATTAAGTAAGGAGTTTCTACTTCTATAAACCCTTCATTAGAAAGGTAATTTCTTACTTCAATCCCTACTTTATGTCTAAAAATAAGACTGTTTTTAACTGGATTACGACGAATATCTAAGTAACGATATTTCATACGAAGGTCGTCTCCACCATCCGTTTCATTTTCAATAGTAAATGGAGGTGTTTTGGATTCGTTTAAAACAGTGATGTTTTTTACTAAAACCTCAATAGCTCCTGTAGGAATATTAGCATTTTTAGATTCTCTTTCAATAACAGTTCCGTCAACTTGAATTACAAATTCTCTTCCTAAACGCTGTGCTGTTTCCAATACTCCATTAGGGGTACGTTCCTCATCAAAAATTAGCTGAGTGATTCCATAGCGGTCTCTTACATCTACCCAAACCATAAAACCTTTATCTCTTACTTTTTGTACCCATCCAGAGAGGGTTACTTCTTTATTGATGTGCTCTTTGCGTAACTCGCCACAAGTATGACTTCTATACATGAATTCTTAACATTTAATAAGATGCAAAGGTAATAAGTTCTTAGGTAAAAGAAACTTTTTCAGTTGTAAATTACAGCACTGCCTATAAAGTGTTTTTTTTTTGATTTAAATCCCTCATTGAGGGTTTTATTTCCTAGAGCCTGTCTTGAGTTTACCAAAGGACTCTACGTCTAAATGGATTAAATTATTTTCTTTTGAATACCTCGTAGGCTTGCCTCGAGGTAGTTGATTTGACCTGTTTGAGTATTGATTTAAGTCGAAAAATGATCTTTTTTTTACCCTCATTGAAGTCTCCAATGTTAAGTTTTAGTCGAAAATGAAAAATTAACATTGAATAAATAGCTGATTATTAGTAATATACAAGTTTAATGTTAATTTAACGTTATGTAAATGTGTTTTTTGTGTAAATTATTTCGTTATCTTTGTTATGATAATGTAAAGTACTAATAATTTAATAACGAAAAATATAGAATCATGAAAAAATCAATTTTAATTTTTGCGATGCTTTTTTCGTTAGTTATGGTAGCTCAAAATGCTGAGAATAAACCAAAACTGGAGAAAGAAGGAGAAATGGTAAAGGCTACCTATTTCCATGACAATGGAAGTATTGCTCAAACTGGCTTTTATTTAGATGGTAAACTGCACGGCGAATGGAAATCTTATAATGAAGAAGGGAAGAAAATTGCAATGGCAGAATACAATAATGGAAAGAAAACAGGGAAATGGTTTTTCTGGAATGAAGATTCATTAAAAGAAGTAAACTACGAAGATAATAGAATTGCAAAAGTAACTACTTGGAACAACTCTAATTCTGTAGTAACTGTAGATTAATTGTAACAAAAATAGAATATTTTAAAACCACGTTTTTACGTGGTTTTTTTGTTTTTAGACCTAATTTATAAGCTCTTTATGGGGAGTGTTGAATTTCAAGTTTTTAAAACCTATTGGATTTCGTACTTTTGCCTATCGATAAAAGAAAAACATGATACAATCAATGACCGGTTTTGGGAAGAATATTATTCAGCTTCCTTCAAAAAAAATCACCGTAGAATTAAAATCATTAAACAGTAAAAATCTAGATCTCAATGCCAGAATTCCTTCATCTTATAGAGAAAAGGAAATTGAGCTGAGAAATATTATAGCAAATAGCTTAGAAAGAGGAAAAATAGATTTTAGTCTGTTTGTGGAGATTACCGGAGAGGTTTCTAACACCAAAGTAAATACTGCAATTGTACAAGGGTATATGGAACAATTGAGGGCAGTTAATGTATCTAATTCTGGTCAAAATGATGATATTGAACTTTTAAAAATGGCGGTAAGAATGCCAGATGCTTTAAAAGTAGAACGAGATGAAATAGATGAAACGGAATATGTAGAAATTAAGGCAGCACTACAAGAGGCATTAAAAGAAATTAATAGTTTCCGTTCTCATGAAGGGGCAGTATTGGAAAAGGATTTTGTTGCTCGAATAGAGAATTTATTGGACTTACTTAAACAAGTGGAGGCTATAGATCCAGAACGAATGGATAATGTTAGAGAGCGACTAAACAAAGCGGTTGCAGATATTAAAGAAAATGTAGACGAAAATCGTTTTGAGCAAGAGTTGATTTTTTATCTAGAGAAATTTGATATTACAGAAGAAAAAGTACGTTTGGCAAACCATTTGGATTACTTTTTACAAACGCTTTCTTCGGATGATTCTAATGGAAAAAAACTAGGATTTATTAGTCAAGAAATTGGAAGAGAGATTAATACCATTGGTTCTAAAGCTAATTTTGCACCAATGCAGCAAATTGTAGTTCAGATGAAAGATGAGCTAGAAAAAATAAAAGAACAAATGTTAAACGTATTGTAGTTTAACAAGTAAAATACTTCAGAAGAACATTCTATGCAGCATACCAATAACGGAACAGGGGGAAAGTTAATTATATTTTCAGCGCCATCTGGGAGTGGAAAAACTACTATTGTAAGACATTTACTTAATTACCCAGAATTGAATTTAGAGTTTTCAATTTCGGCAACTTCAAGAGAAGCAAGAGGAGAAGAGGTGGATGGAGAAAACTATTACTTTCTTTCTTTATCAGATTTTAAAAAACATATAAAAAACGATGACTTTTTAGAGTGGGAAGAAGTTTATAGAGATAATTTCTACGGAACTTTAAAATCTGAAGTAGAAAGAATTTGGGCACTCGGAAAAAACGTTATTTTCGATATAGATGTTGCTGGGGGACTTCGTATAAAAAAGAAATTTCCAGAGCAAACTTTAGCAGTTTTTGTAAAGCCTCCAAGTGTTGATGAGCTTAAAATTCGACTTAAAAAGCGTAAAACAGAAAGCGACGATAAAATTAATATGCGCATTGCAAAAGCTTCTGTAGAATTGGCTACTGCACCACAATTTGATACTATTATTAAAAACTACGATTTAGAAACTGCAAAAAATGATGCCTATAATTTAGTGGCTAATTTTATTGGGTTAAAAAACGAATAGTATCAACTTTAATAAAGTGGGTTTATTTTGATTAAAATAGGCGTTTTTACAAGTCTCTATAATAGATATGAGTAAAGCGAAGGTTTTAAAGTCAATTATTGCTGGTTTAAAATTCTTGAAATCATATATTTAACTTAAAGTTATTCACATGAAAAAAAAAATTGGGTTGTACTTTGGTACTTTTAATCCTATTCATGTTGGGCATTTAGCAATAGCTAACCATATGGTTGAGTTTAGCGATTTGGATGAGGTATGGCTTGTGGTTACACCACACAATCCTTTAAAAAAGAAAAGCACATTGCTAGACAATCACCATAGGTTAGAATTGGTCTATCGTGCAACCGAAGGTTACGATAAATTAAAACCCAGCGATATTGAATTTGGACTTCCGCAGCCTAATTATACAGTAAATACTTTGGTGTATCTAAAGGAAAAATATCCAGATAATTATTTTGCTTTAATAATGGGGGAGGATAATTTATTGAATTTCCACAAGTGGAAAAATCATGATATTATTTTAGCTGAAAACGATATTTATGTGTATCCAAGAGTTAAGAAAAATGAAAATACTCAAAACTCATTTGAAGCACATCCAAATGTAAAAAAGGTAGAGGCTCCTATTATGGAAATATCTTCTACTTTTATCAGAAAAGCTATTGCAGCACAGAAAAATATCAAGCCTTTACTTAATAATAAAGTATGGGAGTATATTGATTTAATGAATTTTTATAAATAAGGAAATGAGACAGTTTTTTTATGAACGTTTCTAAACTAAATTATAATAAGTTAAAAAATATGAGGCTGTCTAAAAAAGTATCTAAACTCTAAATGTTATCCTGAGCTTGTCGAAGGATTTTTTTGAATGTTGGTTGTGAAACTTCGACAAGCTCAGTTCGACAAGATTGACAAGCTCCTTTAGGTTTGACAATTATGAATTACTTTTTTAGACAGCCTGATAATTATGTGTTCATTAAGGTTATTCTTTTGTAGGAGGAATACGTAACACTTGACCAGGGTAAATTTTATCTGGGTCAGTTAGCATTGGCTTATTAGCCTCAAATATTTCAGGGTACTTCATGGCATTTCCATAAAATTTCTTAGCTATTTTACTTAAGGAATCTCCACTTACAACAGTATGGAATCTAGCTACTGGCTCCGTATGTTCAACTTCCATAAGGTCATCTACAACAGCTATTCCAGCACTATTTCCCACTACTAAAACCACTTTTTCTTTTGTACTTTGGTTGTAAGCTTTCCCTCGTATTGTTGCAGTGTCTTCAGAAATAGTAATGTCTAAATTCTCAACTTTTAATCCTAAATCGTTTATTGTTTCGCTCAAGCTGGCTGCAGCTTTTAAATTTGCTTCTTTTATAGCAGCTTGCTTATCTGCTGCTTGCTCTGCAGCTTCTTCAGCGGAAGTTTTTCCTCCAAAAATTTTTGCACCAGCATCTTTAATAAATGAAAATAGCCCCATAGTTTTTACTTTTTAATTTGAAAGTTAATGACTATCAATCTACGAAAATTATCATATTAATACAAATAAATTGAAAAAATATACTATCAATTTATCGTTAAATAAAATGGACATTTTAGAGATATAAATGAAGAAGTCGTTTTTAGAATTTTCTAAAAACGACTTCTTGTAAATAACCAACCAAAAAAAATCAACTAACCTAACTTAATTCTCTTTATTACGTATTTATAACGTGGAGTTTTCAATAAACATTGTATGAATTTTCACAATCTATTGTTAAACCTTTTTTTAGCATTCTAAAGTTTGTTTCGTAATTTTGTGAATTGTAATGAAATGATAAAATACTGATAATCAACAGTTAATATCTTATTTTAAAATTTAATTACTTTTGACTTATAAATGAAGAATAAATTAATGGAGAATACTATAAAAGTTGCTGTTTTAGGTGGGGGTAGCTGGGCTACAGCGCTAGTTAAAATGTTGTGCGAAAATTTGGATGAAGTAGGTTGGTATATGCGTAATAAAAATGCTATTCAACATATTAAGGAGCAGCAACACAATCCTAATTATTTAAGTTCTGTTGAGTTTAATACGGATAAATTAAAACTGAGTAATGATATTAATGAAATGGCATCTTATGCGGATTATTTAATTTTTGCTATTCCTTCTGCTTTCTTGCATGAAGAATTAGGGAAATTATCAACATCTTTAGATAATAAGGTGGTTTTTTCTGCAATTAAAGGAATAGTTCCAGAGAGCGGACTTATTGTGGGGGAGTATTTTCATAACCTTTATAATGTTCCTTTTGATAGAATTGGAGTTATAACTGGACCTTGCCATGCAGAAGAGGTGGCTCTAGAAAGATTGTCTTATATTACGGTAGCTTCTTCTGATGAGGAAAAAGCGGAGATTCTAGCAAATAAACTTGCAGGTCCCTATATTAAAACTAAAATTAGTGATGATATTATCGGTACAGAATATGCTGCCGTCCTTAAAAATATCTATGCTATAGCGGCTGGAATTGCACATGGGTTGGGGTATGGAGATAATTTCCAATCGGTTTTAATGAGTAACGCCATTAGAGAAATGAAACGCTTTATAAAACGAATTCATAAAATGAAGCGTAATATCAACGATTCTGCTTATTTAGGAGATTTATTGGTTACGGGGTATTCCATTTTTAGTAGAAACCGAATGTTCGGGAATATGATTGGAAAAGGATATACTGTAAAAAGCGCTATGATGGAAATGAATATGGTTGCTGAAGGGTATTATGCTACCAAAAGCGCTCATATAATAACCTCTAAGCAAAAGCGTAAATCTAAAACTCCAATTATTGATGCTGTACACGCAGTATTATATGAAGGAAAGGATCCTAAAAAAACATTTTTAAAACTTACTGAGAAACTTGATTAAAATCCCTCATTGAAGGTTTTGTTCCCCAGAGCCAGTTCTGAGTTTACCGAAGTGTTCTACGTCAAAATGAGTTGAATTTGTTCCCTTTGAACACTCCTTATATAAGATATAAATTTAAAATAAAACCCCGTGTTAAAGTTGGAAAACTCATTTTCGGGGTTTTGTTTTATATAAAAATAATTTATAGCTGATTGTTGTATTTACGGATGTGCCTTCCGTAATAAATAAAGCGGCAATCGTTGCTTAATAAATGCAGAATATTATATTCAATTTTATAAGTACCTATTAGAAGCTACGTTTTCTTATCAAATTTAATATCCTGGTAAAAACATATAATTATGATCTCCTTGCCGCAGCAGAATCCATGCAACCAGTTTATGAGATTCTCTGCTAAACAATAAAGAGCCAATAGGTTTTTCAGGATTTTTTTTATTGTAATAAGCAAAAGTATAGGGGGCATACTCTTCCATTTGCTCTTTTTTAAATGGAGCATATATCTCAAAATTTTTATAAAACCGTATGGGTTTGGCATCTAGATTTTCTATCCCTATACTGTCAATCGTTTTTTTGAAATAAATAAAAGAATCATTAATAAATTTAGTTCTTTCTGAGTTCCTATCGTAATCTACAATATATCTGTTCAGGATAGTATCATTAAAAATCTCATCTAGTTTATGGTCTGTTGTATAATATGCTAAGCTCTTAAGGTTTTGATATATTTCTTTTTCTATTGCAGACCAGTTGTCTGGATTCTCTTGCCCATAAATATTTAGTATCAAAAGGTTGAAAAATAGGAAAGAAACTAAAGTGACAGTTTTTATGAGTTTTAAATCCATTATTTTGAAAATATTAGTTAGTATAACAGGAATTTTTATAGGTAGCTTTTGTTTGAAGTTATATAAATTACTAGGTAAGATATGACTGCATAAATAGTAAGTACTCCTATTGTTGCTATGTCTTGAAAAGACTTAAATGATACAGAAATAAGGCCTATATAAGTAAGTAGATATCCTAATAAAATATAGGTTCTTTTTTTTGAAAAAATGAAAATCATTCCAGTAATTGTTAATATCGATATTAAAAGACCAATACGAAATAAATCTAAATCTTGAATACTATCTAATACCATAATGATCCATATAATCCCTGATGTTAGATAGAACTTTTGAACATCTATAGGAACGATTACTAATAATACTATTGAAAGTATTTTAATACAATTAAATGCTGCTTTTTTTTCATTGAAAATTATTATTATCCGATAAAAGTTAACGGAATTTATTGAACTCCAATTATATTGAGATTCAAATGAGGTTTCCAAAATACCCCTTGCTATTAATAAAAATGAATAAAAAGAGGATTTTAGTAATGTTATTTTTTAAACTGCTTATTTTATAATAGTTAAGATCTAATCTTTGTTCTTTTTTCTTATAGCGAAGCGGTCTTGTATTTTAAACCGGATATTAATGATTAAAAATTAATCTTTAATTACGCTATGTTTTTCTATGAGGGTTGAAATTTCTTTTTTGTAATTTTCAATAATAGTATTGTCCGTTTTAAAGAGTTTTTGATATTCCTCAAGAATTATGGAACTGTATTGTTTTACACTTTCAATATCAAAATACATACGTCCTGTTCTACGGATAAAAAAGTCTATTGGGTTTTGTAAAATTTCGTATTCAACAGTAAAATGAAATTCGGCTTTTATAAGTTTTTCAGGATTATCGTCTCCTGTAAAATTATGGTATAACTTTAAAATTTCTTCGGTTTGCTTTCCGTATGTATGTACTAAATAAAACGCATCATATTTTGAAAAACCATCTTTTTCAAGCTCTTTAAAAAGTTGTTTTCTGTACTGTTTTACTTCCCTGTAGCTTTCCCAAGTTCCACCAGAAAGTGGAATTTTATCGGTGTTGCATTTTGGAATTTTAATAGCAAAGTCTTCTTCCATTCTTTTGGCTATTTTATCTACAGTTCGTTCCGCCATTTTACGATAACCAGTTAGTTTCCCTCCAGCTATACTTATTAGTCCGCTTGCAGAAACAAAAATCTCATCCTTTCTAGAAAGTTCCGATGGAGATTTACCGTCTTCATGAATTAAAGGTCGCAATCCAGCCCATGATGATTGGATATCTTCCAACGATAAATTTATTTTTGGAAACATATGGTTTATGGCTTCTATAAGATACACCGCATCTGTTAAGTTAGTATAAACTTCATCCTTATTTTCGGTATAATTGGTATCGGTTGTGCCTACATACGTTATTTTTCCACGGGGAATAGCAAAAATCATTCTCCCGTCTGGAACATCAAAATAAACGGATTGTTTTACAGGGAATTTTTCAAATGGAAAAACAAGATGCACTCCTTTTGTTAAATGCAACCCATGTCCTTGTTTTGACTTATTTAGCAATCGTAATTCGTCTACCCAAGGCCCTGTGGCATTAATTACATATTTTGAGTTGATTTTATATGTTTCCCCCGTAATTTTATCGATTACTTCAACACCTTGTACCTTTTTGTTTGTGTATAAAAAATTAGTAACCTCTGTGTAATTAATAGGAACAGCTTGGTATTTCAGTGCTGTTTTTATGTTTTCTATAGTTAAACGGGCATCGTCGGTTCTGTATTCTGCATAATAACCAGCGCCTTTTAAAATTTTCTTCGGAAGTAAAGGCTCTAGGTTTAAAGCTTCCGTTTTATCTACCATTTGTCGTTGGTCTTCATCTTCTACCTGCGCTAATAAATCGTATACTTTTAACCCGATAGAAGTAAGCCACTTCCCGTAAGAGCCATTTTCAACCAAGGGGAGTAGCATTTTCTCTGGGAGGACTAAATGTGGTGCTAATTTGTGTACAATAGCACGTTCGGTACCTACTTCTTTTACCAACCAAAAATCGAATTGCTTTAAGTACCTAAGTCCGCCATGAATAAGTTTGGTAGATTTACTACTAGTACCAGAAGCAAAATCTTCTTTTTCTATCAGCGCTACTTTTAAGCCCCTTGAAGCGGCATCTAGAAGGATTCCAGCGCCTGTTATTCCGCCACCAATAACTATAAGATCAAAGGTAGTCTCTTTTAGTATTTTAGTGTTTTCTGAACGGTTGAGGTTGGAGAAGTTATATAGTTTCATGGATTGATTTTTCCTTTAAGAAAGATACAATTTTAAGCTATAAAAAGGTTAAGGGCAAACTCATACTTTACAAAACAAAGTGAAATTTAGTAAAAATCCATTTGAATCAATCTTAAATCTCAAAATTTTGACACTTTTTTTATTTTCAATAGTCTTAAAAATTGCTTTACATAAAAATAAGTAGAAATAAAAGGCTTCAGTTTAGAACTACGTTGATTATTTGTTGACTCCAATATCAACCCAAACGCCAGTGATTTTGTGCTTTTCATTTCTTTTGCTCGCCCAAAAGAAACGAAACAAAGAAAAAGGCGCCTTATCCAATGAATTTTTTCGACAACGGGGTCGAAAAACCGTAACCGAAACTCTGCGTCGCTGCACTCCTGATTTCAGAGCTTTCGGTCACTATTCTGCGGGTAAGGGATTTAGCTGCGCTAGCACCAACACTACTTTTAACGAAAGCTAAATAAAAAGTATGAGTTTGCCCTGTAAAAAGATTAAGAAGTTTTTTCGATTTCAATAAAAATTGTTTTTTCATTTCCCAATTCATCTATTGCAGTAATTTGATGTTTCCCTACGGAAGGAAGAATAGCAATTTCATGAAAAGTTTTAGTTTCACCAATATAGGTATTGTCCAAATACCAGAAAATATTACTATCTCTTTTGGGGTGCGCAATTTTACAAATCACTTCGTTGGTTTTACCTCTAAAGTTTTTGGTTAAAATTATTTTACTATTGTTTTCAGGATAAATAAAATCCATCTGAGAGGCATCGTTATTCTTACAAGCTATATTTAAAGGAGGCATGCTTTTGTAATTTGCATCACTGCTTTTATAATAAAATTCCATTAATGGAGGTAATACAAACCATGATTCAGAAATCATTTTTTCCAGTGGATAGCAAGAGGCGTTCACTCTAAATTGTTTTTTTTCGTCTAAATGAATCAATTTATGATAGGGACATACCTTAAAATTTGCTCCAGCATTAGGTACTTTTATAGTAGTATTTGGACAAATTGGAGACGCTAAATATCCGCTATTATTGCAGATAGTAACTTCTGTTAAAGCGTCAAAAGGAGTTTTAAACCAAGTAGTTTTTGGTAAGGCATCAAAGACATCAAACAATAGGGGAGCGGCACTATTTACGCCAGTTAATTGTGGTCTCCCTTCGCCATCCGCATTTCCTACCCAAACCCCTACCAAGTATTTTTTGGTTACGCCAATAGCCCAAGCATCTCTATTTCCGTAGCTAGTTCCTGTTTTCCAAGCTATTTCTTTAGAATTGTCAAAAAATTCCCATGCTTCTTCATTTTCTGGACGATTCACTTCTTTTAAAGCTTCAAGTGTTAAAAAAAAACTCCCAGCATCAAAGACATTTTTTTCTTGTGTTTTATTTCCGAAGTTATAATTTTCTTGCTGAAGAAATACGGGGTTTCCAAATTCATTAGAAAAATATTCACTAGAAGTTTCTGTAAAATGATTCACAGTAGAAGCCATTCCAGCATATGCTTTGCATAAATCCCATAAATTGCTTTCAGCGCCACCTAGAATCAATGAAAGGCCGTAATAATCTGAAGTTTTATTAATATCCTTTTGATGAAAATAATTGAGCTGTTCTCTAAATTTCTCCAAGCCATATTCTTGTAATAAACGTACCGCAGGGACATTAAGAGAGCGTGCTAATGCTTTTTTAGCCTGTACCGCACCAGCATACTGTTCATTAAAATTGGTTGGACTGTATCCAGCAATTTGTGTAGGAACGTCTGAAACCAATGTATTTGGTAGGAGTTCTCCGCTATCCAACATAGCGGCATATAAAAAAGGTTTTAAAATACTCCCTGTACTTCTTGGAGCTTGAATAACATCAACATCTTTTTGATGCTTTTTTGTAGTTGGGGTATTCCCTACATAGGCAATTACTTTTTTGGTTTCAATATCCATAACTAAAACGCCTGCATTATATACCTGGTTTTGGCGTAGTGTTTCGTAATGGCGTTTTACAATGGTATTTGTACGCTTTTGAAGTTCAAAATCTAGTGTTGACTTTAGTTTTTTTCCTTTATTTTTTGAGGAAGAAAATTGTAAGAAATGAGGCGCTATTTGTGGTAAAGCAAAAGGTTTTTCGGGTAATGTTTCTGTTATTGCTAATTTATAGGTTAATGAATCTATAATTTCTTCGTTCCATAATTTATGGAGGAGTTTATCCCTTTTTTCTAATAAACGAGATTTGTTTTTTCCAGGATAAATAAGGGCTGGAGCATTTGGTAGTACTGCTAATGTTGCTGCTTCCGCCCATGATAATTTTTCAGAAGAGATTCCAAAATACCGCCAAGAAGCTACTTCCAATCCAACTACATTTCCTCCAAATGGTGCGTGTGCTGCGTATAAATTTAGAATTTCGTCTTTTGTATCTCGAAGCTCTAAACGGGTGGCTTGTACCAACTCAATAAGTTTTTCGAAATAAGTACGCTTTTTTCCTTCTCTTGAAAGTCGGATTACCTGTTGTGTTAATGTACTTGCTCCCCGAACTACTTTTCCAGATTTTATATTTGCTACAAATGCTTTTGCTATAGAAACAGGATTAAATCCTGGATGATGATAAAAATAACCATCTTCAAACTGTATAATACACTGCTTAAACTTGTAAGGAACACTGTCGTTTGCTGGAAAACGCCATTGTTCATCATTGGCAATTTTAGCACCTAAAAGAATTCCTTCCCGACTTTCAATTACTGAAGAAGTTGGATTGTTGAAAAGCGACTTTGGAAGACAAAAATAATATCCTACTAACAGCAATAAAATGACAACACTTTTGTAGCGATGCGTTACAAAAAGGAACTTTTTTGCATCGTATAAAAAATGTTTAATTATTGAATTCATCTTGTCTTTTGCGTTTAAGCGAAAAATAGTAAGATTGCTTTAACCCCTTTAAATCTTTCCGATAGCTATAAAGTTATAAAGCGACAGCGTATTCTTAATTTTTCAATCATTAAATCCTTCAATCTTTCAATCTTTTCCATCAACACTTAAACACTAACTTATTTAATTACTTCTACCCATTTACCTTTTGTTCTCACCATATAATCATTATCATACATAGCTTCACATTGAATTCCTGGTAAATAATACTTTCCTAAGTAGGATGCATTTAATAGAATTCTAAATGTTTTGCTTTCATTTTTCTTTAAGTCAAAATAGAAATTAGCACTGCTATCTCTAAGGTCGGTATAATTAACTTGGTTATCTTCAAAATTTCCGAAATCGGTAAAACGGGTGTTTACAATTTCCCATCCGCTAGGGAAAAATTCTGTTAAAGCAACGTTTTTTAAGTCTACAGCTTTAGTGTTGGTTATAGTAACTTCAGCAATAAAATTAGTTCCTTGAGTTAATGTATTTATATCTATAGACTTACCGTTTTTTCCTTTGAAGCTAACCAGAGCTTTTAAGTTTCTACTAGATTCTTTTTCTTCTCCTACCGGAAGTTTCCCAGTATTAAGTACTCGTACAAAAACAGTATTTTCTGCATTGTTTTTTAGAGTAATAGTATTGCTTCCTTTTTTTACTGAAAGTACTCGGTTTGCTAAGGTTTTATCAGTCTCGATAGTATTGCTGTTTGTATTCAAGGTATAAGAAATGTGCATTCCTTTCCCGCCAATATAGTTAGCAAATTTTGCCATAGCAAGCAAATTGTAGGCTGTACTCTGTGTACTCATCCATTTATCTGAAGCCAATGTTTTGGCAACATCTTTTGAGATACTTTGAGCTTGCTCTTTATTTTTTAAAAGCACTAAAGTTTCTAAAGCCATAGCTCTATTTCTATCCGTAGAGCCATAGGTGTAAGCATCATAATCAACAGGTGCAAAATCTATAGTAGCGCTGTTAAAAACGGTTTTAGCAACCTGAAGCTGCCCAGCAAGTGCATAAGCTGCTGCAAGTCTATGTTTGGCTTCATTAGAAATGCTTGGAGTTTCCAATAACCTATTCATGGAAGAAACATCGGGTTTTCCCGCTAAAGCCAATGTATATAAGCGGTAAGCTTGTGCTAAACTTGAATTAGTACTAGAATTTCGCCATTGTTTAGCTTCTTGTTGTTGGTAGTGAATCCATTTCTGTTTAAAGCCAATAGGTAATACATATCCTTTGCTTTCTGCCTCTAATAAGAAATGTCCAGCATAAGAAGTCCCCCAGTCGTCGGTAAAGTTTTGTCCTTGCCAATAGGAGAAGCCTCCATTTGGAAGTTGAAAACTACTAAGACGATTAATACCTTTTTCGATATTTGTTTGAATACGTTGTTTTTTATCAATAGTAAGATCAAAAATATCTGCCAAAAATAATTGAGGAAAAATGGCAGAGGTTGTTTGTTCCACACAACCATGAGGATATTTAATTAAGTATTCCAATCGGTTAGTAAAATCCATTGGAGGCAATGTAGAAAACTCAATTTGAGCACTGTTACTGCCATCAATTCCAAAGGTTTCTAAATTAATAGTTTTTGAAGCTGTAGCCTCCAAAATTTCTTCTTGCACAATGGTAGAATACGGATTCGGATTTACAACATCCAATTCGATTTTATAACTTGCTTTTTCACCATTTGCTGTTGCATTTACTTCAATGGCTCCTATGCCTGTAATTTGATTTACCTGAAGGTCAAAATAAACCATTTTTTCATCAGGTTCTGTAAACGTTACCGTTTTGGTTTTTTCGCCAATTACTTCGTAAGCAACATTATTTTTAATAGAAACGGTTACATTTTTAATAGTGTTTTCCATGGCGAAAACAGTAACTGGAATACTAACTGTTTCTTTTGGAGTTATTTTTCTTGGAGCCGATGCAAGCAGCATTAAAGGTTTTTTTACAGGAGTAGATTTCTCTGCAATTCCGTAGGCATTTTCAGCAGTATTTCCTGCAATAATCATGGTGCGTACAGCTCCAATATATTTAGGAATTTTAATTTTATGCGTTTTTGCTTTCCCTTCTGGAAGTTCAAATGGTCCTAAATAGACAACCATAGGTTTGAATCGGTTTGCCTTTTTATTCTTAGCACCTGCCAACATTCCGTCTCCTCCAATACTAAATACTTGATCAATTCTACCGCCAAAAGCCCCAATAATATCATCATAAACATCCCAAGTTTTAACACCTAAAGCTTCACGAGCAAAAAAGGTATCCCAAGGATTTGGAGTTTTAAATCGGGTTAAGTCTAGTAAACCTTCATCTACAATAGCTAACGTATAAGTCATAGCTTTCCCATTCTTTTCACTCACTTTTACATTGATATTCTCTTCAGGTTTTAGAGAATTAGGCATAGATATTACTGGTTCTAAAATGGTTTCTGGATTATTAACAGTAATCGGAATTACACCATACATTCTAATAGGAGCGTCATTTACTGTGGTGGCATGCGGTTGAAGTAATGAAATATGAATATATACATTTGGGGTGTAGAGCGCTTCAATTGGAAGCTCAAATTTGGTTTCTTCCTTTTCAGGAATTATCCACATAGATTTTAAAACTTCATTTCCATTTTCAACGGTTACTAAAGCTCTTCCTTGGTTGCTAGAAGGAAAGGTTATAATTGCTTTTTCCCCTACATTATATGTTTCCTTATCAGAAGAAAAAACAAGCATGGTAGCCGATTCTGGGTCTTGGTTTTTAGATTTCCCAGCCCATCCTGGCCAATCAAAATAAACAGTTTTCCCTGTGGAATGTCCTCCTTTAGAATCCTCAATACGCACTAAATAACGTCCCCATTCTGGATATTTTATTTGGAATTTAAAACTCGATTTTCCGTTTTTATTAGTACTTACCGTAGTTTTAAATACTTCTTCTTGATAATTGCTGCTATTAAAAGTGGATAAATTATCTTCGGAAGTGTCCCACCACCAGCGCCAATCAATTTTATAAACCGATACATTAAGTTTGTCTACCGCTTTTGGTTTTCCATTTTCATCTACAGTAGCAACTTCAAAGGTGTGATTCTCGTCTGTTAGCAGCATACTTCTTTTAGCATCTCCGTCTGGAACTCTAAGTCCTACATAAGTGTTGTAAGGCGAATAATTTTTTGTAAATACATCGGTGCTGAAATCTCCCCCGTTTTCATAGACTTTTGTAATAAATGAAGCCTTTAACATTCCTGGAGCTTTGCCTTTTAGTTGTGGAGATAAATTGAAAGTAGTTTTTCCTTCCGCATTTATTTTTCCATCGAAAACAGTTTGATCTTCAGAAGAAAATTTAATGGTAGGATCGTCAAAAGTGTAATTTGGAAATTCTTTAAATGTTGTGTTTGTTACTGAAAAACGCCCTTGAATATCGCTCTTTAAGTTTTTTGCAATAGCGCCATGTAACCACGTAACCGACATGTTTCCTTGGATAGCTTCGTTGGCGGAAAGCACTTCTTTATTAAAATCGACTTTTATCTTTAATCGATTCGGTTTGATAGTTTCTATTTTAAGATTTTTTGTAAACGTAGCGCCACCTACACTTACTTTTGCAAGCCAATTTCCTGTTGGTGCATTTTGCTGTGTTACAACATTAAAATTATAAAACCCACCAACACCATCTGCTTTAACCTCTTTATGAATTATTTTACCATAAGGATCACTTAGCTCAAATTTTACAGGATGATTATCTGGAATAGGGTTATTTTTATCATTTAAAATAAAATTTAAAAAGAGGGTGTCCCCAGGGCGCCAAACTCCTCGTTCGCCATATAAAAATCCTTTAATTCCTTTTTGGAGTTCTGCTCCTGCAACATCAAATTTACTTACAGATAATGCGTTTCCGTCGTTTAACTTAAGATATGTTTTTTGATTATTACGTTCGGCAATAGCAAAGAAAGCAGGGGAGTTTGCGTCAAAAATAGTAGTGCCAGAGGTTTCGGTAATTACGTTTCCAATAGGTTGTTGTTGGTAGTTGTAAAAAGTAACTTTTGTTCCTGCTAGAGGTTTTGTAGAGATAATATCATTGGCACTTACAAAATAGCTTTGGTTTTTTCCTTTTTTAATGGTTAAAGCAATGTCACTAGCAATAACATTTGTTTTAACGGTTTTGTTGTAATAGTAAGAATCCTTGCACGGATCTTCGCGCTCATTCCAATTGTAATTGTAGTAATAGTCATTATCCCAATAGGTGTTGTCTGTAGTTGGCGACCATTCCTCGGAATTGTTTACCTCATTTTTAAAATTGTCAAATTCATTGAGTTCAAAAGTTTCACTTTCTTCACTATTGCAGGTATACGAACTGTATTTTTTTCCGAAGGAAAATTCCACTCTATAAATAGCGCCAGGGTCTGGAGTTATAATATCTCGAAGGTCAAGGGCGTATGCTCTCCAGTTTCCTGTATTTTTTGTAAGGTTGGTTTGAAGTTGAATTGCTTTTTTAGCAATTGGACGAGCAGTCGTGCGTAAATTTCCTTCTCCGTTGAGGTCGTTTTGCTGAAGAAATTGAAGAATATTATTTTCGTAAATTTTAATAATTGTAACATCTACGGCTTTTAAGTTAACTGCTTCGAAGTTAATTTTAAGGTTGCTAGAATTTGGTAAAATAGTACCGCTACTTAAAAGTCTAACATTCGGTTTTAGTTGTTCAAAGGCAATATTTTCACTAAAGATATTTTTAAGTTTAAAACCTTCCGAACTTTCTATTCCTTGAAAAATAGTAAGATTATTTACACCCTGAATTTTTTTATCTGGATATGCTTTTATAACATTCCCATCAATAATAAATTTTAGATTTTCTGCACCTTCAAGTGTAATTAATCCTTCAAGCTTTTGAGATTTTTTAATTGGGTCGGAAAAATTTATTTCTAAATATTGATTTTCCCCTTCGTACGTATTTACATCTACAATAGTAAAATTATCTTTTCCAGGAATTTTTACTTTTGCCTCCCCTTTGTCATGAATACCTTGGTTATTTCCATCCCATAATATTTCTATTTCCGAATCATTGTCAAAGCGCTGAATACTATCAATAGTAAAAAGAATTTGAGTTCCTTCTTGGATTGTTTCGTCAAATTTGATGTTAAGCGATTTACTGTTTTGATAAGCAGAAACTAAGCTTTTTGCAGTTTTTAAATCCATAACATCACTACTGCGCAAACTTCCTTCTAAATATTGCCAATCTCTGTTGTAGGATTGAAGGTTTGATGTAGTGATATTAAATTGTTGTTCAAGCGTTTTTACTTTAAAAGTAAAGTCCTCAAGGTTGGACGGAATGTCCTCAATAAAGTTTTCTAAGTCTAAGGTAAGTGTATATTCGGTGCCTTGTTTTAAACCTTTTTCAGGAATAAAAGCAATAGTCTGATTGTTTAAAGCAACCACTTTTCCAGCAGCATAAGGCTTTATCTCTAGTATTTTATCATCTAGAATCTTGTTCTCCGAAAGTTTACTAGAAGGGTTTTTTAATACAACTCTAATATCGGATTTTGCTGAAATAATTCCTGTAGAAACATCAGAAATGTATTCTCTATATTTCAACAGGTTTTCCTTTTGCTGCTGAATGTCATTTTCTTTGTTTTTACAACCAATAATTAAGATTGCTAAAATGAAGAATAGTATTTTTTTTACCTGCATGATGTTTTTTTATAGGCGGATTAGACTATCAACCAAGAGTTATATTTTAAACAATGTATTATTTTAATCCCTCATGGAGGGCTTTATTCCTCGAAGCCTGCCCTGATTTTACCGAAGGGCTCTACGTCGAAATGGGTTAAATTATTTTCCTTTGAATACCTCGGAGGCTTGCCTCGAGGTAATTGATTTACCAAAGATACGAACAGTATGCTATTCTATGCAGGAAATTAATTACTTTCCGTAGATAGCAATTTCTAATTCCCCATTTCCGTTAATAGAAGCGCGATACATCCCTGCGGTATTAAATTCCATCGCCATGTTTCCTTCATTGTCAATAGCAATAATACCTCCATCGCCACCCATGTTTGGCACTTTTTCTTGAATTACTATTCTAGCAGCTTCAGCCAACGATTTTCCGCCATATTCCATCATGGCAGAGATATCATAAGCCACAACTCCACGAATAAAATATTCTCCCCATCCTGTAGAAGAAACAGCACAAGTTTTATTATTTGCATAGGTTCCGGCACCAATAATTGGAGCATCTCCCACACGTCCCCAACGTTTATTGGTCATTCCACCTGTAGAAGTTCCTGCGGCTAAATTTCCATTTTTATCTAAAGCTGCACACCCAACAGTTCCAAATTTATCGTCTTTAATAAAAGGGTCGTAAAATGCAGTTTGATCATCATGATCGAGTTCTATTTTTTCTCTTTTTTGGGCTCTTTTTAAAGAATTCATTCTATTTTCAGTATAAAAATAAGAAGGATCAACTAGTTCAATTCCTTGTTCCTTAGCAAACTGTTCTGCCCCTTCTCTAGCAAACATAACATGTTCGGAATTTTGCATAACCGCACGTGCAAGATTAATGGGGTTTTTAACTGTGGTTACACCTGCCACAGCACCTGCATTTAATGTTTTTCCATCCATTATTGATGCATCCAACTCATTCTTCCCGTCATTGGTAAAAACAGCTCCTTTTCCAGCATTAAATAGCGGAGAGTTTTCCATTACATTAATTGTTTTTTCAATTGCATCTAAGCTACTCCCTCCTTTTTCTAGGATAGCGTAGCCTGTTTCTATAGCTTCTTTTAATTTTGTTCTATAGGCATTTTCCAGAGAGTCGCTCATATTCTTTTTTAAAATAGTCCCGGCGCCACCGTGAATAACAATTCCAAATTTATTTTTGCTTGGAGCTTCTTTTTGAGCAGGAGTTTCTTCCGTAGAAATTGTAGTAGTTTTTGACTGGCAAGAGAAGAAAAGAACCACAAAGGTTAATAAAAGGTATAGATTTCTCATGAAAATTATTTAAATTAGGATGTTAGTAGTTACTAAATTACTTTATTCCCAACTCTTTCCCAACTTGTATCCTTTTCTTTTTTTTGGAAATATTTATATAATGTCCCATTTCTGAAATTTATTCCCTCATTGAGGGTTTAATTCCCATACTTTTACTCGATAATCGAGATTTGAATGTTCCGATACTTGCGTCGAAATATTTTTAGGTTTTTGTTTTAATCCCTTATAGAGGGTCTAATTCCCCGAAGCCTGCCCTGAGTTTACCGAAGGGCTCTGCGTCAAAATGAGTTAAATTTGTTTCCTTTGAATACCTCGCGGGCTTGCCCCGAGGTAGTTGATTACATCATGAGCTTGCTTAAATCTTTTATGAGTAGAAAAAGATTAAACAACATTCATATTAAAATTAGTCATCTTACTACCATTTTTTCTATAAGTTACTTACTTTTATAGTTCATTTAGAAATAATATGGCAATTAAAAAACCTTTCAATTTAAATAAATGGGTAGAAGAAAACAGAGGACTCTTAAAACCTCCTGTTGGAAATAAAAACTTTTATAAAGAAGCCGACGATTACATTGTAATGGTAGTGGCTGGTCCAAATGCCCGTAAGGATTATCATTACAACCAAACGGAAGAGCTTTTTTATCAAATAGAAGGAACTATAGAAGTTCATGTCCAAGATGAAGGGGAGAAGAAAATTATGGAGTTAGGCCCTGGAGATATGTATTTACATCCTGCAGGAATTCCTCATAGCCCTATTCGTTCAGAAGGTTCTATTGGTTTAGTTATTGAAAGAAAACGTGATAAGCTTAATATTGAAGACGGATTATTGTGGTTTTGCGATAATTGTAATCATAAATTATATGAAGTTCGTTTTCCATTAAATGATATAGAAAAAGATTTTTTGAAGCACTTTAAACATTTTTATAATAGTAAAGAATTACGAACATGTGATAATTGTGGAACGGTGATGCCTATTGATGAACGTTATGTAGCTGATGAAGATTAATATGGGTTTTTGTAACGAAATGTCTCCTGCCTGTCGATATGACTTCGGAATATAAAATAAATGAATTTATTATCTGTAAAGCTATTTCTATAACATTTATAACCTTGCATGAAAGCATCTATAGAATGAGGTTCTAGTTTGTAATTACGTTGATTATTTGTTAGCTCTAATACCAATCCAAATGCCAGTGACTTCATGCTTTTCATTTCTTTTGCTCGCCCAAACGAAACAAAGAAAAAGGCGCTTTATCCAATGCATTCTGCGGATAAGGATTTTAGCTTTACTAGTCATCAACACTGTTTTTAACTAGAGTTTTTCTATAATTTAAGTCACAGATACAGGGATTTATATAACAGAATTTTCTTAATACTTTGTACTAAATACTAAGTGCCAAAATAACATTAGTGAATTTGTGGCAGTAATTTTCAATTTCTATACTAGAGTTTTTCTATAATTAGATACACGGATTTATATAGCAGAATTTTCTTAATACTTTGTACTAAATACCAAGTACCAAAATAATATTAGTGAATTTGTGACAGTAATTTTACTTTAATATGCTATCTTACAGTGTGTTAAGTCTATGAGAGTAGACCGTAGTTAGTTTCAGGAGTATCTGTCTTTTTATGCAATCTTTTTTCTTTTAAGCCAAATATAGTAACCTGTAATGGATAAAAATGGCCCTGAAAGTCCGATTATACAGTACAGAATTTTACTAAATAAGCCTCCATATTGTCCAAAGTGAAGTGGGAGAATACTACTGTTAAATTTAGTACTGAAATTGGCTTCGCTAATTTTGGTAACGGCTTTAATATCCCCCGATTTATAATCTATTAAAACCTTGTTATAATATTCGCTTAAGTAAAAAGCATCCCCTTTAAAAACACCATTCACCGTAATACTACTTTTTGGAGAAGTAGGGAGTCTAAGGTAGGTGGGAGTAAAATCTGGGTACTGTTTTTTTATAGTTTTTAATGCTGCTTCTACGGAAGTTTCTACTGTTGGAGGAGCTGGTTCTACTGCCTTTTTAAGTCCAGAGGTAACCACTTTGTAGGCTAAAAATATACCGGTAAAAACAATAATTAAATTTAGAAATAACGCCCAAACTCCAACATAACGGTGTAAGGAAGAGTAGTAATTTCGTTTGTTTTTACTACTTATTTTTGTTTGGAATAGCAGTGTTTTAAAAATAACTTTTCGGTAAAGAATGATTCCCGTAATTAATGAAAGGAAAAAACATATTCCTGCTAAAAGCACCAAGAAACGCCCTACAATACCAGCATGTAACGAGTAATGAAGTTTAAGAATCCACTTTGTAAAATGGGTGTTGGCATTTATAACTTTGCTTATTTTTCCTGTGGAAGGGTTTACATAAGCGTATTTTCTAGCTTCGGGAGTTCTTAAATTAAAAATTATTGTTTTTCCTTCTTCAAACTTAATAATCCGCTTATCCCAATTAGGAAATTTTTTCTGAACTTCAGCAATTGCTTTATCTAGTTGTAAGTCGTTAGTTGTTGTTTCAACTTCATAACTATCAAAAATCAGTAAATCAATATCGTCTGTAAAAACCAACACAGAGCCCGTAATACCCAAAGCGAATAAAAAGATACCCGCAATGATACCGAAGTACGAATGGTATTTTAAAAGGACTCTGTTGTTCATGGTTGTATCTTTCTATAAGTTTACTGTAAGTGATACATTAAATTGTGTTCCGTTTGCCTTAATATAATTGGAGTCTCTAGCATTCCATTGAGAAATCGGATTATAATAATCTTCATTCAACAAGTTTTTAATACCTAAACCTACCTTTGTAGAAGGAGTTAGTTGATAATTTGTTGTAAGATTTAATATGTTAAAACTATCAACAGGACCTTTACCATAGGTGTAGCTTCCATTATCATTTGGTTCAAAACGGTTTCTATCTCCACTGTAGATATAAGAAAGGCGAGCATCAAATTTGTTATTCCATTTGTAAGACACATAAGAAACTATTTTAACAGGAGGAATTCTGTCTCCTCCCATATAAGTATCGTAATCTCCACTATCTTGACTGTCTATTTTTCCTTCAGTATAAGAAACCGAAGTTCCAAAATTTACATTTCTTGCGAGTTCTGTATCCATAGAAACTTCAAAACCATATACTTTTTCTGGCTGACGTAAAATCTCAAACGCACCACTAGCAGTTTCACTGTAAGTAGAACCTAAATCTGAGGTGCTTATAAAGTAAGCTCCGCTTAAATTAGTTCTTCCTAGGTGACTGTTAAAGCCTATTTCGTAGTTGTTTGCAATTACAGCTTCGGAATTAATCTCGTTAACTGTATTTTCTGTTGCAGAGCGAAGTGTTCTTCCTAAATCTGCAATAGAAAAACTTTGAGAGAAACTTATAAAGGGTTTAAAAACACTCCATTTGTTATATCGTAATCCAGCGTTAAAAGTAGTTGCATTATAGTCTAACTCGCCTCCTGTTATGGCATCACCCCCACTATTAGGAGTAGTTTCTCCTACGTTATATCTTGTAAGAGTTGTGTAATCTGGAATCTCGATATTGATGTTTTCAAAACGAATTCCAGCTTTTAAAACAAAGTTTTTATAAAGTGTTTTTAGTTGAGCATAAGGCGCAAAGTTTGTCATATCCATTTGCGGAACCCAATCACGACCATCAACTAATTCTTGCTCTGTTTTATCATTTAAAACATCAACACCATAAAGAATATTTCCTGTTACTTCTCCAAATGTATAAGGTGTTTTTAAATTAAAACGAGCTCCTTTTTTTGCTGATAAAATGGATGATTGTCCGCCATCATAGCCTAAGTTTGGATCGTAAAAGCTATCTGTATACCCATATACGGTTTTAAAATCTTGCATATAAAGGTTCAATCTAAAATCTGTTTTCCCGAAGATATCATCATAATCATACGTTAATTGTGCATTATGGTTATATCTATTTCCTTGATCTTGACCTAAATCTTCACCAAGTACTCCAATAGTTGGTGTTTCACCATAAACCCCAACCTGCGGAACGTAATCTGTATCTTGATTGCTGCTGAAATAATTATACATTAATTCCACTCGTTGCTTTTCGGTAATTTGATAGTTAAGTTTCCCGAATAAACTATACTGGCTAGTTTCTCCTAACCCATAAAACGGAGAAATTACCTCGCCATTAGCATCTTTATAAATGCCTGTTTGTCTAAAGCTTCCACTAGCAACATATCCTAATTTATTAAGTTGCCCAGAGAAAGTTTGAGTTACTTTAGCTCCAACAGTATTGTTAATGTCTACCAATGCCCCTTCAGCGCCAACATACGTGGTGCTTTCTAATTTTTTGTTAGCATGTGGTTTTTTGGTAATATAATTTACAATACCACCATCAGCACCATTCCCATAAATAGCAGTTGCACCTTTAATAACCTCTACTCTCTCTAAAGTACTTGGATCTATAGTATTTACATCTCTTCCTCCTGATCTTAGTGGGGTAGACTGCGGAATTCCATCAATTAAAACCAGCATTCTTCTACCTCTTAATGTTTGCCCGGTACTACTTGTTTGGTTAGAACTTAGAGACATTCCAGGAACTTCTGTTAACACATCGGCAACAGAATTACTTGTTTGCGCTAAATTTTCCACTTGTTTTGAAGTTATAACAGAAACAGAAGAAGGAACTTCATCTAGTGTTTCTCTAGTTCTATTGGAAGTAATTACAACTTCGTTTAACTGCTCCATTGATTCTTCTAATAGAACATTGATTTCTGTTGTAGTATTGTTTTTAACTTCTACTTTTTTTGTTATAGTAGTAAAACCAATAGCAGAAAATTTAAGAGTATACAATCCGTTTTGAAGATTCTCTAAACGGTAAGTACCATCGTTGGCTGTAGTAACGCCTTTATTATTTTCTTTTATTACGACCGAAATATATGGGATGCCCTCATTTGTATTATCTACTACCTTCCCTTGGATACCTCCTTCTTGTCCATAAATGGCTATGGAGCTGATGAAAAACAGTATAAAAGTTAAATATTTCATTATTATTCTTATTTAGATTTGTTTAAAATAGCAGCAAAAGTACGCTCATTTTACTCTTATCCAAATATTATGAATGTTAATTTTCTATTTTCTTCTAATAAGTAAGAGTATTCTTATTTTTCTGATGTATGAAGGATTTGTTGGTTTCAGGGAGGGTTTAAAATCTTATAATTTTGCTACAAATACTAAGAGATAATTTCTCCTGTTTGATGGGGTGGAAATAATGATGTATGTTTGGATTCATCACAAAAAATAGCCTGCTATATCCCTTTGTTTTAACAGTATATAGGGGTTTATTTTTAGCTTACTGAATGTGGCTTTCCATAAAGAATTTGTATTTTCGTGATTATTGAAACATAAATGAGTTAAAAAGTTATAAATATGACAATTAATATAAGTGATTCTAAAATTTCTGAAGCGTTAAATCAATTAGGAGTTAAAACTGAAAATTTAGGAAGTTCAACAGGGAGCAATTGGTTTGCATCTGGAGAAGAATTAATTTCTAAATCTCCTGTAGATGGTGCTATTATTGGTAAAGTAAACCAAACTACAGCTGAAGATTATGAAAAAGTGCTTCAAACTGCAGAAGGAGCATTTAAAGAATGGCGTAAAGTAACTGCACCCCAACGTGGAGAGATAGTAAGGCAATTTGGAGATGAACTTAGAAAACACAAAGCTTCTTTAGGGAAATTAGTGTCTTATGAGATGGGGAAGTCGTACCAAGAAGGTTTAGGGGAAGTTCAGGAAATGATAGATATCTGCGATTTTGCAGTAGGGTTATCTCGCCAATTGCATGGTCTTACTATGCATTCAGAACGTCCAGGACATAGAATGTATGAACAATACCATCCATTAGGAATTGTAGGAATTATTTCTGCATTTAATTTTCCGGTGGCGGTTTGGGCTTGGAATACAGCTTTAGCTTGGGTTTGTGGAGATGTTTGTGTTTGGAAACCATCAGAAAAAACACCTTTAACGGCTGTTGCTTGTCAGAAATTAATAGGGAATGTTATAGAAGCAAACAATTTGCCAGAAGGGATTTCTTGTTTAATAATAGGCGATTATAAAGTTGGAGAATTACTTACAAATGATAAAAGAGTTCCGTTGGTTTCTGCAACTGGGTCTATAAGAATGGGAAAAATAGTAGCACAGGCTGTTGCGGCTCGCTTAGGGAAATCTCTACTAGAATTAGGAGGAAATAATGCCATTATTGTTACGCCAGACGCAGATATTAAAATGACGGTTATTGGTGCTGTATTTGGTGCTGTTGGAACTTGTGGGCAGCGTTGTACATCTACACGCCGACTTATAGTGCATGAAACTATGTATGACCAAGTTAAAAATGCGCTTGTAGAAGCATATAAACAGCTTAGAATAGGAGATCCTTTAGATGAGAATAATCATGTTGGGCCACTTATAGATAAAGATGCTGTTGCTAATTATTTAAATGCTTTAGCTGAAGTTAAAAAAGAAGGAGGTACAGTTTTAGTTGAAGGTGGTGTGCTTGAAGGGAAAGGTTATGAAAGCGGATGTTACGTAAAACCTGCAATTGCCGAAGCTGAAAATCATTTTGAAATTGTGCAGCATGAAACATTTGCTCCTATTCTTTATTTAATGAAGTATAAAGGTGGTGTTGAAAATGCTTTGGAGCTTCAAAATGGGGTAGTGCAAGGCTTATCTTCAGCAATTATGACTAATAATTTAAGAGAAGCAGAACACTTTTTATCTCACCAAGGATCCGATTGTGGCATTGCAAATGTAAATATAGGAACTAGTGGTGCCGAAATTGGGGGTGCTTTTGGTGGCGAAAAGGAAACAGGAGGAGGAAGAGAAAGTGGTTCCGATGCTTGGAAAGTGTATATGAGACGTCAAACCAATACCATTAATTATACAACTGAACTTCCGTTAGCACAAGGAATAAAATTTGATTTATAATAGCATAATCATACTTTCTACATAAAAAGGAGGCTATCAGGCTTAGCTAATCGAAGTTTTTAAACATCTAACTCTTAAATATTATCTTAAACTTGATAGGATACTCTTATTGTTAGTTGTTTAAAAACTTCAACAAGCTCATTTTTAAAGTTATAAATTACTTTTTAGACGGCTGTTTTTAATATTGTAAAACACTATTATTCGATAAAAAGTAAGCTTAAACCCTAAACTATAGTAACTTAATTACCAAGGTTAATAAATATTTTCAGAAAGTATCCCTTTTGCTGTTAAAAATAGAAAGCAAAATTTTAAAAAGCTTCCTTTCTAAAATAAATATTTTATCCCAGTAACAACTTGTCTTTACTTTTTTTGCAGCGAAACGGTCTTGCGTCTTTATCTGAAAAGTACAGATTATAAAACTCCATTAGCTTCCACCCATTTAAAAATATGTGGATCTTGGGGAGTAGACATTCTTTCTGAAATACGTTTTAATCTTTCAGGTAATCTTACTAGGTAATCTCTAGCTTTTTCACCTTTATCATTTAACTCTCTAATTTTATCGATTTCCCAATATTGGTTTAATCGATCTAAAATATTGATATAATCAAAAGTTGTGTAAACACCTAGGCGTTGTGCCGCATTAGAGAAGTTTTCAAAAGCACTTCCAATATGGTCTCCAGATTCCCTAACAAATTGTGCTGGCATTACAATTTTCCGCTTCATCATATCAGCAAAGGCAATCATCATTTCACTAGGGTCGTAATCAAAAATAATTTTTACAAACTCACGGTATGCCAAATGGTGTCTCATCTCATCTCCAGCAATTATGTTACACATTTTTGCCAACATAGGGTTTCCTTTCTTCTTAGCTAATTGTCCCACTCTTTTATGAGAAATATTGGTAGCCAATTCTTGGAAAGAAGTATAAACAAAGTTTTTATATGGGTCTCTTCCGGTACCTATATCAAAACCATCAGCAATCATATGTTGTGTAGTAACTTCAATTTCTTTCATGTTCACACGGCCAGAGAGGTATAAATATTTATTTAAAACATCTCCATGTCTGTTCTCTTCTGCAGTCCAATGACGAACCCATTTTGACCAACCATTTCTTGCATGTTGGTCTACGCCTTCTACATCCATCAACCAAGATTCGTAGGTAGGTAAAGCTTCTTCTGTAATTGTATCTCCAACCAATACTACCCAAAAATCGTATCCTAATTCTTGTGCCTCTCCTCTTATTTTTTTCACTTCTTCAAAAAAGTTTTCACCTTGAGAATCTGGTAAGAAATCTGTAGGTTGCCATATTTGGTCAGCAGGAATAAGATATTGCTCTAGAAAAGAATCAACTCTCTTTTCTATAGTTTGCATTACTTCAAGTCTAATATTATGTAGTGACATGCTGTTCTGATTTTATGTTGGTAAATATCGTATTTCTAAAAAATATATACGAATACTTTAAGCTTTTTCTGCAATTCTCTTTTTAAAAGGAGGTTATGCAGTATTTTTTTGGTTTTAAAACCTCTTATTTTACTTACTAATTGAGATTTTAACGCTCCAAAACGTGCTCTTTATTTGCTGATGAGTTTATGTCTAAATGTTTTTTCAGTTTAATACAAAAAGATTTTAATCCCAACGCTTTCTATTAAAGATACAAAATTTAAAAGTTAGAATGAAGAATTTTACATTTTCATAACTATTTGACTCAAAGTTTTTTACATATTTAGCCCTACAATTTAAGAAATTGACTAAATTTGAGTGTAAGAATTTATAAACCAAAGTGATATCCTATGAAATCTCTCTACTTAGTTGGTATAATTATAACCATTATAGTTGGCTCTTTTTTTAATTGGATTTTATGTTGTGAGGTAGAAGCAATCCCAATAGAAAATATAGAGACTATAGCTCCAAAAGAAACTTCAATGGTTGTTAACCCACTTGTAATAATAGACAGCACAGGAAATTTTAATTATAAAACGAATGATAATTTCAATTTTAATAAATCTGATTTTATTATTCTTAGGCCTCTTGGTGCTGGGGTAGAAGAAGGAATTGCTCAATTGAAAGATTATCTTAATGGAGATGGTGCAAAATTTATTGATGTAACAGGCTTTTATTCAATTGCTGAAGAAAATAATTCTGCTTTTCCAAACTTAGGATTAGCCAGAGCAAATGCAGTTAAAAACCATTTGATAGCAAAAGGGGTTTCTTCTAAAAAAATTAATACTTATGGAGAATTAAAACCAAATCTAAAAGTTCAAGATAGTATCTATGTAGGGCCTGTTTCTTTTGTTATAACAAACGATTCTAATTTTAAAGATGCCGAAGCGGTTGTAGAAAATATTAAAAAGAATCCAATTGTATTATACTTTGAGACTGGCAGAAGTACTATTACCTTAACAGAGGAGCAACGGGCTAAGTATTTAAGTATTGTTCAGGCTATGGATAAGGTTGATGATGTTTCAGTCCAAATTATTGGTCATACCGATACCACAGGAGACACAGAGAATAATAAGGTTTTAGGAAAAGAAAGAGCAGAATTTATAAAAACCTATTTGGTAAGAAATGGTATTTCTTCTGAAAATATTGAAACCATTTCAAAGGGAGAAACGGAGCCTATAGCAGATAATAATACGAACGAAGGGCGAGCAAAAAATAGAAGAACTGTAATTACAATTAAGAACTAATCATCCAAAATTTATATATATGAACTGGTGTTTACTTATTCCATTAATAGTAGGCGTTATATGCGCAATTTTAGGTTATTTATTAGGGAGGTTATCTTCTAGAAATAATACTGCCGAGATTGAAGCTTGGCAAAAAAAATACGACAAATTGGAAGCCGACCTTACTGATTGTAGGTCTAAATTGGCAGCCAAACCTAGTCCTTCTGTAAGTTCAAAAACTGAAAGCACAACTTTAAATTTAATTCCATTTGATGCTGCATTAGCTAAGGCTACTTATGGAAAAAAAATAAAACAAGACGACCTTAAAATTGTGGAAGGAATAGGGCCTAAAATTGAACTATTATTTCACGCTAAAGGCATTACCACTTGGAAAGGACTTTCTGAGTGTAGTGTAGAAAAATGTGAAGAAGTTTTAAAATCTGGTGGAAAGGCATACGAAATACACAAACCTGGAACTTGGCCAAGACAAGCACAATTAGCTTACGAAGGGAAGTGGGTAGAGTTACATGCTTGGCAAGACGAGTTGAAAGGCGGAAAATAAACTAACCAACTTAAAAAATAAAAGGTTCTCTTTTTTCTAAAAGGAGGATCTTTTTTAGTTTACCAATGTAAATAAAAATAATACTTTGTATTGTTCTCCCAATCTATTTCTTAACTTACTATATGCCTTTGTTATTTGCGCTTCTACAGTTTTAATAGATAAATCTAAATGTTCGGAAATTTCAATATTGGTAAGGCCTTCAATTTTACTTAACATAAAAACATCTTTGCATTTAGGCGGTAATTTTTCAATTTCTTCTGTAACTATTCTAAAGAAATTTTCAATTTTAGAATCATCTATACTTGTAGTAATTTCTTCTAGGCTTTCTAAATATTTATAATGCAAATAGGTGGTGGCTTTACTTTTTTGATAGGTATTAACAAATTCGTTGTAAACAGATTTATAGAGAAAACTCTGAATAGAAAAATTCTTATTTAATTTCTTTCGATACTGCCATGTCTTTAATAATACATTTTGAACAATATCTTCTGCAATAACCTTGTCGTTTATTAAGCTTACAGCGTATGCATATATTTTCCGATAGTATTTATCTACTAAATATTCATAGGCTTTTTCATCTCCTTTTTTTAAGCTATTTATAAAAATTTCATAATTATTGTAAATCATAAATTGTGGGTTGGCAGGTTGTTAAACCTCAAATTTATGTTAATAAAAGTGAATTTGACAAAAAAAAGCTAAAAAAAATAAGGGTATTATAATTTTGATTTGTAATACTATTAAATACTCAAAATGATTCCTTCAAAAATAGAAGACATTATTGTAAAATTTTTAACTAATGCTGCAACATTGAATGAGTTAGAAGTGCTTCATGAATGGATTGAGAATGATAATAATGCAAAAGTATTTAAAACTTATATTGAAACGCATTTCGCAATAGCTATCGCAATGAATCAACCAGATTTAAAAAAGGTAAAGCAAGACTTTTTAAAGGATATAAAAAAAGAGAAGAGAAAACAGCAACTGCAAAAAATTACTTCTGTAGTTAAATATGCAGCTGTTGTTATTTTTATTGTCGGAGCTAGTTTTCTTGCAAAAAATCAATTTTTCCCAGAGAGTATTAAAGAATCAATTTCATCTAGAGAAGAGCAAATAACCTTACAGTTGGCTAACGGAGAGTTGAAAAGCATAAAAAATGGTGCCAAAGAAGTAATTAAAAATCCAGACGGTCAACCCCTTGCTAATAATGACGGGAATAAGCTTTCTTACCAAGACAATAAAGAAGACTCCTCCCCTCTAGTGTACAATAAGCTAACTATTCCTTATGGAAAAAAATACAATTTAATTCTAGCAGATGGAACTCAGGTTGTAATGAATTCTGGAAGTGTTTTGAAGTTTCCTGTTAAGTTTTCAAATAAAAAAGAACGGAGAGTATATCTTACAGGAGAGGCCTTTTTTACGGTTGCCCATAATGAGCATAAGCCATTTTTTGTAGAAGCTAATGGAATGGAAGTAAAGGTATATGGAACGGAGTTTAATCTTAAAAGTTATACTGAAGATTTAACTTCAGCTGTTGTTTTGGTGAATGGTTCTGTGAGTTTAGCTGATAATAATTCATCTAAAAAAGAAGAAATAAAGTTAGTACCTGGAGAAAGAGGTTCTTTAGATAGACGGAAGAAAGTAATTATAAAAGATAAGGTAGATACCTCAATATATACCTCTTGGATTAAAGGGGATATGGTTTTTAAAAATGAACCTTTTAAAAATATTATTAAAGCCTTAGAACGAAATTACAATGTGGTAATTATTAATAATAATGAAGCTTTAAATGAAGAACATTTTAATGCCACAATAGAAACGAAGTATGAAAGTATTGAACAGGTGTTTAATTATTTCAGTAAAGTATATGATATAGAATATCGAGTTATAGAAAATAAAATAGTAATCAATTAATTAAAAATGTCTTTATGAAGAAAAACTAGTTCAACCATTTTCTAAGAGTTAGTCATTTTACAAATAATAAATCAGGGAATGCGGTCACATCCCCCGATTTGGTTAAGTGACTAAAAAATTATTAATCAACGCTAACAATTCAAAATTATGAAAAAACTATTAAAGCTGAGGGTTTTAAACTCTCGGACTTACAACCTTGATTTAAAAATGAAGCTATCCATTTTGTTTCTTTTTGCAATGATTTTTACTTTGCAAGCTAACACTTCATATTCTCAGAAAACTAAAATAACTATAGACCTTGAGAATGGTACTGTTGGAACCGCTATTAATGAAATTGAAACTACTACAGAATTTAAATTTATTTTTAATTCTGAAGCAGTCGATTTAAATCGTAAAGTATCTTTAAAACTTAAAAAAGTTTCCATAGATAAAGCCTTAGAGCAAATTTTTATTGGTCAGAATATAGATTTCGAAGTAGTAGACCGAAAAATTTTATTAAAAGAAACGGCTCCAAAAGATAGTACTTCCATAGAAATAGGAGCTAATACAATGCAAGAGTTTGAGGTTTCTGGTCAGATTCTAGATAATAATGGAACTCCATTACCGGGAGCAAATATTTTAGAGAAAGGAACTTCTAATGGAACACAAACAGATTTTGATGGTAATTTTACTTTAACCACCTCAAGTGGAGACGCTATTTTAGTAGTTTCTTACATCGGATTTACTTCTAAAGAAGTTCCATTAAATGGTCAAACAAATATAACAGTTACCATAGAAGAAAGTGCTGCTGCTTTAGATGAGGTGGTCGTAATAGGTTATGGAACGCAAACTAGAGAAGAAGTAACAGGGGCAATGTCTTCTGTTAAAGCTGAAGATATTGTAACTCAGGGATCTAGTACTGTTGAAAAAGCTTTGCAAGGACGTGTGCCTGGAGTGCAAGTAGAATCGTCTGGGGGAAATCCTGGTTCTGGAGTTAGAATTTTAATTAGAGGTACAGGATCTTTAGGAAATAATAATCCACTTTATATTGTAGATGGAGTACAAGTAGATAATATCAATAACTTAAATCCAACGGATATTTCTTCTATGGATATTTTAAAAGATGCTTCTGCTGCTGCTATCTATGGTTCAAGAGCAGCAAATGGTGTTGTTATAATTACTACTAAAACAGGTAGAAGTGGAGAAAATGTTATTGACTTTAGTACGTATTATGGATTTCAAAATATAATAAATAAAGCAGATGTATTAAATGCTTCTGAATGGGCTAATGTAAGTAATGCCGCTCATGACAATGCGGGACTTGCAAGGCTAGATATTGCTAATAATCCTGAATCTTTAGGAGAAGGAACAGATTGGCAAGATGAAATTTATAGAACAGCACCAATTAAAAATTATAATTTATCTGCCAGTGGAGGAGGAGAAAATTATAATTATAGCGTTTCTGGAGGATATATAGATCAGGACGGAATTGTTAAGAATACAGGATACAATAGGTATAATCTTCGTTTAAAATCTACTTTAACAAAAGGGAGATTTAAAATTGGAGAATCTGTTATATTATCTAAAGAATATTGGAGAAGAGCCGAAGGTTTAGGTGGACAAGGAGGAAATGCAGTAGGATCTGCTCCTAAAATGATTCCTGTTTTTGATGTATATAACCCAGATGCTGTTGGAGGTTATGGAGGGGCATACGGTCCAGTTGTAGATATAGCAAACCCAGTAGCGCAATTAAACTTAAGAGTTCCAGAAGACCGAGTTAAAAAAGCTATTATCAACGCTTTTGCAGAAGTTGATATTATAGAAGGTTTGAAATATAAACTGAATTTAGGATACACTAGTACAGAAGGATATAATTACCAATATACGTATCCATATGAAGTGGGTGCCTTATTTACTAATTTGGATTCAGATTTGACAGAAACAAGATATGAAAACGATTATGTATTGGCAGAAAACACACTTAATTATAAAAGAGAGTTTGGGAAGCATAAAATAGATGCCTTAGTTGGATATACCTACCAAGATACTAAATATAGAGGTTTAACAGGTTCCAAAAGTGGAATGCCTCCTGGAGTTATGGTTTTAGATGCAGGTACTGTAAATGCTGCTGCTGGAAGTAATGCTTGGGAAAACGTATTAGTTTCGTATTTAGGAAGGTTAACTTATTCTTTTGATGAACGTTATATTTTAACTGGAATTATTAGAAGGGATGGTTCTTCTAGATTTGGGGGAGATAATAAATTTGGAAATTTCCCTTCTATTGCTTTTGCTTGGAACCTTTCAAGAGAACCATTTTTTAGTAAGATTCAAGAAACAGTAAATGTTGCTAAACTGAGAATGAGTTATGGGGTTTTAGGAAACCAAGAATTTGATGATTACCGATTTAGTCCTGCAATAAATCTTAATACCAATTATGTAGCAGGACAAAATCAAGCCTTATGGCCTGGAGCTATTCAAACGGCGTTTGCTACTCCCGATATAAAATGGGAAACTTCTAAATCTTACAATATAGGTACCGATTTAAGCTTCTTTAATAGAAAACTAGATTTTATCTTCGATTATTTTGTAAAAGAGAACTCGGATGTATTATTGCAAGTTCCAATTCCGCTTTCAACAGGAGCAAGTGCTAATAGTCCGTATATAAATGCAGGGCAGATTACCAATAAAGGTTTTGAAACTTCTTTGTCTTACAGTAATTCTGGCGATGAGTTTTCATATCAAATAACTGGAACTTTTGCTTCAGTAGATAACGAAGTAGACTTTCTAGGAACTGGTTCTCAACAAATTTTTGGAGGTCAGCCAACTCATCATGGCGCATCTGCAACTGTTACACAAGCAGGACTTCCTGTAGGAGCTTTTTATTTAATTAAAACGGATGGAATTTTTAATTCTGAAGAAGAGGTTAATGCACATACACAAAATGGGCAATTAATTCAGCCAAATGCAAAGCCTGGAGACATCAGATTTATTGATTACAATAATGATGGACAAATAGATGAAGATGATAGACAATATCTAGGGAGTCCAAATCCTGAATTTTCTTACGGTTTGGGAGCTAATTTTGCATGGAAAGGATTCGACCTTAATTTGTTTTTTCAAGGTACTCAAGGAAATAAAATCTACAATGGAGTTCGTCAAGACCTTGAAGGGATGAATTTAGAATACAACTACGCTAAAACAACATTAAATGCGTGGACACCAACTAATCAAAATACATCTATACCACGTGCAGTTATTAACGATCCTAACCTAAACTCTAGAACTTCAGATCGTTTCTTAGAAGATGGTTCTTATTTTAGATTCAAAACGCTACAATTTGGGTACACATTGCCTTCAGAATTAATGAATCAGATAAAAGTTAGTAGATGTAGAATCTATGTAAGTTTTGACAATATTTTTACCATTACAGATTATAAAGGATATAATCCAGATTTAGGTAGAACAGGATCTGTTTTAGATAGGGGAGTAGATTTTGGACATGTTGCATATCCACTTTCTCGAACTTTTCTAACAGGAGTTGAATTTTCTTTTTAAGACGAATAGATAAAAATAAATACGATGAAAAAATATATATACATACTTTTAATTCTGTTGCCACTGGTGGGTTGCGATGATGAATTAGAACAGATAAATCCAAATGTAGTTACTCAAGAAAATTTTTGGAAAACTGAAGACGACGTGCTATCAGGACTTGCAGCAACCTATAAAATGTTTAAACACGTAGATAATGGTTATTGGGGCGTAAGAGGGGTAGAAACTACAAATGGTAGAGGAGACGATTTCTTTATTAGAAACGATGTAAAGGCATTATATGAGTTGTCTACCTTTAGTAACAACCCATCCACAGGTACTCCAAGTGCTATTTTTACAGGTTGTTATACTGGTATTTTTAGAGCAAATCAAATTATTGATAATATTAGCACTGTAGAGATTTCTGAAACTGAAAAAGAAAAATATATTGCAGAAGCTAAGTTTTTAAGAGGACTTAACTATTTCAATTTGGTGATAAATTTTGGTGCAGTGCCTATTTTTACTTCGGTACCACAAACTAGAGAAGATTATTTTGTAAAACAATCTTCGGAAAGTGAGGTTTGGACACAAGTTGAAAACGATTTTAAAGATGCTGGCGCTAATCTTCCTGTAAGTTATCCTTCACAATGGGTAGGAAGAGCTACCAAAGGAGCTGCAATAGGATATTTAGGAAAAGCATATTTATATCAAGAGAAGTGGGAAGAGGCTGTAAATCAATTCTCATTGCTTACAACTCCAGATGGAATGCCAAAAGCACCATATAATTATGACTTGTTAGCAGATTATCAAGATAATTTTATGCCAGGAAGTGATAATAATATAGAATCTCTATTCGAAATCCAAAATCAAAACGTAGGAGGAATAGATCCATGGGCTGGAGAAAATGCAAATGAATCGCAAGGGGTAACTACAGCTCAAGAGTTTGCTCCAACAGAAGTTGGGGGCTGGTTTGAAGCACATCCTACAGAAAAGATTTTTAATGAATTTCAGGTTGAAAAAACAGTAGATGGAGACTTCGACCCAAGAATGTATGCTTCTTTAGCTTGGGATTATCCGGGGTCTACTTTTTATAATCTTCCTTTTTCTGAATTCTCTTCTCCTTTTGGTTATAGTGCTAAAATTAAAAAATATCAAAATTGGTATGATGATAATGAGGGGATTTGGATCTCTGAAATTAATGAAAAAGCACTTCGCTTTGCAGATATTATTTTAATGTATGCTGAAGCTTTAAACGAGCAAGGACGTTCTAGTGAAGCTATTCCTCTTGTTAATAGAATTCGTGAAAGAGCTAATTTAACTGCTCTAACCTCTTTAAGTCAAAATGCCATGATGGAAGAAATTAGACATCAAAGAATGGTTGAGTTTTTTAGAGAAGGACTTCGTTTTTACGATTTAAAACGATGGGGACTTATTCAGCAAGAAATGGATGATAGTGATAAAGTGGGGAAAGAGTTTTTAGTGTTGCCAAAACATGAGCTTTTCCCAATTCCACAGGGAGAAATTAATACCAATCCAGAGATTGAACAAAATCCAAATTGGTAATAAATAAAGGCTCTAGTCTAGAGCCTAAATAAATTAGAATAAAATAAAAATAGGCTACTGATTTTGTATCAGTAGCCTATTTGTTTTTAGGTCTGTTATAAAGAATTACTTCAATTCTCTCACCCAAATATTTCTATAGCTAACACGACTATTATCGCCGTGATCTTGAAGTCTTATTGGGCCATCGCCGTGTGCTTCATTTTTAGGCCATCCAATATAAGGGGTAGTACCTTTTATTTCAGTATGGTCTTGAATTAGTACGCCGTTATGTAAAACGGTTATAGTAGCCGATTTTATTTTCCCTCCTTCACTATTAAATTCAGGTTCATGGTAAATAATATCATATGTATTCCATTCTCCAGTTGGCACAGAAGCCTTTGCTAACGGTACACCTTGTTTGTAAATAGCGCCTACTTGCCCATTTGTATATGTGTTGTTGTTATTATTGTCTAATACTTGAACTTCATATAGGTTTTGTAAAAATACACCACTATTGGCTCTGTGTTGTCCGTCTCCTTGAATTTTGGCAGGCGATTTCCACTCTATATGTAATTGAATGCTTCCAAAACTCTGTTTGGTTTGAATATCGCCCGCTTTATCTTTTACGGTCATACTTCCGTCTTTATTCAAAGTCCAAGCAGCAGCAGTACTGTCTTTAGAGCTAATCCAATTGTCTAAATTTTTTCCGTCAAAAAGGATAATAGCATCACTAGGAGCTCCATTTTTTTCGGTTGGATTTACAGTTGGAGCAACAGGTTTGTAAAATTCTGTTTCTTCAGGAGTAGTTGGTTCTTCCCCAGAATATTCTTCATAAGTTATAACGTCAGATTTTTCTTCAGTTTTAGGAACTTCTACTTTTTGTTCTTCTTTTTGAGGCGAATTACATGCCGCAATAGCACCAATTAATAGGGCGCTAAATAGTATTTTTTTCATCCTTAATTAAGTTCTTTTATTTTTATATTTCTAAAAGAAACTTCATCTCCGTGATATTGTAAACCAATTTTTCCAGTTTCTGAAGCTCCAAAGCCATCCCATCCTTTAAATTTAGAATTTGCTATCATTTCTTCCCATTTATCTCCATGAACTGGGAATTTAACAATTTCCGTACCGTTTAAAGTTACAGAACCTTGATTTGTTTTATGGTTAATTACCAAAATACATGTGTTCCATCCTCCAGCTGGTCTAGCTACTTTTTCACTTGGGGCAATCATATCGTATAAAGCTCCTGCTTGGTGACTCTCACCATTTTTTGCATCTGGATGTTTTTCATTATCAATTATTTGGATTTCTGGTCCAGTTTGATAGGGCTCATGGTATTTTTTATCTTCTATGATACCCCAGAAAAAACCACTGTTTCCACCTTCAGAAATTTTCCATTCTAAAGAAAGTTCGAAATTTTTAAATTCTTCATTTGTAACAATATTTCCAGCGTTTTCACTTGGAGTTAATACCATTGCGTCATCTTTGATTGTCCAAGAATCGTTTACTTCGCCACCATTAAACATGTGCCAAGAATCAAAGTTTGTTCCATCAAATAGTATTTTCCATCCGTCATTATTAGAAGCTAATTCTTGGGTTGCCTCTGTTTCTGTTTTAATACTTTCTTCAGAAGCAGTTTTATCATTATTTTGTTGCTTGCAAGACATCATTGCGAGTGATGCTATAAATAAATAGTTAATAGTTTTCATATGTTTGTTTTTAGTTTTTTATAATCCTAGTATTTTTTTCAATTTTGCGTCGTCTGTATCTCCACCTGCAAAATCGTCGAATACTTTTTCCGTAGCTTCAATAATATGTTTTTGGATAAAAGGCGCACCTTCTCTTGCTCCTTGTTCTGGACTTTTAATACAACATTCCCATTCCATAACTGCCCAAACATCACATCCGTATTGAGTGAGTTTTGAAAAGATTCTTTTAAAATCTATTTGTCCGTCTCCTAAAGAGCGATATCTTCCTGCACGGTCTCCCCAATTATTATATCCTCCAAATGCTCCTTTTTTTCCTGTCGGATTAAATTCGGAATCTTTTACATGGAAGGATTTGATAAATTCATGATAATGATCAATATACTCAATATAGTCTAACTGTTGAAGGACAAAATGAGATGGGTCGTACAAAATATTTACACGTTTGTGATTGCCAGTAGCTTCTAAAAAACGTTCAAAAGTATCTCCATCGTGAAGGTCTTCTCCTGGATGTATTTCATAACAAACATCAACGCCTTGCTCATCAAATTCATTTAAAATAGGGAGCCAGCGTTTTGCTAATTCTTCAAATCCCATTTCTACCAATCCTGGTGGTCTTTGTGGCCAAGGATGGAAAGTGTGCCAAAGTAAGGAGCCTGAAAAGGTTGCATGCGCATTTAACCCTAAATAATTACTGGCTTTTGCAGCTTTCTTCATCTGGTCTATAGCCCATTCGGTACGTGCTTTAGGGTTATTTTTTACATTGTCTGGGGCAAAATTATCAAACATAATATCATAGGCAGGGTTTACTGCCACTAGTTGCCCTTGTAAGTGCGTAGATAGCTCTGTAATCTCTAACCCGTAGGAATTAATTTTTCCTTTGAGATCATCGCAATATGTTTTGCTTTCCGCCGCTTTATCTAAATCGATTAAGAACTTTTCGGTGGTTGGAATCTGGATTCCTTTATAGCCTAAATCGGCTGCCCATTTACAAATTCCGTCAAGAGAATTAAAAGGGGCTTTGTCATCTACAAACTGCGCTAAAAATACCGCAGGGCCTTTTATAGTTTTCATTTATTGATGTATTTAGTTGAATATTATAAAATCGTTTTAGTGATTTAATTAGCAATTTATTCAGAAATAAAATTGATAAAAAATAATTAGTCTTAAAATTATGCTTTTAAAGCCGTCCAAACGGAATTTTCCTTATCACTTTTTACTGCTGCATAAATAAACTCAACCCCATTAACGCCTTCTTTTACTGAAGGATAATCGGGTTTCTCTATGGTTTTGTTCTCTAATGTACTCATTAGGTGTAATCCAAAGGCTTTATATATATTTCCAAATGCCTCTAAATAGCCTTCTGGGTGTCCTTTTGGAATTCTAGATATAGCTCTTACATTATCATAAATAGCTATCCCGTCTGGAGTAAAAGTTTGCTGAGGTTTGTCAACCCACTTGGCAATAAGTTTTGTGGAATCTTCTTGATTCCATTCAATACTTCCTTTGCTACCATATATTTTTACAATCAAGGCATTTTCTTCTCCAGTGGCAACTTGAGAGATTGACATTGTTCCTTTGGCTCCATTTTTCATTCGTAAAAGAATGTTTCCATCGTTATCAAGTACACGGTCTTTTCCAATTCTCCCTAAATCTGCTGCAACTTCTGCAATCTCAGAATTAGTAATATAGGATACCAAATTTTCTGCATGTGTGCCTATATCTGCTAAAGAACCTCCAATACCAGATTTTGTAGGATCCGCCCTCCAAGGTTTAATTTTTGCCTGTTCATTTACTTCGGCGGTCATCCACCCTTGTAAATACTGCACTTGTACTTTGTAAATAGCTCCTAAATCCCCGTTTAAAACCATTGCTCTGGCTTGTTTTACCATGGCGTTGCCTGTGTAATTGTGAGTCAAAGCAAAGAGGAGTCCTGTTTTTTCAACTAATTTTTCAAGTGTTTTTGCTTCTTCAACAGTAAGCGTCATAGGTTTGTCACAAACTACATGAAAACCATTTTCTAGAGCCATTTTAGCTGGCTCAAAATGTAAGTGGTTTGGCGTAACAATAGTTACAAAATCCATTCGCTCTCCTTCTGGGAGTTGTTTTTCTTTTTCAATCATCTCTTGATAACTTCCGTAGCATCTATCTTCAGGGAGATATAATGCTTTCCCAGAGGCAATTGTTTTTTCTAGAGAGCTATTAAATGCACCGCATACTAACTCTATCATTCCATCAAGGCCAGATGCTTTTCGGTGTACATCGCCCATAAAAGAGCCAATGCCACCACCGACCATTCCCATTCTTAATTTTCTCATTGTTTTTTTATTACTGAATATAAATTTAGTTTTATTAAAAAACAAGGCTGTGTGTATACATACGCACAGCCTAAATTATCATAATTGAGTAGAAATTATTTAACTTCTACCCAAACATTTCCTTGTTGATGTGAGGCTACTGCACGTTCAATAAAATTCATTCCACGCACTCCATCTTTCATAGTTGGAAATTCTCCTGGATGGTATTTTTCTTTTCGGATGGCTTTAGCAACTCCTTTGTAAATATTACCCATGGAGTCAAAAATTCCTTCTGGATGTCCTGGAGGAAGTTTTGTTCCGTCTAAAGAAAATGCACTGTTATAAGCATGCCCTGGTTTTAAAACTTTTAATGGCTCATCTTCAGTTAGGTGGTGTAAATAGTTTGGATTTTCTTGCTCCCATTTTAAACCACCTTTATCTCCGTAAATTTTTACAGTAAAATTGTTTTCTTCTCCAGTAGCAATTTGGCTTGTTCTTAAAACTCCTTTTACATTTTCCGCAAAGCGAAGTAAAATAGTTCCGTCAATATCCATTTTGTTGTCGGCATATAAATAATTGAGGTCGGCTAGAATGGTTTTTACTTCCATCCCTGTAACATACTCAATCATATCAAAACCATGTGTTCCAATATCTCCAACGCAACAGCTAATTCCAGACTTCTCTGGATCTAAACGCCAGGTGCTAGCTCTTTTTTCTTTATCGTGAATAATTGGATTAATCCAACCTTGATAATATTGAACATCTATTTTTTGAACCTTCCCAATTACTCCAGTAGAAATCATCTCTTTCATCTGGCGGACCATTGGGTAGCCTGTATAGGTATAAGTTACAGCAAAAATAGTATTTGCTTTTTCCAATGTTTTTTGAAGAATTTGAGCTTCTTCAAATGTTGTGGTCATTGGTTTTTCACAGATAACATTAAAACCAGATTCCAATAGTTTTTTTGCCATCGGAAAATGTAAAAAGTTAGGTGTTAAAATCGAAACTACTTGGATGCGCTCATCTTCAGGAAGTTTTAATTCTTCCTCAATAAATACATCAAAATCTTTATAAATTCGATTTGTTGGGATGCCAATTTGTTCAGCAAACCCTATATTATCATCGTAATTCGGATTAAAAACACCTCCAACCAATTGGTAGCTATCGTACATAGAAGAAGCGATACGGTGCAAAACACCAATTAACGAATCGCCTCCGCCTCCTAAAATTCCTAATCTTATTTTCTTACTCATATTGTTAGTTAAATATTATAAAGTTAAAAAGAGTACATGGAAGAAGTTATGGGTGTTTTACAATTTATACACGCCTAAACTCTTAATTCCAAACCTCTATATTATTGCTCTTTGTATTCTATTTTTTCATCTTTAAAAAAGATAGCAAACAATACCGCTACGGCAAGTGCAAAACCAGCAGGGTAAATCCAAATGCTATACCAGTCGTGAGACCCTTCAGCAATTAAGAATTTATCAGAAATCATTCCTGCAATTTCAAAACCAATTAACATTCCAACCCCGTAGGTTGCAAGGGTAATAAGTCCTTGTGCAGCACTTTTATATTTAGCACCAGCTTTAGAGTCGGTATAGATTTGTCCAGATACAAAGAAGAAATCATAGCAAAGTCCGTGTAAAGCAATTCCTATAATAAGCATAAAAACTAAATCTCCGGAGTCTCCAAAAGCAAATAATACATAGCGTAAAGTCCAAGCAAGCATTCCTGCAAGAATTGTTTTTTTGAAGCCAAATTTTTTAAAGAAAAATGGTAAAAGAAGCATAAATAATACTTCTGACATTTGTCCGAAAGACATTTTAAAAGTTGAATTCTCAACGCCAATTTCAGTTAAAAAAGGACTCGCATTTTGGTAATAAAAAGCCAATGGAATACATATTAATACGGAAGAAATAAAGAATAATAAAAAGTTTCTATCCTTTAATAATTTCAAGGCATCTAAACCTAAAATTTCTGAGATACTTGCTTTTTCTTCTTTATTAATTTTTGGTGGTGTTTTAGGTAAAGTAAAACTAAATATACCTAGAGCAGCAGAAACAATGGCTGTCATTAAAAAGGTATTTTTAAGCATTCCTTGGGCAATATTTTCACTAGAATCCCAAGCAAGGTAACTAATTACACTTCCTGCAACAATCCATCCAATGGTTCCAAAAACTCTTACAAAAGAAAATTGTTTTCCAGGGTCGGTCATTTGGTTAAAAGAAATAGAATTTACCAAGGCCAGAGTTGGCATAAAGGCAATCATGTATGCTAGTACATATGGGTAAAAGGCACCAAAATCTGTACTTTGGTACATTAAATACATCAAAATTGCGCCAATAATGTGTAATACCCCTAAAATTCTTTCGGCATTAAAATAACGGTCGGCAATAAGTCCTATAATAAATGGAGCAATAATTGCGCCCCAAGATTGAGTTGAAAATGCCATGGCAGATTGTGCGCCTGTAGCTTCTAAGTTGTTGCCAAGAAAAGTTCCTAGCGTTACAAACCAGCCTCCCCAAATGAAGAATTCTAAGAACATCATAAAGGATAGCTGAAATTGAATTTTTTTGTTCATGTTCGCTTGCGTTTAATAGTTATAGTTAGTAATTATAAAGAATCCCAATGCTTGCAAATTGGGATTGTATATTCAAAAATAGTTATGCTTGATTGGTTGTTGAAGTCTCACTTAATTTTTTTGCAACAGCTAGTAATAATGCTTTTGTTGCTAAAATTCCTTTTTCTTCGGATAATTCTTCTCCTTCATATTCTACTCCAACAAAACCAGTAAACCCTGCATCTTTAACAATTTTCATCATTTTATAAAAATCGATGGTTGTTTCGTTGCCATTTTCGTCAAAGTTAAAAGTTTTTGCACTAACTCCTTTTGCAAATGGCATTAATTCTTCAACACCTTTATAGATATCATATTCTTCAATACAAGGTGCGTCCCATAATTTATTGTCTTCTCTTTTTAAGCAGAAATTTCCAAAATCGGGTAATGTACCACAATTTTCTTTATTAACAGTTTCCATAACTTCGGCCATGAGTGCGCCATTTGAAGAGAGGTAACCATGGTTTTCTACAATTATATTTACATTTTTTTCTGAAGCATATTCAGAAAGTTCCTTTAAAGAAGCGACGGAATTTTCTTTCCAAATCTCTTCATCGTTAGATCCAAATAAATTAATCCGCATGGAATGGCATCCTAAAATTGCAGTAGCATCAATCCAGATTTTATGATTTTCCACTCCTTGTTTTCGATGTGTTTGATTGGGGGTAGAAAGTAAATTTTCGTCTCCCTGTAAATCAACCATCATAATCTGATTTTTCATTTGCTGCTGATCGCTTATTTTTTTTAAATCTTCAGCTAAAGAAATAATTGCATTATTGTTGTTTCCTCTTTTTTCGAGTTCTTTATTATAAAGTTGATTTACATATTCTAAACCTTCAAAACCTAAATCTTTTGCTTTTTTTGCAAAATCCATTGGATTTAATTTTTCTTCCCAGATCATTTTATGAAGAGACCATTGTGCTAATGATAATTTAAAAAAAGGTTCAAAGACGGCTGCTTCCTCTTCGGGAATTGCTTCTTTTGAAGGAGTTTCTTTACAGGCGTACATTCCTAAAAATGAGAGTGCTAAGCCTGCTTGACTAGTGTTTCTAATAAAATTTCTTCTCTTCATATTCGTAGGTTATTAGGTCGAAAATTATTAAATCAACAATGTTAATGTTGTTAAAATGATTAATTGATAATTAAAATATTCGTCTAATGTAAAAAATTAATTTTTATATTTGGAGAACTACTATTGTAAACAAGCTAAAAAAAATGAGTACATTTTATTACAATTCCCCTCAAGAGGAGTATGATGCTATAGTCGTAGGAACTGGAGTTTCTGGTGGCTGGGCAGCAAAAGAACTTTGTGAAAATGGATTAAAAACGTTGGTTTTGGAAAGAGGCCGTATGGTAAAACATGTGGAAGACTACCCAACAGCAAATTTAGATCCATGGGATATGCCAAACGGAGGCGCAGCTTCCAGAGAAGTAAAAGAAAGAAAATTCAAACAAAACAGAACAGGTTACACAGTTAGTGCAGCAAGCGAACACTTTTTTGTTGATGATGTTAAGCATCCTTATAATGAAGACCGCCGCTTTGATTGGATGCGTGGATATCATGTTGGAGGACGTTCACTAATGTGGGGGCGCCAAAGCTACCGAATGGGAGATGTTGATTTTGAAGCAAATCTTAAAGATGGGATTGCTGTAGATTGGCCTATTCGTTATGATGAAATAAAACCATGGTACGATAAAGTAGAGCAATTTATTGGAGTAAGTGGTGTAAATTTAGGTTTACCTGTTTTACCTGATGGTAAATTCTTACCTCCAATGGATTTAAATTGTGTGGAAGACCATTTTAAAGATATTATTGAAGAAAAATTTGGAGACCGTACCATTACAATTGGACGTGTAGCTCATATTACTCAAGGAACAAAAGAAGGACAAGGAAGAGGTCCATGTCAATATAGAAATAGATGTATTAGAGGGTGTCCTTTTGGAGCATACTTCAGTAGTAACTCATCTACATTACCTACTGCAGAAGCAACAGGAAACATGACGCTTCGTCCAAATTCTATTGTGCATGAAATAATATATGATTCTGAAACAGGAAAAGCAACTGGAGTTCGTGTTATTGATGCGGAAACTAAAGAAACAATGGAGTTTAAAGCAAAAGTTATCTTTTTATGTGCTTCTGCAATTGCTTCAGCTTCTATTTTATTACAGTCTAAATCTGAAAGATTCCCAGACGGAATGGGGAACGACAGCGGAGAACTAGGTCATAACTTAATGGATCATCACTTTAGAGTAGGTGCTAGCGGGAAGTTTGACGGTTTCCACGATAAATATTACAAAGGAAGAAGACCAAACGGGGTTTACATTCCACGTTTTAGAAATCTAGGTGGTGCCACAGACCGCAAAGACTTTATTAGAGGTTACGGATATCAAGGTGGTGCAAGTAGAGGAGATTGGTCTGAATCTATCCGTGAGCTTGCTTATGGAAAAGAATTGAAAGAAGCAATTATGGAGCCAGGAGACTGGACTATGGGAATGACTGCTTTTGGAGAAACGCTTCCAGATCATAAAAACCGTATGTATCTTGATTATGATAAAAAGGATGAGTGGGGATTACCAACGGTAACTTTTGATGCTGATTTTGGTGAAAACGAATTGGCAATGCGTAAAGACATGAAGCAACAAGCTGCCGAAATGTTGGAAGCTGCTGGTTTTAAAGATATTTCTACTTATGATAGTATTGGAGGAATGGGATTAGGAATTCACGAAATGGGAACTGCTCGTATGGGAAGAGATCCTAAATCTTCAGTATTAAATAAAAATAACCAATTACATGCTGTGCCAAACGTATATGTAACAGATGGAGCTTTTATGACTTCTTCAGCATGTCATAATCCATCTTTAGGATATATGGCGTTTACAGCAAGAGCTGCAAACCATGCGGTAGAAGAACTTAAAAAAATGAATTTGTAAAAAACATATTATGGACAGAAGAAGAGCACTTAGAAATATTGGTTTAACTACAGGTTTTGTTGTAGCAACACCTACGCTTTTAAGCATGTTGCAAAGCTGCACTGCCGATAAAGCAACTTGGGTTCCTGAGTTTTTTACACCAGAAGAAGGAGTTGCACTTACAAATATTGTAGATGTAATTATTCCTGAAACAGATACACCATCTGCTTCTCAAGTTAATGTACCTCAATTTATAGACAAGTATGTTAAAGAAGTAGAGTCTGATGAAGCGCAAGCTCGCTACCGTAAAAGAATGGCAGGTTTGGTAAATCAGTTAAAAGCAACTTATAATGAAGATTTAAATGATATAACTCCAGAACAATATGAGGAGATTGTAGCTGCAAATCTTAAAGTTTCTGAAGATAAAAAGAAAGATCTAAACAAACGTATTAGTATTGAAGGGAATGAAGTGGAAATTGGAACTACCGAAAATAAGGTAGAAGACAATGAAGCACTTGCTTTTGGTATGATAAACGATTTACGTTGGTCAACAATAAACGCCTTTAAAAACAGTCAGAAAATAGGGGAAGAAGTATTGGCTTATGATCCTATTCCTGGGGTGTATAATGGCTGCATGCCAGTAGAAGAAGCTACTGGTGGTCGTGCTTGGTCATTATAAAAATTAAAATTATTTACTTAGATTTTGCATTTTTTAAAAGCCCTCTTCTTTTTATGGTTAAAGAAGAGGGCTTTTTTTTGTCCTATTTTTTTTGCTTCTGATTAAAAATAAACTCTTACAAAAGGCATAAAAGGTGTTCCGTAAATACTTTTGTCATCATCATATAAAACATCATACCGTACTCCTATAGTTACAGGTCCTGTGTTGTAACCTGCTCCAAGATGCAGTGCTGGATACCAATATTCGTCTCTAAAATCTGGGATTCCGTCATATTCATATTTTCTGTTTACATGAAGTTCTTCAAATTCTGCTGAAAGTTGAATCTCTCTAATTGGGCTATAAAAACCGAGTACGCTTCCTCCAAAAACAGTAGCTGTATAATTACGATCGTCGGTATAAGTAAAGTTTAAACCAACACCAGTTGCAAACTTATCATTTACTTGATAAATGGCACTTGGAGTTATAGAACCACTAAAAAAGTCATTTCCAAACCCTAATCCTAATCCACCACCAAAACGTACATTGTCCCAAAAATTAGGACTTCTGTAATTTTGCGTCATTTGAGCAGTAGCAAATTGAGTAATTCCTAACATTAAGAGAGCGAAGATGTATTTTTTGAAACAGGACTTGTTATAAATATGCATATCAGTAATTTTTATCTTATAAATATATTAAAACTATGTATCAATTTTCTCAAATATTGTACTTTTGTATAAATTTTGTCTAAAGAGACAGTGAAAAGAAAACATGGATAAATATTCCTTTTTAAATGCGGCAAATACCGCTTTTTTTGCGGACTTATACGATCAATACCTAATTAATCCGGATAGTGTAGAGCCAAGTTGGAGAGCTTTTTTTCAAGGCTTTGATTTTGGGATGGAAACTTCGTCTTCAGAAGACGACACAGTAACCATTGAACATGCTACTTCAGGAGAAAAAATTGAAATTTCTCAGGATGTTTACAAAGAGTTTCAGGTAATTCGCCTTATAGACGGTTATCGAAGCAGAGGGCATTTGTTTACTAAAACCAATCCTGTAAGAGAGAGAAGAAAGTATTCCCCTACCTTGGCTATCGATAATTTTGGGTTAGAAAAAGCTGACCTTAATAATGTCTTTAATGCTGGAGATATTTTAGGAATTGGTCCTTCAACCTTACAAGAAATTATAGACCATTTAGAAGCAATTTATTGTGATGCTATTGGGATTGAATATATGTATATTCGAAACCCTGAGCGTAAGCAGTGGATTCAAAATTGGTTGAATGTAAACGATAATCATCCGAAGTTTAATGACGATGAAAAGAAAAACATTCTTAGAAAATTAAACGAAGCCATTTCTTTTGAAAACTTTTTGCATACTAAATATGTAGGGCAAAAGCGTTTTTCTTTGGAAGGAAATGAGTCTTTAATTCCTGCGTTAGATACCTTGGTTGAAAAAGCAGCCGATATGGGGGTGCAGCAATTCGTAATGGGAATGGCACACCGTGGAAGGTTAAATGTGCTTACCAATATTTTTGGAAAATCTGCTAAAGACATCTTTAGTGAGTTTGACGGAAAAGATTATGAGTTGGATATTTTTGATGGAGATGTTAAGTATCACTTAGGGTGGACAAGCGATCGGAAAACAACTAGTGGGAAGAAAATAAATATGAATATTGCTCCTAATCCTTCGCACTTAGAAACAGTAGGTGCTGTTGTAGAAGGGATTACTAGAGCAAAACAAGATAGACATTATAAAGACGACTTTTCTAAAGTGTTGCCAATTGTTGTGCATGGAGATGCTGCAATTGCAGGACAAGGACTTGCTTACGAAGTGGTTCAAATGGCGCTTTTAGATGGCTATAAAACAGGAGGAACTATTCATATTGTAGTAAATAACCAAATTGGATTTACTACAAACTATTTAGATGGAAGGTCTTCTACTTATTGTACAGATGTAGGAAAAGTAACGCTCTCTCCAGTATTACACGTAAATGCAGATGATGCTGAAGCTGTAGTTCATGCAATAACTTTTGCTTTGGATTACCGAATGAGATATGGAAGAGATGTATTTATAGATTTATTAGGATATAGAAAATACGGACATAACGAAGGAGACGAACCTAGATTTACACAACCTAAACTTTATAAGGCTATTTCTAAGCATGAAAATCCACGTGATATTTATGCAGATAAGTTGAAGAAAGAGGGAGTTATTGACGATTCGTATGTTAAAAAACTAGAAGACGATTATAAAGCTTCCTTGGAAGAAAAATTAGAAGATTCTAGAAAAGAAGACAAAACTGTTATCACTCCATTTATGCAAGATGAATGGAAAGGATTTAATCCTGCTTTGGAGGATAAAATGATGGATACAATAGATACTTCTTATCCTAAAGATAAATTAACTCAAATTGCAGAAACAATTACCAATCTTCCGAAGGGTAAAAAATTTATGCGTAAGATTGAAAAGCTTATAAAAGAGCGTAATAAAATGTTCTTTGAAACAGATAAGCTGGATTGGGCAATGGGAGAGTTGTTAGCATATGGTTCTCTTTTAGAAGAAGGATTTGCAGTGCGTATGTCTGGTCAAGATGTGGAAAGAGGAACTTTTTCTCACCGTCATGCAGTTATTAAATTAGAAGATTCCGAAGAAGAAGTAGTGCTATTAAATGAGTTAAAAGAAAATCAAAATGCACATTTTGATGTGTATAACTCATTACTTTCTGAGTATGGTGTTGTTGGTTTTGATTATGGTTATGCCATGGCAAGTCCAGATACATTAACTATTTGGGAAGCACAGTTTGGAGATTTTAGTAATGGGGCTCAGATAATGATAGACCAATACATCTCTGCTGCAGAAGATAAATGGAAATTGCAAAACGGACTTGTAATGTTATTGCCTCACGGTTATGAAGGGCAAGGAGCAGAGCACTCGTCGGCAAGAATGGAGCGTTACTTACAATTGTGTGCTAAAGACAATATGTTTGTGGCAGATGTTACTACCCCAGCAAATTTATTTCACTTGTTAAGACGACAAATGAAAGCCGATTATAGAAAGCCTTTAATTGTTTTTACTCCTAAGAGTTTATTAAGACACCCAAAAGTGGTTTCTTCGGTAGACGAGTTTGTAAACGGAAGCTTTCAAACGGTTATAGACGATGCTGAAGCTTCAGTTAAAAAAGTAAAAACCCTAGTTTTCTGTACTGGTAAATTCTATTATGATTTATTGGCAGCAAAAGAAGAAGGTAAAAGAGAAGATGTTGCTTTAGTAAGAATAGAGCAGTTGTTCCCATTGCCAACTTCAGAAATGCGTAAAATAATGGATAAATATAGTAGTGCAGAAGAAGTAGTTTGGGCACAAGAAGAACCAAGAAATATGGGAGCTTGGAGTCATTTATTACTTCATTTTGAAGAGGCACGTACTTTTAGAGTGGCTTCCAGACGTTTTTACGCTGCTCCAGCAGCAGGAAGTGCTACGCGTTCAAAACGTAGACATCAACAAGTAATTGAATATGTTTTTGATAAAACCAAAGACAATATGCAACGAAAAGCGAAATAAGAGTATATTTATAATAGAATTAGACAATAAAATATAAAACTAAAATAAAGAACAATGGTTTTAGAAATGAAAGTTCCCTCTCCTGGGGAATCGATAACAGAAGTAGAGATAGCGGAATGGCTAGTTGAGGATGGAGATTATGTTGAGAAAGATCAAGCAATTGCTGAGGTAGATTCTGATAAGGCTACTTTAGAGTTGCCTGCAGAGGCAAGTGGAATAATTACACTTAAAGCTGAAGAAGGAGATGCGGTAGCTGTTGGAGAAGTAGTTTGTTTAATCGACACTTCTGCAGAGAAACCAGCGGGTGGTGAAGATGCATCAGCCGAAAAGGAAGAAAAAGAAGCGCCTAAAAAAGAAGAAAAAGCTGCTCCAGCTGAAAAAGCTCCGGAGAAAAAAGAAACATATGCTAGCGGTACTGCAAGTCCGGCAGCTAAAAAAGTACTAGCCGAAAAAGGAGTAGATCCTAAAGAGGTAAAAGGTACTGGAAAAGACGGCCGAATTACTAAAGACGATGCCGTAAAAGCTACTCCATCTATGGGGACTCCAAGTACTGGAAGTCGTGGTAGTGAGCGTAAAAAATTATCAATGCTTAGACGTAAAGTGGCAGAGCGTTTGGTTTCTGTAAAAAACGAAACGGCTATGCTAACTACATTTAATGAAGTAGATATGAGTCCGATTTTTGAATTGCGTAAGCAGTACAAAGACGAATTTAAATCGAAACATGGAGTAGGTCTAGGCTTTATGAGTTTCTTTACATTGGCAGTTGTACGTGCATTAAAAATGTATCCTGCTGTTAACTCCATGATTGATGGCAAAGAAATGATAAGTTATGATTTCTGTGATGTTAGTATTGCGGTTTCTGGACCAAAAGGTTTGATGGTTCCTGTAATTAGAAATGCAGAGAATTTAAGCTTTAGAGGTGTTGAAGCAGAAGTTAAAAGATTAGCAATAAGAGCTCGTGAAGGAGAAATTACAGTTGACGAAATGACTGGAGGTACTTTTACAATTACCAATGGAGGGGTGTTTGGTTCTATGTTGTCTACTCCAATTATTAATCCGCCGCAAAGTGCAATCCTTGGGATGCATAATATTGTAGAAAGACCAATTGCTAGAGATGGTGCTATTGCAATTGCTCCAATAATGTACGTGGCTTTATCTTACGACCATCGTATTATTGACGGGAAAGAATCTGTAGGATTTTTAGTAGCCGTAAAAGAAGCATTAGAAAGTCCAGAAGAATTATTGATGGACGGTAATGTTAAGAAAGCTTTAGAATTATAAAATATAAGTTTTATAGAATTGGAAACGCCCAACTGAATTTCAGTTGGGCGTTTTTCATTTTGGTTGGCTAATATATCGGAATTCTAAATTGATAAAACCAAAAATAAATTTAGAAGGAAAGTAATCATAGCTAAACTTACAATAGTTATGGCTAAGTGAATGTCGTTTGAATTTTTTTGCTGCTGGATGTCAGTCTTCATAATCATTTCATTATTAGTTGGTTTGGTAAAATTCTATAATTTAATGAGTTATTTCAAAGGGAATATTACCCTATTTATCTAGGATGAATTACAAATACTATCGTTTATAGTGTTAAAAGACAGTAAATGTTAATAAATAGCGCTATTGCAATTAAAAATATGAGGAGGAATAATAATAAGGTAGGAATCTTTTTTATAACATAGAGTGGTATCATTACTTCGGTATTAGGTTGATTATGAGTTATAAAGCTACACTATGTTTGTAATAAATGGAATACGTACTTACTCGTATATTATTTTAGAAGAAGTTCTTGATTTTCTATTGCCCAAAGTAATAAGGCGTTGGTTTTATGGGGTATTTCTAGCTTGTTTATAATATTACTTCGGTGTTTCTCAACGGTTCTTATGGAGATAAAAAGCATTTCGGCAATCTCCCTGTTTGTTTTTTCTTTAGCAATTAATCGAAGTATTTTTATTTCTGAAGGAGTGAAAATGGCTAGGATATCATCTTTGTTTAGTTGTAAAGACTTTGTTTTATGAAGTATAATTGGACTGTAGTACCTTCTGTTTTGACAGACTTCTTCAATGCAAAGCTTAATTTCCTCAATGGCAAATTCTTTTAAAATATATCCTTCTACATTGAGTTCTTTTGCTTGATAAATAAGATCCGGTTCTTTGTGTAGGGTAATAAGAATAATTTTAGTTTTTATATTATTCTTTTTACAGTTTAAAGCTACTTCAAGTCCTGTCATTTTTGGCATTTCAATATCCAAAATAGCAATATTGGGTTTGTGTTTTACAATTAAATTGTATGCTGTGTTTCCGTCCTGAGCGCTATCTAAAATGTTATACTTGTTCTCAATTAAAAAATCATTGAGACCTTTTAATAGAAACGGATGATCATCTGCAGTTATAATGGACGGATTCATCATGCTATTGGAATAATGTATGAGAAAGTAGTTCCTTTATTTTTTTCTGAATCAACTTTCATAGTTCCTTTTAAATATTTGGTTCGCTCTCGAAGTGTTTTTAGTCCGAGCGATTTAAAATCATTATACCTTTCTGAAAAGTCAAAACCATCCCCATTGTCTTTAATAACAATAAGAATGCGTTTGCTTTCTTTTATTACAGAAATTTTTGCAGCTTCCGCATTAGCATGTTTTACAATATTGGAAAGTGTTTCTTGAACAATTCGGTATAAATTTAATTCTTGGTCTTTGGTAAGTGTATTTGAAATATCGTCAATATCGGAAGAAATAAAGATATCTGTGTGTTCGTCTACGTCTCTAATTGTATTTTTTATTGCTTTTGTGATTCCTAATTTTTCTAACTGAAAAGGATGGAGTGCTCTAGAAATAGAACGTACTTCTTCAATGGCGTTATTAAACATTGTTCTAGTGCTTTCATCTGTATTTAAAGCTACTTTATTTTTTATCAGAAGTAAACTTTGACCTACTCCGTCATGAAGATCTTTAGAAATACGTTCTCGTTCTTCTTCTTGAGATAATAGTAACTGCTGACTAAAATCTTCCTGCTGGATTTTCGATTTTTTTAAATGTTGTTTGTTTCTGTATAGAAAAACACATAAAAACAGTAAACATAATCCAGCTATAGAAAAGCCTAGAAGTCGTTTTTTGGCTTGATTTTCTTCCTTTAAAGCTTCAATTGAGGCGTTTTTTGTTACTAATTCTTTCTCTTTTTTCTCTGTTTCGTACAGTGTTTGGTAATAGGTGAGGGCGTTGGTTTTTTGAACATTAAATAAAGAGTCCTTTAGAGTGTTGTATTCTTGAAAAGCTTTGTATGAAGCAGTGGTGTTTCCAGTTTTATTATAGAGTTGTGCTAATTGTTCTTTTAAATCAACTAAATGGTCGTTACTTTTTCCTTCTTCAGAAAAAAGAATAACTTCTTTCAGTAAAGCAATGGCTTCCTCGTATTTTTTTTCGCCTTCTAAAATTGCAACTTTCGCAATTTTGTAATGATTCATTAATTGTTTTTCATTTACAATATCTTCTTTAAGGTCTTCGATAATAGCAAAATGTTGACGTGCTTTATTGAGTTGATTGATGTTTACATAAAGTTTTGTTAGTGAAGTTTCAATATATATGCTGCTGTAAACATCATTATTATTGGCTTCTTTATTAATTTTTTCAGCCTCTAATAGTAATTCTTCTTGTCGTTTTGGGTTTTTTAATTCTTTATAATGTATGGCTTTGTTGTAAAGAGTACTTACAATTGCATCTGCTTTATCGTTCTCTTTTGCGTAGGCAATTACTTCGTCTTCAGCTTTTTCAGCTTGCTCATAAAATTTATTCATTCCATAAACAGTTGCAACTCCACTTTTGGCTAGAATAACATATTCCACGTCTCCAAGAGACTCATAATACATAGATGCGGTTTTGTAATCTTTAATAGCTTGTAAGAAGTTTCCTTGATAAGCTTCGGATTGCCCTTTAAATAGGTATGAGTCGGCTACGTAAATGGAATCTTTTATTCCAAAATTTAAAATAGCTTTAGCGTAATTTTCGGCTGCTTTTTTAAAATCTATATCATAATAAGCGCCACCTTTCTTTAGGTAAACACTTCCAAGTAGAAATGAATCTTTGGTTTTATTTAAATATTTTTCAGCATTTAGAACAACTTTTAGAGCGTCGTCTTTATGGTTTTGGATGTTATTGATGTAGTAAAATACTTTAACAGAGGCAGCAATCATTTTGTCATACATTTCTAACTTTTCAGCTATAGAAATATAATCTTTGGTATAGGTAACATACGTATCTGTATAAGCTTGTTTGTCTATCTTATTAATAATGGAGTCTAAGACTTGGAGTTTTATAGTTTCGTTTTGCGCTGAGTCTAATGCTTTCACAAAATTGCTGATATTTTCTTGCGCATTAATCAGTGCTACTATAAAAAATAGTAGTGTAGTTAATAAAGTCTTAGGTTTCAAACTAGTTGGTTTTTAAGACTTTAAAAATAATGTTTTTTTGTTATAATCTATTACAGCTTTGGCCTTTTTTAGAACATCTGCACCAATAATCCCATGAACGGGAAGGGCATCATGAATAGTAAGTGCAGAATTTACATGTGTTAAATCAAAAAGTACGATTTTGAGTTTTTTGAGTTTCCAAGATTCCATCTCCAAAGTATTTTTTTTAGAAACCTGTGTTAACATATTTGTTGCTCCAGCACCCGCTGCTTTGACTTCGGAAGCCTCGGTTTCTAAATTAAAATGTTCAATGCAGTCAAAACCAATACAAGTATTAGAAGCGCCTGTGTCTAGAATAAATCTACCAGTAATACCATTAATTTTTGCAACTACTTCAAAATGATTTGTTTTGGTGAGGGTAAGTGGGGTTTTTATATATCCTTTTGCTAACAAGAATTTTTTTAAACTTTGCATTATCTCTTCAGTTTTATGCAAATATAGCCGTTTAAACTGTTATTTTTGCGCCATGATTTTAACAGATACACATACTCATTTATATAGTGAGGCTTTTGACGAAGATAGAGATGCTATGATCCAAAGAGCACTAGATGCAGGAATTGAACGTTTTTTTATCCCTGCTATCGATTCTACCTATACGCAAGCCATGTTGGAGTTGGAAAAAGCATATCCCAAAAATGTTTTTTTAATGACGGGATTACATCCAACGCATGTAAAAGAAAATTATAAGGAAGAATTAAAGCATATTGAAGAGTTGTTGACTAGAAGAAGTTTTTATGCTATTGGAGAAATAGGAATAGATTTATATTGGGATAAAACTCTTTTAAAGCAGCAACAAGAGGCTTTTAAATATCAAATCCAGTTAGCTAAAAAATATAAACTTCCAATTGTAATTCATTGTAGAGATGCCTTTGATGAAGTATTTGAAGTATTGGAAAGTGAAAAAGGAGAAGATCTTTTCGGGATTTTCCATTGCTTTACAGGTACATTAGAGCAAGCAAAACGAGCTATTTCTTATAATATGAAATTAGGAATTGGTGGTGTTGTAACTTTTAAAAATGGAAAGATTGATACTTTTTTAAATGAAATTCCGCTTACAGAAATTGTTTTGGAAACAGATGCTCCTTATTTGGCGCCTACACCCTATAGGGGTAAACGTAATGAAAGTTTGTATTTAACAGAAGTTGCAGGAAAATTGGTAGATATATATAATACCTCTCTAAAAGAAATAGTTACCATTACCACTAATAATTCTAAAGAGGTATTTGGAGTTTAACAAGCTTTTACGGTTAAAGTGAACTAAATTTTGTTTTTTTGCCATTAAACATAGAGTCCGAGTGATTACAATAGACGATATAAGACCTTATTACGATTCTGAAGTCAACGATGCCCTTTTGAAATTTATGGAGCATCCTATGGTTTTGGCGATGCTTCAATTTACTTTCCCCAATAAGAATATGGAGGAGATTATGGCAATAGCAGAAAGTTGTCATTCAATAAGAGATTTTCAGAGTAAAATAATATATAACAGTATTAGAATGGTGCTCGAAAAGAGCTCCGAAGGTTTTTCTACAGATGGTTTTGAGAAGCTAGAAAAAGGAGAATCTTATCTTTTTATATCCAATCATCGAGATATAATTTTAGATACTTCTTTATTAAATGTTGCCTTGTACGAACATGATTTGGTAATGACAGCTTCGGCAATTGGAGACAATTTGGTAAAAAAACCTTTTTTAATGGCATTGTCTAGACTAAATAGAAGCTTCATTATTAAAAGAGATTTATCGCCTCGAGAAATGCTGAAAAGTTCAAAATTAGTATCTTCTTATATAAGCAATTCACTTCAGAAAGAAAAAAGGTCTATTTGGATAGCGCAACGAGAGGGGAGAACAAAAAATGGAGATGATCAAACCCAACAAGGGGTTTTGAAAATGTTAGCGCTCGCAAATGATGAAGACCAAGTGATGGATTATTTTAAAAAGCTTAAAATAGTTCCTATTTCTATTTCTTATGAATACGACCCAACAGATGTGTTGAAGATGCCAGAATTAATGGCGAAGCATAAAGAAATAGAATATATAAAGTCTAATAATGAAGATTTTAATAGTATTTTAAAAGGAATTACTGGAAGGAAAAGACATATTCATATTTCTGCAGGGAAAGTTTTTTCTGCCGAATTAGATGAAATTAAAAATAGTGGAGAGCCAAATAATAAGCAGTTTCAAATGTTGGCAGATGCTATTGATGCCGAAATATATAAAAACTATAAGCTGTGGCCTTCTAACTATTTAGCTTATGATTTGCTCAATAATACAACTAAGTTTTCAGAATTTTATTCAGACAAAGAAAAGCGTCAATTTAAAAGACGGATTAAACGTCGTGTCCAAATAGGGGATAAAATTGAATTGGAGAATTTTTTAAGAATGTATGCTCACCCAGTTACAAACCATTTAAAATATAAAGTAAGTGCAAGCTAAAATTTTACTTATTTATACAGGAGGAACTATCGGGATGGTGAAAGACTTTGAAACAGGAGCTCTCCATGCATTTAATTTTGACGAATTGTTAAAACGAATTCCAGAATTGTCTCTTTTAGATTGTAATATTGATACCATTTCTTTTGAAGAACCTATAGATTCTTCAAATATGAATCCAGATTCTTGGGTTCAGATTGTAGAAGTAATCGAGAGAAATTATGAAACTTACGATGGTTTTGTAGTGCTTCATGGAAGTGATACCATGAGTTATACATCTTCGGCTTTAAGTTTTATGCTTGAAAATCTATCTAAACCTGTAATTTTTACAGGGTCTCAACTTCCAATAGGAGATTTAAGAACCGATGCGAAGGAGAATTTAATTACTTCCATTCAAATTGCCTCATTAAAACAAAATGGCAGTGCCGTTATTAGAGAAGTATGCTTGTATTTTGAATATAAACTATACAGAGCTAACCGAACGACCAAGATAAATGCAGAGCATTTTCAGGCGTTTGCTTCTTTAAATTACCCCGCAATTGCAGAAAGCGGAGTTCATTTAAAAGTGCATCATGAATATTTATTGAAGTCAACTCGAAAGAAGTTGAAGGTTCATAAACAAATGGATGCGAATATTGCTTTAGTAAAGCTTTTTCCTGGCATTAATGAAAATACTTTAGGTTGCTTATTAACAAACCCAACTACAAAAGCTATAGTATTAGAAACTTACGGAGCGGGAAATGCTCCTACCGAGAAATGGTTTGACGATTTGTTAAAAAAAGCTATTAAATCGGGAAAAATAATTGTAAATGTTACACAATGTTCTGGAGGAAGTGTGATAATGGGACAGTATGAAACGAGTTCTCACCTAAAAAAAGCGGGTGTAATTAACGGGAAAGATATTACAACAGAGGCTGCAATTACAAAATTAATGTATTTACTTGGGAATAATATTCAAGCTAAAGTGTTCAAAACCATATATGAAACGTCTTTAAGAGGCGAGATGAATTAAAATTAACTACATAAATTTTAAGAACTAAAAAAAAATTCGTTATTTGGCACTCTAAAGCTATATGTAATATAGAGAGGTGGCCGAGTGGTCGAAGGCGCACGCCTGGAAAGTGTGTATACGTCAAAAGCGTATCGAGGGTTCGAATCCCTTCCTCTCTGCTGTAGTTTTTAATGTTTAATAACATTTTTTTTTTATCTTTAACCCTATTAACGAACAAATTTAAGTTTAGAAGAAATGAAAAGACTATTCTCTATGCTGGCAATTGCCGGATTATTGGCTTTTAACGCAACAACTGCCAACGCAAAGGATTTAACGCCAGTTATGGCTGATCAAATCTCAGAAATTGTTGCTATCGACGATGCTGCAACAGCATTAGTACAAGACGACGCAGCTCCTGCTGCAGAAGAAAAAGGCTTCCAACAAGTCCTTAAGGAAAAGTTTATCCAAGGGGGTGCAGGCTTTATGGGTATTGTACTATTATGTTTAATTTTAGGACTAGCTGTGGCTATTGAAAGAATTATTTTCTTGAATATGGCTACTACAAACACAAAAAAGCTTACTCAAAAAGTAGAAGATGCATTAGCGTCTGGTGGAGTTGAAGCTGCAAAAGACGTTTGTAGAAACACAAGAGGTCCTATTGCATCAATTTATTATCAAGGTTTAGACAGAGTTGACGAAGGTGTTGATGCTGCTGAAAAAGCTGTAGTAGCTTATGGTGGTGTGCAAATGGGTCAATTAGAGAAAAACGTTTCTTGGTTGTCTTTATTCATCGCAATTGCACCGATGTTAGGATTCATGGGTACTGTAATCGGGATGATTCAGGCATTCGAAAAAATTAGTGCTGCTGGTGGACTAGATGCATCTCTTATTGCAGGAGATATTCAGGTTGCCTTATTAACAACAGTATTTGGTCTTATTGTGGCTATTATACTTCAGATTTTTTATAACTACATTATCGCAAAAATCGATAGTATAGTAAACAGCATGGAAGATGCTTCAATCATCTTAGTAGACATGTTGGTAGATCACAAAAAATAATAAGCATTTAATTTAATTTAAGATATGTATAAAATAGCTAAAATATTAGCGATAATACTTAGTGTAATTGGATTAGTGCTGTGGGTTTTAATAGTACAATCTGATGACAACGAAGGTGTTATTAGCTTAATGATAAGCCTAGGATTATGGCTAACCGTTATTATAGCAGGAATTACACTTGTACTTTCTCTTATGGGGCTAGCCTCAGACGGAGATAAATTAAAGAAAGCATTAATTTCTGTTGCTGCTTTTGCTTTAATTATAGTAATAAGTTATGTTGTATTTGCTACAGGAAAAGATGTAAATCTTCAACAAATGGCAGATAGAGGCATCGAAGTTACTGAAGGAACTGTAAAAACTGTAGGAGCAGGTTTATGGTCTTTCTATATTCTAGCAATTGTAGCGGTAGTTGCAATGGTAGTAGGAGGATTTAAGAAACAATAATTAAAAAATAATAATAATATGGCAAGAAGAGGAGCACCGCCTGAGGTTAACGCAGGTTCAATGGCAGACATCGCTTTCCTACTCTTGATCTTTTTCTTGGTAACAACTACCATTGAAACAGATGCAGGATTAGATCGTAAGTTGCCACCAATCGAGCCGCCAGAAAATCCGCCAATTATTAAGCAGAAAAATATTTTTACGGTAGTTGTTAATAAAAATAACGACTTACTTGTAGAAGAAGAAGTGATGGATCTTAAGAACCTTCGCGAAGCTGCTGTAAAATTTTTGGATAATGGTGGAGGTACAGGAGAAAAAGGAGAGTCTTGCGACTATTGTCAAGGCCCAAAAAATCCTGAGTCTTCAGATCACCCTAGTAAAGCTATCATCTCTTTGCAGAATGATAGATTGACAGAGTATGGGACATATATAGCAGTACAAAATGAATTGGTAGCTGCATATAATCAATTGAGAAACAGAGAAGCGCAAAGACTTTATGGTAGAGATTTTACGGAAATGAATGATACTTATTTAGATCCTAAAACTTCAGACGCTATTAAAGATGATCTGAAACCAAAGTTAGAGCGTATTCAGAAAATGTATCCTCAAAAATTATCTGAGGCTGAACCAAAAAATAACTAATTAAATTAGTATAAGCTATTATGGCAAAATTCACAAAGAAAAAGAAAGGGGATTTACCAGCGGTTTCAACCGCATCATTGCCGGATATCGTTTTCATGTTGTTATTTTTCTTCATGACCGTTACCACAATGAAAGATAGTTCCCTTATGATTAAAAATGAATTGCCTTATGCTGATCAAGTTCAAAAACTTGATAAAAAAGACAGGGTAATTTATATCTATGCAGGTAAACCTAGTCCTCGTTACCAAGATAAATTTGGAACAGCAGCAAAAATTCAGTTAAATGATAAATTTGCAGATGTTTCTGAGGTAGCAAACTACGTACTTGCTGAGAGAGCTTCAAAGCGTGAAGAGTTACAAAATGTACTTACAACTGCTTTGAAAGTTGATAACGAAACCAATATGGGACTCGTATCGGATATTAAACAAGAATTGAGAAAAGTTAATGCATTAAAAATTAACTATACTACCAGAGGTGGTACTGCTTTTCAAAACTTGAAATAATCCATTTCAGTTAAACTTATATTTAAAAAGCGCTTCTATCTTTAGATTTGAAGCGCTTTTTATCTTCAATACAATTCCTTTTTCTATTACCTTTACTGCTACATAAGTTTAAATTAGTTTTCATTGAAGCGTATAGTTTTCCTTTTTCTGTTGTTTTTAAACTCTATAATATGGGCGCAACAAGATTCTCTTTTTGTTGTAGAACCAGACGATAAGTATGTAGAAGATCAGTTTTACTTCGGAATTAATTACAATCTTTTAGTAAGTGCTCCAGATAATGCTAGTCAAAGTAGTTTTTCTTATGGTATTATGGGTGGTTTTATTAAAGATATCCCTATCAATAAAAGACGTAATATTGGATTTGGAATTGGTGTAGGATTATCTTTTAATGCTATTTATAGCGATTTATTAGCTACTCAAGCAGATAATGGAAGTATATCTTATCAAATAGTTCCAGACGATATTTCTTACAATAGAAATAACCTTACCATGAATTTTGTTGAATTTCCAATTGAGTTTCGTTGGCGTTCTTCTAAAGCAGATGATTATAGATTTTGGCGAATTTATTCTGGAATAAAACTTTCTTACTTAATCTCCGGAAATTCAAAATTTGTTGCCGATACAGAAACCATAAAATTTTCCAATAAAGATATTAGAGATATGCAATATGGTGTTTATTTTAGTTTTGGGTATAATACCTGGAACTTCTATGCGCAATATGATCTTTCTAATATTTTTGAAGATAATACCTATACAATTGACGGAGATTTAATGGATACTCAAATCTTTAAAGCAGGATTAATCTTCTATATTTTATAGCCAGTATCCAAAGGTTAAGAATTGGGTAATAACACCTATAAAACATCCTATAATGATTTCTGGATACGTATGAGATTTTAAATAGAGTCTTGCGGTAGCTACTATTCCAGTAATTAAAACTAATAGTGATAACCCTAAGGTAATGTTTATTTCATAATGAAAAGACAAGCCTAAGATAAAGGTTGTTAAGCCGCAAATTCCCATCATATGCATACTTGCTTTGAAATTGAAGTAAATCATTATTAAACAGCTTAAAAGAGCTCCTAAAATGCCAATAAAGTAATAATACAACTCAATTGAAAAATCAAACGTAGTAATTTTCATTATTGTGATGTAAATTACTATAATGAAAATGTAAAGAGGAATCTTCCGTTCTTTAATATGAGTCAGTCCGTTATTTGTAATCCATCCTAAATTTCTTAGCAGTAAGAAAAATATAAAAGGAATTATTACTGTTAATATTAAAATAGCAAGTAATATTAATCGCTTAGCTTCGGGCGGGTTAAATTTTGGGGTGATAAAAAAATAAAGAATCGAACCTGCTAGCGGAAAAAATAAGGGATTAAAAATATGACTAATTAATTTTGAAAATATTCGCATTAAATTTCTTTTCTTAGACGCGCAACAGGGATGTGGAGTTGCTCTCTGTATTTAGCTACAGTTCTTCTTGCAATTGGATATCCTTTTTCTTTTAAAATAGCAGCTAACTTATCGTCGGTTAGGGGTTTTCTTTTCTCTTCTTCATTAATTACAGTTTCTAATATTTTTTTAATTTCTCTAGTGGAAACATCTTCTCCTTCATCATTTTTCATTGATTCAGAGAAAAATTCTTTTATTAGTTTAGTCCCGTAAGGAGTGTCTACATATTTACTGTTTGCAACTCTAGAAACAGTAGAAACATCCATTCCAATTGTATCGGCAATATCTTTTAAAATCATAGGGCGAAGTTTGCGTTCGTCTCCTGTTAAAAAATATTCTTCTTGATAATGCATAATGCAATTCATAGTTACATAAAGCGTTTCTTGACGTTGTTTAATAGCGTCTATAAACCACTTTGCAGCATCTAATTTTTGTTTGATAAACTGAACGGCATCTTTTTGAGATTTTGACTTAGTTTTAGTGTCTTTATAGCCTTTCAGCATATTATTATATTCTCTAGACACATGAAGTTCTGGAGCGTTTCTTCCGTTTAATGTTAGCTCTAGTTCTCCGTCAACAATTCTAATGTTAAAATCTGGGACTACATGTTCTACAATTCTATTATTTCCAGAATAAGAGCCTCCTGGTTTTGGGTTTAGACGCTCTATTTCATGTATTGCGTCTCTGAGTTCTTCTTCAGTGATATCGTATTTTTGAATTAGACGGGTGTAGTGCTTTTTTGTAAACTGTTCAAAAGATTTGTCTAATATTTCATAAGCAAGGTCTACACTTTGTGTAGGTTCTTTCCTTTCAAGTTGAATTAATAAACATTCTTGAAGGTTTCTGGCGCAAACCCCAGCAGGATCTAATTGTTGTGTTATATGAAGGATTCGTTCTACTTGTTTTTCTTCTGTAAATACATTTTGAGTAAAGGCAAGATCGTCTACTATGTCTGGTATTGCTCTTCGGATGTAACCGCTCTCATCTACACTTCCTACTAAAAATTCAGCAATATCACGTTCTTCATCATTCAGTCTAAAAGTATTTAACTGGTTTAATAAATGCTGATGAAAAGAAGTTCCCGCAGCGTATGGAACCGATTTTTCATCGTCATCACTACTGTAATTATTTGCTTGGAGCCTATATTCTGGCACTTCATCGTCACTTAAATATTCGTCTACATTTATATCTTCAGCATTTATAGATTCGTTGTCGTAATCGTCTTGCTGTGAATTATCGATATCGTCATTCTCAAAATCATTATCATCCTTACCACTTTCTAATGCAGGATTTTCTTCAAGCTCTTGTTTTAAACGCTGTTCAAAAGCTTGTGTAGGCAGTTGAATCAATTTCATTAATTGAATCTGCTGCGGAGATAATTTCTGCGATAATTTAAATTGTAACTGCTGCTTTAGCATATATTTTTTAACCTTTATATAAAAATAAAAAAACTAGCTATATGAAATGTGTTCATATGCTAGTTTTATTACTGTTTACTGTTAATTTATTCTAAAATTCGGCGTTTTGTGGTGTTCTAGGGAAAGGAATTACGTCTCTAATGTTTGTCATTCCTGTTGCAAATAACACTAAACGCTCAAATCCAAGTCCGAATCCACTGTGTGTTGCCGTTCCAAATTTTCTAAGTTCTAGGTACCACCAAAGCTCTTTTTCATCAATTCCCATGGCTTCCACTTTTTCTTTTAAAACATCATAACGTTCTTCTCTTTGGGCGCCACCAACAATTTCTCCAATACCAGGGAAGAGAATGTCCATTGCTCTAACCGTTTTCCCATCTTCATTGGCTCTCATGTAAAAAGCCTTTATGTCTGCAGGGTAATCAAATAAAATTACTGGAGTTTTAAAATGCTTCTCTACAAGATAGCGTTCATGCTCACTTTGTAAATCCGCACCCCACTCTTCAATAATATAGTTGAATTTTTTCTTTTTATTAGGCTTAGAATTTTTTAATATTTCTATAGCTTCTGTATAGCTTACACGCTTAAAGTTGTTGTCTATTACAAAATGTAGCTTTTCTGTAAGCGTCATTTCACTTCTTTCTGCTTGCGGCTTTGTTTTTTCTTCTTGTAATAAACGTTGCTCTAGAAATTCTAAATCATCTTTACAGTTATCTAGCACATATTTAATAACATACTTTATAAAATCTTCAGCAAGATCCATATTGCCGTCTAAATCTAGAAAAGCAACTTCTGGTTCAATCATCCAGAATTCTGCCAAGTGTCTAGAAGTATTTGAGTTTTCTGCTCTAAAAGTAGGGCCAAAAGTATAAACTTTCCCTAATCCCATTGCATATGTTTCGGCTTCTAATTGACCAGAAACGGTAAGATTTGTCTCTTTTCCGAAGAAATCTTCTTTAAAATCAATTTCTTTGTTATCTGTGAGCGGAGGGTTTTTAATGTCTAGGGTAGAAACTCTAAACATTTCTCCAGCGCCTTCAGCATCAGAACCTGTAATAATAGGGGTGTGAACATAATTAAACCCATTCTGATTGAAATATTGATGTACAGCAAACGATAAAGAAGAACGAACACGCATAATAGCACTAAAAGTGCTTGTTCTAACTCTAAGATGCGCTTTCTCTCTAAGGAATTCTAAGGAGTGCTTTTTTGGCTGAATAGGATATTCTTCCGGATTAGATTCTCCTAAAATAGCAATGTCTTTAACTTGGATTTCTACATTTTGCCCTTTTCCTTGGCTCTCAACAAGCGTTCCGTTTATGCTAACTGCTGCTCCAGTATTAAGTTGTTTTAATATTTTTTCTGAAATATTTTCAAAGTCAACAACACATTGAATGTTATTTATTGTGGAACCATCGTTTAGTGCAATAAAACGGTTGCTTCTAAAAGTTCGAATCCATCCTTTAACGCTAACTTCTTGAAGTAATTTCTCACCACCAAGCAGTTCTTTAATGTTATCTAATTTCATTATGGGTTACATCAAATAATTGTGGGCACAAAGATAAAATTTTAAACCTATTAATTATAAGCATTGTAGCTTTGATTCTTAAAAATATTTGTACCATAACATTATTCTTTTGTTAAATGCAAGAAAATTAAATATTAATGATGTAGAACAAATCAAATTTTTTCGTACATTTAACATAAGCCTATAAATTTTAAGATAATTTTTGTAGGACAAAAAAAGGGATAAAAACCCTTTTATGCTATTATATTAATTTGATATATTTGTAGAAAATAGTGCATACGCTGTCTTAAAAGACACAATAAAAATATATAAGAATGTAGGTTTGGGGGAACCTTAAAGTCTGTTCGGAAACTTTGTTTTCGGCAGACTTTTTTTTGTAAATACATTATGATTAAATGATTATCTAAAATAAAATCCCCATTTGATGCTAATACAAATGGGGATTTATTGGTATAAATTTTTAATATATTTTATTCTTTACTGCTTTTGGGAAGTACATCTATATTTGGCTTTTTAAGCACTTGCTTGTTTGCAATATTTCTTTCTAAAGCCAATAATAATGCAGGAAGAAGTATTAAATTGGCTAGCATGGCAATTAAAAGTGTAAAGGAAACTAAGCCTCCAAGAGCTTTTGTGCCTCCAAAACTACTTAGCATAAATACAGAAAATCCAAAGAAGAGTACAATAGAAGTATAGAACATACTAACGCCTGTTTCGCGTAGGGCATTATAAACAGATTTTCTAATGTTCCAGTGACTTTTTGTAAGTTCTTGTCTATACTTTGCTAAGAAGTGAATGGTATCATCCACAGAAATTCCAAAAGCTACACTAAATACTAAAATAGTTGAAGGTTTGATAGGAATTCCTAAAAAGCCCATCATACCAGCAGTAATAATAAGGGGTAATATATTTGGAATTAGTGAAACAATAATCATTTTAAAAGACCTAAACATATAGGCCATAAAAAGAGAGATAAGGAAAATAGCCAATGCTAAAGACATTACTAAATTCTTTACCAAGTACTTTGTTCCTTTCATAAAAACCAATGCTTTTCCTGTTAACGTAACGTCATATCTGTCTTGAGGTAAAACTTTGTGTATTTTTTTCCATAAATCTGCTTCTATGCCTTCCATTTTATCGGTACCTATGTCCTGCATAAAAGTGGTGATTCTAGCTATTTGTCCTGTAGAGTCCACAAAACTCTTAAGTAAATCTGCGTTATTAGCCGATTTTTTTGCGTAAGAAAGGATAAAAGTATTTTCCTGATTATTTGGTAATTGGTAGTAATTTGGATTTCCGTTGTAATATGCCTGTTTGGAGTATTTTACCAAGTTGGTAACAGAAATAGGATCGGAAAGTTCTGGAATTTCTTTTATAAGGGTCTCCAGCTCTTCCATTCTACGAAGTGTGGTAAGTTTTAAAACCCCATTTTTTCTTTTGGTGTCTACCATAATTTCAACAGGAAGGATTCCGTCAAATTCTTTTTCAAAAAAGCGAATATCATCAAAAAAGGCAGCATCTTGAGGCATGTCTTCTATTAAACTCCCTGAAATTCTAATTTGGTATATTCCGATAATGCTACCAATTAAAGCTATTAATGATATTATAAACACAGCTATTCTATGGTTACGAACCGAATTTTCCATCCATCCCACAAAAGTGTTGATCCATTTTGTGTTTAGGTGCTTTAAATGCTTCGTTTTAGGTAGAGGCATAAAGCTATAGATAATTGGAATTATCAGTAACGATAAAACAAAAATTGCAAAAATGTTTAGAGAGGCAACAATACCAAATTCTTTTAAAAGTTTACTTTCAGTAATAATAAAAGTAGCAAAACCAGCCGCTGTGGTAATGTTGGTCATTAATGTTGCATTACCTACATTTGAAATTACCCGCTGTAAAGACTTTGCTTGATTTCCATGTTTTTGAACTTCCTGCTGATACTTGTTAATGAGGAATATACAGTTGGGAATCCCAATTACAATTATTAAAGGAGGGATCAATGCTGTTAAAACGGTAATTTCATAGTGTAATAAACCTAAAATCCCAAATGCCCACATTACACCTATAATTACAACTATCATGGAGATAAAAGTTGCTCTAAAGGATCTAAAAAAGAAAAAGAAAATAAGAGAGGTCACTCCTAAGGCAGCACCAATAAACATGCTAATTTCGTCTATGATACTTTGAGAGTTTAAAGTTCGGATGTATGGCATTCCAGATACTTTAACATCTAGTCCAGTTTTAGCTTCGAAATCGTCTATTAATGGTTCAAAATCATTAATTACAAAATCTTTTCGAACACTGGTGTTTACTATTTCTTTATCAATATAAATAGCAGTTCTTATAGTGTGCGTTTTTTTATTGAAAAGTAAACTTTCGTAAAACGGGAGTTTTAAGAAAAGTTCATCTTTAATGCTGTCTACTTCAGCTTTATTCTTTAATTCGTTTTTAATTAAAGGTTCTAATTCAAATTGGTGTTTTTCGGTATTTTTTACGAGTTTTTGGAGGCTTTCTGTAGAAATAACTGCATCAACTTCTGGTTTTGCTTGAAGTTGTTTGCTTAATTTATTCCATTCGTTAAAATTTTCTGGAGTGAATAAATTACTGTCTTTTACAGCAATTATAATTAAATTTCCTTCTTCGCCGAAAGTATCTAAAAATTTATTGTACTCAACGTTAACAGGGTGATGGTCTGGGAGTAAATTTGCTTCCGTAAAAGTAAAGCGCATGTTTTTCCATTGCATGGCTAGGAAAACAGTGACTCCAAGAAGAATCAATAAAATAATAATACGATTGCGGAGAATTATTCTCGCCGTTTTCTTCCAAAAGCCTTTACTGATCTTGTTTATCATCAAAAAAAATTTCCATGCAAAGGTAAAGAACCTCTGCGAATGTGCCTAAAAACCTAAAGTAAAATAGTAGGTAAACTTAAAGGAGATATTATCGTCAAAATTTGGTAAATGGTATGCGCCGTATCTATACATAAAGTTTAATCCAAATCCTTTAAGAATTTTATTTACTTCTAGACCGCTCTCTAAGTATCCATTTTCTAAAGAGCTAAACTCAATACCCTCATGTTGTTGTCTTTCAGAAATATTTCCAATTGCAAAGCGGGAGATTAAAACTAATTCTGGTCTAAATTTATCGGTAATATTAAAGCGTTTAAAATAATGTTTTGCTTGAGCAACTGCGTATCTATCCGAAAAGAATTCGTTAAAATACATGGTTTCAAAGCTATCGCGTCCAGCTACCGAAAATCTATTTAAAATATGTTCTCCATCTGGTTGGTTTGGAGAGGTGTTGTATAATTCTGTAATTGGCAAATCTCCAAAGCCAATTCCTCCAACAAATAGGAATGTTGTTTTGCCCATGTTAAGCGGACTAATTTCATGCATAACCCGCATGGATATTTTAGAAAAACTTAAATCGCTATCAAAAATGTTTCTTAACGCTTGTGTAGTTTGGATAGTAAATTGGGGATAGTTATTCTCAATAACTACTTTTCCTGTATTAGTTTGCATGTATTTATTAAACGGATTCCATTGTATGGAAGCTGTAATCGAGCTTGTTTGATAGCTTTCATACGTTTTTCCGTCATTGGTAAATGTATATTCGTAAGTAGGTTTTACATCTTGATGAGATAATTGTAATTTAGAGCTTAATTTTGGGGTGAAATCGTGAGTCATGTAGGTGCTAATATCGTTTACCTTATGAAATTGACTCAAATTAAAAAGGCGTGGTTCAAATAGGTAAAAGGCTCTTCCGTCTGTTATAAAAGTTAAGCTTCCAGTTTCTACTAAATCGTCTTTGTAATTAATTCCAATTCTAGTATCGTCATATTTGTCTAATCTTCTTTCTGCTCCAAAACCATATTTAAAATTACCATCTTTGGTTCCGTAAGCTCCATATCCATGAATCTTATATTTATTAGAGAAATTATTATTTGTAACCGCACTCATCCCTATTCTAAAACCTTCGTAACGGTTAAATTTCAATAAGGATTTATAGTCAAAATCTATGTATTTTGTACTTACGTACCCTACTGCAGCTTTTCTAATAAATGATAATTTTTTCTCGTAATTATTGGCTGCAACTAGGCTGTCAACAGCAGTATAGGTTTCTTTTTCTTTTTCTGAAATTGGTTTAGTTCTATAGGTTTTCCAAAATTCTTCATCTCGTTCTGAGGCTACATCTACAAGCTCAATTGCAGTGCCTCTTCTTTCAATAGTAACAGGACTGTTTAATCTAATTTCAAAATTGTTGGTTTCTGAAGTTAGATAAATGTGTTTTGTAATATCATCTGGATTTGTACTAACAAAAGTGGAGTCTTCCATTTTAGAGCTGGATGCAATTCTTAGTGTCCCAAAAAGGTTTACTACATTATTGTTATCTCCTTTTCCAACTACCACTTTGTTATTTGTAGGGAACCAAATGTTTTCTTTTGGAAAGTAGGTGTAATTTTGAACCGCTTGTACGTCTATCGAAGCATTTAGTTGTGAGATGGTTTTTTGTAAGGCATAACTTTCTCTATCTATATATAATACCCCCTCCAAGGCTATCTTTTCTTTGTCCTCTTTTGGGTAATAATGTACCAAATAGCCTTCTCTGTTTTGCTCTACAACGGTGTCTAAAATTTTGTAATTATATGTTTTTAATGCAGACTCTCCTAGTGGACTTACAAATTCGGTTCCGAAAACTTTATAATGATTTTTATAAAAAGAAAAAGATTGCATTTCTAAAGCAAGCACCTCATAAATAGGTTTGCTTAATCCAGCCATGTGTGTTCCAAGTATAGTTTCTCTTTTTCCTCGATGTTTTGAGAATAAAAAATTTGAAGCTTTTTCTAAAATGTATAAATGAGATTTTTCTAGTTGCTTTTTAAGCTGATAATTGGTGGAATCTATTTTCTTAAACTTCAATCCTTTTTTCTTCACTCTAAAAATAGAATCGATAGTTCCATTTATAGAATCTTTATCGGCCGTAATAATTAATTTGCTATAGCTTCTATAATTGAATGTGTTTAAAACGTCTTCTGGGTTATTTTTCTGCCTATTTACAATAGCTTTTTTAATGATTGTATTAGCATTGTTTACTTTTTGCTGTTGAAGAACAACTTCATCTAACTTTTCAATATTTTTTTCAAGTTGAATAACTAGATTGTCATTCAATTCTGTTACTTCTTTTGGCTTATAACCTACGTAGCTAACTAATAACTTTTGATTATTGTTAGCAATCTCAATTGAAAATTTACCGTCCAAATTAGAAACCGTATTGTTCTCCTTTGCAACTATAGTTGCAAAGGGGAGTGGGGTTTTAGTTTCTTTGTCTTGTATACTTCCATGAATAACATCTTGGGCAAAATTAGATTTTACTAATAATAAAAAGAAAACTAAAATATAGGATGCTAAGTTTTTCATTTACTAGGGGAAAACAATGCTTTTAGAATATCTTGTAATGTTACAAAAAAATAAAGCGACTCGTAGAAGTCGCTTTATTTTTTATTGAAAGTTTAACGATTGTTATACCGTCATAATTTCTTTTTCTTTCACTGCTAATGTAGCGTCCGTTTTTTTGATGTATTCATCGGTTAAAGCTTGAACATCTACTTCTGCATTTGCTTTTAAATCTTCAGAAATATCAAGTTTTTTGATTTCCTTATTAGCATCTTGTCTAGCACTTCTAATAGACACTTTTGCGTCTTCTGCTTCTGCTTTTGCTTGTTTTACTAAATCTCTTCTTCTTTCTTCAGTTAGTGGTGGAACGTTAATAATAACCATTTCCCCATTATTCATTGGGTTGAAACCGAGGTTGGCAATCATAATTCCTCTTTCAATTTCTTGAAGCATTCCTTTTTCCCAAGGTTGAATAGAAATAGTTCTTCCGTCTGGAGTATTTACATTGGCTACTTGGCTCAAAGGCGTAGGAGAACCATAGTAATCTACCATAACACTTCCAACCATAGCTGGACTTGCTTTTCCGGCACGTATGTTTACAAATTCTTTTTCTAAATGCTTTATAGCGCCATCCATTGCTTCTTTGGCACTATCCATTATAAAGTCTACTTCTTCGTTCATAACTATGTATGTTTTCAATAGTTTGGCTAAAATAAGCCAAGTTTATTAAAGATTTACTTTTGTACCAATATTTTCTCCTGAAACCACTTTTAGTAAGTTACCAGGTTTATTCATATCGAATACAATAATAGGTAATTCGTTTTCCTGACTCAAAGTAAAGGCTGTTGTGTCCATTACTTTTAACCCTTTATTTAGCACATCTTTAAAAGTGATGTTGTCAAATTTTGTCGCGTCTTTATTTTTTTCAGGATCTGAGGTGTAGATTCCATCAACTCTAGTTCCTTTTAAAATAACATCAGCATTTATTTCGATAGCACGTAAAACAGCTGCAGAGTCTGTGGTAAAATAAGGATTTCCTGTTCCTCCACCAAAAATTACAACACGCCCTTTTTCTAGATGACGAATAGCACGTCTTCTAATAAAAGGTTCTGCTACTTCATTGATTTTAATAGCCGACTGTAAGCGTGTTTCTATACCTTCGTCTTCCAAGGCAGATTGCAATGCAAGTCCGTTAATTACGGTTGCTAACATTCCCATATGATCGCCCTGTACACGATCCATTCCATTGCTTGCTCCTGCTAGTCCTCTAAAAATATTTCCTCCACCAATTACAACGGCAACTTCTACACCAGACTCAATAACAGTTTGAATTTCTTCAGCATATTCTTTAAGTCTTTTTGGGTCAATCCCGTATTGTTTTTCCCCCATAAGGGCTTCTCCGCTTAGTTTTAGAAGTATTCTTTTGTATTGCATGTTTTTCTGTTGAAGATTATTTCTGAAAATTTTCCGAAGCAAAAATAAGCAAAATAATTAAGTGTTTTCAAAAACCTATTTAAAGTAAGGCTGTTTATTTTGAATGAAAGCGAAGGGAGTGTAGGTAATTCTGTACAATGGAAAGCTGTAGTTTCAGATTGCAATTTAATAAGGAGCATCTAAAACCTTCTCACAGAAAGAAGTATGGACTATTGCGAAAAAGAAAAACCCACTTTCAAAATTATTTTGGAAGTGGGTTTTGATATGTTTAAAAGTAACTTAGAATTATCCTAAAGCTACTCTTTCAAATGCTACTACAGTAAGTTCTTTGTCAAAAGATTTTACGTATTCAGCAACGCTTTGTTTGCTGTCTTTAATAAAGTCTTGGTTTACTAAAGTATTGTCTTTAAAGAAACGCTTTAATTTACCTTTAGCGATGTTTTCCAACATAGCTTCTGGTTTCCCTTCAGCTCTTAGTGTATCTTTAGCAATTTCGATTTCTTTATCGATAACCTCTTGGTCAACACCAGACTCGTCTAAAGCAACAGGATTCATAGCGGCAGCTTGCATAGCAACATCTTTAGCAGCAACATCTACTCCTTCAGCGTTTGCAGATAAACCAACTAAAGTAGCTATTTTGTTACCAGCGTGAATGTAAGAACCTACAAATGGAGCTTCTAAAGTTCTGAAATCTCCAATTTCAATTTTCTCACCAATTACTCCAGTTTGCTCGATTAATTTGTCGGCAACTTTAACTCCTTTGTAATCTGCTTCTAAAAATGCTTCTTTAGAATCAAAGCTTAGCGCTAATTCAGCAAGTTCGTTTGCTAAAGTTACGAAAGTATCGTTTTTAGCAACAAAGTCTGTTTCACAGTTAAGAGAAACAATAACACCTCTGCTGTTTGCATCGTTAACCTTTGCAATAACTGCACCTTCAGTAGATTCTCTGTCAGCTCTTTTAGCTGCAACTTTTTGTCCTTTTTTACGAAGAACTTCTACTGCTGTATCGAAATCACCTTCAGCTTCTACTAATGCATTTTTACAATCCATCATACCAGCTCCGGTAGCTTTTCTTAGTTTATTTACTTCAGCGGCTGTAATTTTTGCCATTTCTTTATCAGTTTTAATTCCTCTTTGAGGGTTTTATTGTCTTGCCCTACAAATTGGAATAGTTTTTAAATTTATTTTTGAGTAACCTTAAGGTGTAACCTTTGGGTACTTTAACTTAATAAAGTCGTTATCAATTTATTTCAATACAAAAGTAGAGAAGATAAAAAGATAACGACTTTAAGAAATTATTATTTAATCGTTTTCTTCAGTTTCTAAAGCCTTAGCTTTTTTTTCTTTAGCTGCGGTCTCTGCTTTAGTTTCTTCATCTTCTTCAGCTTGCTTTTCAGCAGCTTTATCAGCTTTTCTTTCAGAAAGACCTTCGTTAATAGCGTCTGTTACGTGCGTAAGAACTTTTTCGATAGATTTTGAAGCATCATCATTAGATGGTATAACGTACTCAACTTCTCTAGGATCTGAGTTAGTATCTACCATTGCAAATATTGGAATGTTTAATTTTTGTGCTTCTTTCACTGCGATATGCTCACGCATAGTATCTACAATAAACAATGCCCCTGGTAAACGAGTCATGTCAGAAATAGAACCTAAGTTTTTCTCAAGCTTAGCTCTTAAACGATCTACTTGTAGTTTTTCTTTTTTAGAAAGTGTGTCAAAAGTACCGTCCTTCTTCATTCTATCAATAGCAGCCATTTTCTTAACCGCTTTTCTAATAGTAACAAAGTTAGTAAGCATACCACCTGGCCATCTTTCTGTGATGTAAGGCATGTTTGCTGCTCCTGCTTTTTCAGCAACGATATCTTTTGCTTGTTTTTTGGTAGCTACGAAAAGTATTTTTCTACCTGATGCTGCGATTTTTTTAAGAGCTTCGTTAGCTTCTTCAATCTTAGCAGCTGTTTTGTATAAATTGATAACGTGGATTCCGTTACGCTCCATATAGATATAAGGAGCCATATTTGGATTCCATTTTCTAGTAAGGTGACCAAAATGTACACCTGCTTCTAGTAAGTCTTTAACTTCTATGTTATTTGCCATTTTTGTAATAGTTTACGTTCCGTTGCCCACAATGTGGGTTTGAATATTTAGCAATGTTAAAGTGGTCACGATTGCTCGATTGCCTTTCCCATTTGGATGCTAAACTTATCTTCGCTTCTTTTATAAAGAGGTGAAGCAACGACATGTTTTAAATTCAATAATAAATGAACAATGTGTACGAATACACATATGTAAAAATTGATACAGATTAACGTTTCGAGAATTGGAATTTCTTACGTGCTTTCTTCTGACCAAATTTCTTACGCTCTACCATTCTTGGATCTCTAGTTAATAATCCTTCTGGTTTAAGAGTCAATCTGTTTTCGGCATCTATTTCGCACATTGCTCTAGAGATTGCCAAACGGATAGCTTCTGCTTGTCCTGTTACACCACCACCAAAAACATTTACTTTAATGTCAAAGTTCTCAACGTTCTCTGTTAATGTAAGAGGTTGTTGTACTTTGTACTGTAATGTTGGTGTTGGGAAGTATTGTGCAAATTCTTTTTTGTTGATGGTGATTTTACCTTCACCTTCAGAAACGTACACTCTTGCAACTGCAGTTTTTCTTCTGCCGATTTTGTGAATTACTTCCATTATTTAAGATCGTTTAAGTTAATTGTAGCTGGTTTTTGAGCTTCTTGAGCGTGCTCAGTTCCAACATACACTTTTAAATTACGGAATAACTCAGCACCTAATTTGTTTTTAGGAAGCATTCCTTTAATTGATTTTTCTAACAAACGAGTAGGATCTTTTTTGTAAAGTTCCGTCGCTGTTGTTGTTCTTTGACCGCCTGGGTAACCTGTGTGACGCACGTATTGTTTTGCATCCCATTTTTTACCCGTTAAGTTGATTTTCTCTGCATTGATGATAACAACGTTATCTCCACAGTCAACATGCGGTGTGTAATTAGGCTTGTACTTACCTCTAAGTAGTTTTGCTACCTTAGAAGAAAGACGTCCTAGCGTCTGACCTTCAGCGTCAACTAAAACCCACTGCTTGTTTACAGTAGCTTTGTTTGCTGAAATTGTTTTGTAGCTTAATGTATCCACACTAACTTATTTTAAAAAATTAAACATTCCATTCCCATACCCAAACGTGAATTCGGGATAATGGGGTGCAAAAGTACAATTATTTATGTTATTTACAAATAGAGGATGTTAATTATTTGTTGATAAGAAAAAGTTGGTTTCTAGTAAGTTAAAAGAATCTTGTTATAAGTAACTGTTTCATGTTTTGATTTTAAAGAGCAAATTTTATAAAAGCTAATAATAATTTGGGAGGGAGTATATAAAATCCTCCCATTATTTTGAATAAATTAATGCGCCTCCAGCCAATCATTTCCAGTTCCTACTTCAACATCTAATGGAACACTCATTTTGTATGCGCTTTCCATTTCTGTTTTAATCATCTGTTTTACAGTGTCTAGTTCTTCTTTGTATGCATCAAACACCAATTCATCATGTACTTGTAAAAGCATTTTAGTTTTAAAATTGCCTTCTTTTAATTTCTGATGAATATTTATCATGGCAATTTTTATAATATCGGCAGCACTTCCTTGTATTGGAGCGTTTACTGCATTCCTTTCAGCAGCACCACGAACTACTTGATTTCTAGAATTAATATCTTTTAAATATCTACGGCGACCTAAAATGGTCTCCACATACCCATTGTCTTGAGCAAAATGAACTTGCTTGCTCATATAGGCTTTTAATTTTGGGTATGTTTCATAATAAGTTTCTATTAACTCTTTAGCTTCGCTTCTAGATAAGGTGGTTTGGTTGCTTAATCCAAAGGCAGATACCCCATATATAATTCCGAAATTAACGGTTTTAGCATTACCACGTTGTTCGCGCGTTACTTCTTCAATAGGAACTTTAAAAACTTGAGCTGCTGTGGAGGCATGAATATCTTGACCTTCTTGGAAGGCTTTTATCATGGTGTCTTCTTCACTTAAAGCAGCAATAATACGAAGTTCTATTTGAGAATAATCTGCTGCTAATAAAATGTAATCCTCATTCCGTGGAATAAAGGCTTTTCTTACTTGTCTACCTCTTTCTGTACGTATTGGGATGTTTTGTAAGTTAGGATTATTGGAGCTTAACCTTCCTGTGGCGGCTACAGCCTGACTATAAACGGTATGTATTCTATTTGTTTTTTTGTTGATTTCATTTGGCAATGCATCAACATAAGTGCTTTTTAATTTATTGAGTTGTCTCCATTGTAAAATATCAGCAACAATTGGGTGGTCTTTTGCTAAGTAAGAGAGTACATCTTCTGCGGTAGAATATTGACCTGTTTTGGTCTTCTTAGGTTTGTCTACCAATTTTAATTTATCAAATAAAATAGGGCCTAATTGTTTTGGAGAAGCTAAATTAAATTCTTCCCCTGCTTGCTCAAAAATGTCTTTCTCTAATCTGAGAATATCATTATTGAGGTCTTTTGTTAAGGAATGAAGAAATTTTTCATCTAAATTAATTCCTTCTATTTCCATGTCCGCCAACACTTTTACAAGTGGTGCTTCTATTTCTTCAAATAGTTTTTTAGCATTTCTATTTGGTAATTCTTGCTCAAAAATATTTTTTAGCTGAAGTGTAATGTCAGCATCTTCAACGGCATATTCTGTTTGCTCTTCTAAAGCAACGCTTCGCATAGAACGTTGATTCTTTCCTTTTTTACCAATAAGAGTTTCTATAGAAACAGGGGAGTAGTTTAAATAAGTTTCTGCCAATACATCCATGTTGTGGCGCATATCTGGATTGATAAGGTAATGCGCTATCATGGTATCGAAAATCGGTCCTTTAACAGGCATGTTGTAATTGGAAAGTACTTTAATATCATATTTTAAATTCTGACCGATTTTTTCAATTTCTTCATTTTCAAAAAATGGTCTGAATTCTTCTAAGATATTTTGTGTTTCTTTTTGGTCTTCAGGGAAAGAAACATAATAACCCGTTCCAGGTTCCCAAGAAAAGGCACAGCCTACCAATGCTGCATTTAACGATTTTAGGCTTGTAGTTTCCGTGTCAAAACACACGCTACTTTGTTGCATTAACTTTTGTAGTAAAAGCTTTCTGGCTAATGGCGTATTGGCGTGTTGGTATAAATGTGGAACTTGTGCAAGGGTTTTGTATCCAGAAATGCTGGTAGTGGTTGTTTGCTCAGTAGTGTCGTTACTCCCAAAAAGGTCATATTGAACTTCTAAACTGTTGTTTACCTTGCCCTTATTTTCTGATGGATTACTTTCTTCGGAAGGAGTGTCTTCTTGTTTAAAAGTTTTCATCAGATTTTCAGCAAGCCTTCTAAATTCTAATTCCTGAAAAATTTCTTGGACTTTTTCAATATCTGGAGTGTCTAATTTAAAATCGTTTTCATGAAATTCTACAGGCACATCCAACATAATACGCGCCAATTCTTTAGATAATAATCCTTGTTCTTTATTAGCTTCTACTTTTTCTTTCATCTTTCCTTTCAGCTTATCGGTGTTTGCTAAAAGGTTTTCCATACTGCCGAATTCTTTTAAGAATTTCTTGGCTGTTTTTTCTCCAACACCTGGTAATCCTGGGATATTATCCACAGCATCTCCCATCATTCCTAAAAAATCTATTACTTGGTCTGGGGTTTCTATTTCAAACTTTTTTTGAACTTCTGGAATTCCCCAAATTTCAATTCCATTTCCCATTCTCGCTGGGCGATACATAAATATATTTTCTGAAACTAATTGCGCAAAATCTTTATCTGGAGTAACCATATACACCTTATAGTTTGCTTTTTCCGCTTGTTTTGCTAGCGTTCCAATAATATCATCGGCTTCGTATCCTTCTTTTACAATACAAGGAATATGCATTGCTTTTAAAATATCTTGAATAATAGGAACTGCTATTCTAATGGCTTCAGGGGTTTCATCTCGGTTGGCCTTATAAGCTTCAAACATTTCTACTCGGTCTACACTCCCTCCTTTGTCAAAAGCAACCGCTAGATGGTCTGGTTGCTCTCTTTTGATAACATCTAAAAGAGAGTTCATAAACCCCATAATGGCTGAAGTATCCATTCCTTTTGAATTGATTCTAGGGTTTTTTATAAAAGCATAATATCCTCGGAATATTAATGCGTATGCATCTAAAAGAAAAAGCCTTTTTTGCTCAGCCATATTTTTTTGTTTGAAATTTAAGATTTAGAAAAATAGATAGTTTGTAAAGTTAAAAAAGTTAAATGAGATTTAAATGGCTCGTAGTTGTTTACTTTTCTTTGACGAAGGATCCTGAAGGATTATTACTTTGTCCTGTGCCATCATATTTGCTATAGCTAAACCCAGGGTGTATGCAGTAAGATCCTGTTTCTCCTTTTTTATTGATGGCTAAAAATCCTATCTGGAAGGTATCATGATTTTTATTTTTTGCTATAATTCTGTTCACAGCTTCTTCACAAGCTTTTTGAGGCGATTTCCCTTGTCGCATTAACTCTACAATTAAAAACGAACCTACAGTTTTAATTACTTCTTCTCCAACTCCTGTTGCTGTTGCTCCGCCAACTTCATTATCTATAAAAAGTCCGGCGCCAATAATTGGGGAATCTCCAACGCGCCCATTTACTTTATAGGCCATTCCACTTGTGGTGCAGGCGCCTGCAAGATCTCCATTTTTATCAATAGCAAGCATTCCAATAGTGTCGTGGTTTTCAATATTAATAATGGTTTCATATTTAGATTCTTCTTTCCATTTTAACCATTCTTTTTTGGATTGTTCGGTAAGTAAGTTTTCTTTCTGAAACCCTTTTTCATAAGCAAATTGTTCTGCTCCTTTTCCTGCTAGAATTACATGTGGCGTTTCTTCCATCACTTTTCTAGCTACAGAAATTGGATGTGCAATATTTTGCAAATAAACTACCGAGCCACAATTTCCATCTTTATCCATAATACAGGCGTCTAATGTAACATTGCCATCTCTATCTGGTCGGCCACCTTTTCCTACGGTTTGGTTGTTTACATCGGCTTCTTCTACCATTACGCCTTGTTCAACAGCGTCCAGAGAGGTGCCTCCATTATTTAAAACTTCCCATGCTTTTGCAGTAGCGTTTTTAAAATTCCATGTGCAAATAGCAATAGGAATTATAGGCTTTTCAATAGATTCTGGAGTCACGTTAATTGTATCTTCCGTCCAAGAAGCTAAAAACGGAACAGATAGTATTCCTGTTGCTCCTAATCCTGTCTTTTTTAGAAATTTTCTTCTTTGCATGGGTATATCTTGTTTATTTTTACTTGATGATGAAGAGGTTTGAATATTTCAACGCTTGCATCATTACTTTTTTTGACAATAAGAAATGGTAAATTTGGGTTAAATATAAGGAATATGATTATAGAAATTTGTGCAAATTCTGTGGAATCTGCGTTAAATGCCGAAGAGGGAGGGGCAAATAGAATAGAATTTTGCGGAGAACTATCGGTTGGAGGAATTACGCCTTCTTATGGAATGTTAGTGCGTGCTGTAGAACAATTATCTATTCCTGTTTTTGTGCTCATTCGTCCAAGAAGTGGAAACTTTACTTATTCTGATGAAGAATTTGAAGTGATGAAAGAGGATATTCTTTTTTGTAAGAAAATTGGTTGTAGCGGAATCGTCTCTGGAGTATTAGATGCCGATAATAATTTAGATATTGACAGAACTCGGGAGCTAGTGGAGCTTTCAAAACCTTTAGAATTTACTTTTCATAGGGCATTTGATTGGGTTTCTCAACCTGAGGAAGCGCTTAAGCAGTTAATAGAAATAGGATGTAAGCGGGTATTAACTAGCGGACAAGCGGAGAAAGCTATTGATGGATTATCATTATTGAAAAAGCTAAAAAGTAAATACGGAGATAGCATAGTTATAATGCCTGGTAGTGGAGTGAATATTGATAATGTATTGGAATTTAAAAAGGATGGTTTTTCTGAAATACATTTCTCTGCAAGTAGTGCGTATAAAAATCTCACAGCAACTCCTAAAATATCATTTAACGGAAATGCTAGTGATGAAAGTTTTATTACAAAATCCGACTTAACATTAATTAAGCAGATGGTAGATAAAGTTAAATAATCTGTAAAAAAGGGTTATTTGTCTGTATATAAGGTAATTTTGTTAAAAATAGCGAAGAAAAATATATGTCACGTTTTTTTATAGTCTTAGGTATAATATACCTTATAGGAGCCTTTTATGGCTTTCAAGCTTTTAGAACACTAGTTAAAAATCCATATTTACAAATAGTATACGGAATTGTTTTTATAGCAGTTTTAGCAAATGTATATCTGCAGTTTAGTCATTTTGATAGGAGTCATGGAATGACTCATAAAATGGGATTTGCTGTAGGTTTGTTTTTGGCGTTTATGGCTTTAGGGTTTAGCGCTGGAATTTTTATGCTGATAGAAGATGTTGTTCGGGTTTTTACATGGATTTTCGGTAAGGTTTTTCAGTCAGGTGAAGCTGCATCATCTGGACTTCCATCTCGAAGAAGATTTATGAGTCAGATTGCAATTGGAGTTGCAGCAGTTCCTTTTTTATCGCTTTTATATGGGATGTATAAAGGAAAATATGATTATCAAGTTTTAAAGCACACGCTGGAGTTTGACGATTTACCAGATGCTTTTGATGGTTATACCATTACGCAAATTTCGGATATACATAGCGGAAGTTTTGATGATAAAGAAAAGGTAGCTTATGCAGTAGATCTTATTAATAAACAGGAATCGGATGTAATTTTATTTACGGGCGATTTAGTAAATAATGTTGCTTCGGAAATGCATACGTGGAAAGATACTTTTTCAAAACTTAATGCAAAAGATGGGGTGTATTCTGTTTTAGGAAACCATGATTATGGAGATTATGCCGATTGGCCTTCCGAAGAAGCAAAAAAAGCAAATTTGGATGAGTTAAAGCAAATTCAAAAAGATATGGGCTTTAACTTGCTATTAAATGAAAGTAGGTTTTTAGAAAAAGAAGGTCAGCGTTTGGCGCTTGTTGGGGTTGAAAATTGGGGAGAAGGCGGTTTTAAAAAAGCAGGAGATCTTGAAAAGGCTATTGAAAATATAGATAAAAACGACTTTAAAATTTTAATGAGTCACGATCCGTCTCATTGGCAGTATCAAGTTGTAGACCATCCATATCATTATCATTTAACCTTAAGTGGGCACACACATGGAATGCAATTTGGAGTAGAGATTCCGGGTTGGTTAAAATGGAGCCCAGTAAAATACAGGTATAAATATTGGGCAGGAGTTTATGAAAAAGCGGGACAGTTTATTAATGTAAATAGAGGCTTAGGTTTTATTGGTTATCCAGGGCGTGTAGGAATTTGGCCAGAAGTAACGGTTATAAAATTAAAAAAGAAATCTAAAGAAATAGTGTAAGTAAAAGCTAGCTAAAAAGCCTTGTTTAGAGCATTTTATCTGTTTTTTTATTACATTTGATTTATCAAGTTGTTAAAATTGAATATTTATGTCAAAGTTTGGTGAGCTAATTCACGGTAACATTCCGGTGTTATTAGACTTTTATACAGAGTGGAATGAATCTTCTACAGCAATGCATCCAGTTTTAAGAGATGTTGCAGCAGCACTTGGAGATAAAGCTAGAGTTATAAAAATTGATGTTGATAAAAACAGCGAATTAGCCGAGGCTCTACGCGTAAAAGGATTACCAACATTGATGATTTATAAAGCAGGAGAAATGGTTTGGCGCCAAAGTGGGGAGCAAGACGCAAATACCCTCATTGGTTTGTTGCAAGATTATGTGTAGTTTATATTGCTGAAAAGGAATATCCTTGATTTTGTAAGTTTTTTAAGATTTCAGGAAGGGCTTGTTGCAGTATGGGAAAGGCTTTTAGGCTGTCGTGAAAAACTATAATACTTCCAGATTTTACGTTTTTAATAACGTTTTCTATACATTTCTCTGCTGAAATGGAAGTGTCGAAATCGGCACTTAAAATATCCCACATTATAATTTTATATCCCTTTTGTTTAATTGTTTTAGTAGCTTTTTTAGAGATTCTACCATAGGGTGGTCTAAAAAGTTGTACTTGGTTTTTAGGATTATATTTAAGAATAGTTTCTTCCGCTAAAAGTACATTCTCTATATATAAATCTAGTTTATGCTCCTTGCAATTGTAATGATTGTGAGTATGATTTCCAATAGGGTGTCCATCATCTAAAATACTTTTAAAAATTTCTGGATGCTTAGCAACATTTTTTCCTATACAAAAAAAGGTGGCTTTAGCATTGTATTTCCTTAATTCGTCTAAAACAAAAGTGGTAACTTCTGGAGTTGGACCGTCATCAAAAGTTAAAAACACTTCTTTGTCTTCAGTGTTAAAATCCCAGATAAGGTTTTTAAAAATGAATTTAACTACGCTAGGTGTTTTTGTAAGATAAGGTTTCATTTAAATTAGAGTTTACTATTTGTTAACCCCTCACAGAGGGATTGATTCCTCAGCTTCTACCCAGAGTTTGCCGAAAGGCTCTGTGTCGAAATAAATTAAGGTTGTTTTGTTGGAATACTTCGGGTTAGCGCCGAGGTAGTTGATTCCTTACTAAATTAAGAAATTCAGCGTAGCCAAAAATACTTTTTTTTAACTACGCTGAATGTTGTTAAGAGGCTGTTTAAAAAGCTCCTAAATTTTAAATATCTTCCTGAGCTTGTCGAAGGATTCTCTTGAATGTTAGTTGCGAAACTTCGACAAGCTCAGTTCGACAAGCTCAGTTTTGACAGGTATAAATTGCTTTTTAGTCAGCTTCCTATAGGTTGTTACTAATTATTTAAAGGGATAGAATCTATCTCTGTTTGAGGAATTACCTTTCCATTTACTGGAGCATTTTCTATCACTGCTGAATCCATATTTGCAGGTATTGCATTACCGTCAATAACAGGTTCTCCTTCTGGCATTTCTGTAGGACTTGCATTTCCAGGTCTTCTATAGAAATGACTAAAACGCTCTAAATACTCATTAAAAGTGGTTGTTTCTGGTAATCCAAATTCCTTATCATCATTCGCAACAACAATGTCGAGAAGACTTCTGTAACGCTCAATGTCGCTTACTATATCTGATGCATAACTATATTGAGTGTCTATTGGAAGGTTGCTATAATAGTTTAAGCTTTCTTGATATTTTTTAGCAACCTCTTTGTAAAGAGCTCTTGCTTTTTCTTTTTCGCCTACTTTGTAGTAACCTTCAACATAAGGTTCTAAGAATACATAATACCCGAAATACCCAAAAGGCATTTTTTCCATAGCTAAATCAAGTACATCTTTAGCCTTTTCTTCTTTTCCAGTATTAATAAGCTTTCCTGTAAGTCTCGCTAAATTACCACGGTAAGAAATACTATTTTTTCGTGTCTCTGGATCGTGATAAATATCTGGAGATTCAGAATTTCCCCATTCCCAATCGATTACAATGTTGTACATTAAATCTTCGTCAATGCGACCCATTTCATAAGGATTGTTTTTATCTATAGGCGTTTTTATAGGAACTAATTTATAAACAAGTCCATCTAGTTGTAAATAATCTTTCATCCATAGGTATTCCGCAGGATCAAAACTACCACCAGTAAAGTAAATTGGGCGTTCCCAATCGTTGTTTGCTAATAAATCGAGCATTAAAAGTCTATTTTTAGGCAAAGCACTTTTTGGTAAATCAATGTCTATATAATCTACAATTTCTGCTGAATCCTTTTCTTTTACCAATCCTGTTGCTAAGGCATTTTTCTTATTTACAGGTACTCTAATTTTATTGGTAGGGTAGAAAGGAAGGTTTAGGTAACTTTCTGGATACTGACTCGTATCTCCGCCTCTTTTTTTGATGAGGTTTCGAATAGTGTTATCGTCATTAGCAATCCAATCCATGAATTTTTTAATATCCCAACGCTCGTCTGTTAGTTGTTGGTAATAAACAACATCTCGAACTCCAAAGGCATATTTATCATGTGTAAGCTGAGATGGAATTGGAGCACTTTCATAGGCGGCGCGTTTCATTTGATCTATATACCAATCTGTAGCAAACAAACTGGTATTGATAGTTCTAACATCGGTACGGTATCCTTCTATCTCTTGTGCATACCAAAGGGAGAATGTATCGTTATCTCCAATTGTAAATAACATAGCACCCGCATCTTCTTCAATAGAATCGAGGTAAGATTTCGCCATCGATTGTGCGGTATATCTGTCGGATCTGTCATGATCGTCCCAGTTCTGGTAAGCCATAACTGTAGGAACGGCTAAAAAGCAAATAACCGTTACGGCAGGAGCCAATATTTTTGGATTTAGATATTTTTTGAATTCTTCAAATAATGCATAAACACCCATTCCAATCCACATAGAGAATACAAAGAAGGAGCCAACGAGGGCATAATCTCTTTCTCTAGGTTCAAAAGGACGTTCATTTAAGTATATTTTTAAGGCAATTCCCATAAAAAGGAAAAGCGAAAAGAGAATCCAGAATTGTTGTTTACTAGATTTTAAAATAAATAGAAAACCTATGAGTCCTAATATTAAAGGTAAGAAGAAGTAGGTATTTCTTGCTTTGTTGTTTAGTACATCCGAAGGAAGATTCTCTTGAGATCCTAAACGCCACTCATCAATAAATTTAATTCCACTTAACCAATTTCCATGGTCGTCTAGTCTTCCTTGGATATCGTCTTGACGCCCAGTAAAGTTCCACATAAAATACCTCCAGTACATATATCCCATTTGAAACTCAAAAAGGTAATGCATGTTTTGTAGGAATGAAGGCTTTTCAATAACAAGGTATTCATTAAATTGCTTGATAAAGTTTAAATATTCGTCCTCATCAATAACTCCATTTTCAAGGTCGCGTTTAAACTGACTTACAGCATCTGTTAATTGTTTTTCACTTCTATATTCTGGTTTTACGGTAATGTTTAAAGGTCCTGTAATCTTCATGTAGTTAGCAGCGTGTTCACTACTCCACATTCTAGGAAGAAAACCTTCTTGAGCACTATTTGGAGCAACTCTAGAGTTTTTATAATTGTTTACAATAACATATTTGTTGCCTTTTCTTTCGTATTTAGGCTTATCATCTTTGTAAGGATTATCTGGATCCTGACCAGCAAAGGCATCAGAATACATTGGTCCATAGAAAAGATGTGTCTCAGGGTATTGCTCTAAATTGTAATAAGCCAAAAGTTGTCGTGCATCTGTAGGACTATTTTCGTTAATAACCGTTCCTGCATTTGCACGGATTGGAACCATTAACCAAGTAGAAAAACCTATTAGAATAAATAAAACACTTAAAACAATTGTATTTAGAAGTTTATAATTCTTTTTTCTTGTATAATTTAATCCGAAGTAAAATAATGCAATAATGATAATTCCAGCGATAATCGTTCCAGAATTAAATGGTAATCCGATGCTATTTACAAAGAAAACTTCCAGATAACCGAATACTTTTAGAACATTAGGAAGTAGTAATTTAAATAAGAATAAAAGTACAGCAATGGAAATAATATTTGCTATTATAAAGGATTTAGCATTATAGTCTTTGTAATTTTTGAAGTAATAAATCATTCCTAATGAAGGAATGGTAAGGAGCGCCATAAAGTGAACTCCAAAAGAAAGTCCAACAACAAGAGAGATTAAAATTAACCAACGATTTCCTCTTGGGGTATGCATTTCGTCTGCCCATTTTAATCCTAACCAAACCATCAAAGAAGTCATGAGCATAGCCATGGCGTATACTTCTGCTTCCACTGCATTAAACCAAAAGCTATCTGTATATGTAAAAGTTAAAGCGCCTACAAATCCGCTTCCTAAAATGGCAATATATTTTGCAGATGTAAGTTCTCCAGATTTAGCAGCCAATTTTCTTGTAACATTGGTTATTGACCAAAACATAAATAAAATTGTAAAAGCACTAGAGAAAACCGACATATGGTTTACGGTAACTGCCACTGCTTCAGCATCTGGTGAAAACATGGCAAAGAAAGCCCCCATCATTTGGAAAAAAGGAGCTCCAGGAGGGTGTCCTACTTGTAATTTAGCTGAAGTAGCAATATATTCTCCAGCATCCCAAAAACTTGAAGTAGGCTCAACCGTTAAATGATAAGTGATTAATGCGATCAAAAAAACGATCCAACCAAGGATAGTATCCCATTTTTTAAATTGATTTGCAGACATGTAACTGTTTTTCGTATATAGCAGGCGAATTTAATAAATTATAAATGAAAGTACCCCACTTTTGATAAATGTTAACACGGCAGTTTTAAATGATTTAAAAATTATTTAAAAAAATGTTTGCGCATATCAAAGTTTGTCTTAAATTTGCACCTGCTTTTACGGATGAGAGTTCAATAAGCAGGTTTAATGGCCTATGGTGTAATTGGCAACACAGCTGGTTTTGGTCCAGTCGTTCTAGGTTCGAGTCCTAGTAGGCCAACAAAAAAATCCCGATGAAAATCGGGATTTTTTGTTTTTAATAGGTTCGAAAAGAGTTGTGAGCTATTTAGGTTTTTTGTTTGGGTTTTTTCTTGTGGGGAATGTGCGATATATTTTTACAATGTTGTTGTCTATCCTATATACTAAAACGAAAGGGTATTTTTTTAAAGGAACTTGTCTAAAATCTTTATAGGTAATCTTAAATTGTAAGGGATTGACCTCTAAGTAGTCAATAGTTTTTTTTATTTCTAAAAGAAAGTTGTTGGCTAAGGTCTCAGAAATTTTTTTGTACCAGTCATAAGAGTCAGCAATATCTATCTTTGCGCCATCCTCAAATAGGACAGTAAATCTAGACATTATCAGGATTCCTTACATAAGATTCAATTTCTGACCAAGAATGAAACCTAGATTCTCCTTTATCTTCTTTTGCTAAAGCTTTATCTAAATTAGCCTTTTGTTGTTTGGTAAATTCATGTTCTTTTTTATCAAACCATTCTTCAGGAAGTAAATTAAGGAGCTTTATCTTTTCTTTGTTAGATAATTCTTTTAGCGCTTGGGCTAATTGTTCTACTGTTAAATTTGAAGTTGTTGCCATAAGTCAAAGATAATTACATTATTGTAAGTTTTTTTAAAAATGTTTAGAGACAAAAAAAATCCCGATGAAAAATCGGGATTTTTTGTTTTTATCTACTTCTTAGTTTATTTGCTGTCTTCAGAAATTTCTTTCTTATTTTTTACATAAGTATCAAGCCATTGGTCTTGTTCCCAAATAACATGTAAAATACTTTCTTTGGCTCTGTATCCATGACTTTCTTTTGGAAGCATTACAAGTCTTACGGTAGCGCCTAGTCCTTTTAAGGCGTTAAAATAACGCTCGCTTTGCATAGGGTAGGTTCCAGAATTATTATCAGCTTCCCCATGAATTAAAAGGAGAGGGTTATTCATTTTTTCGGCATGCATAAACGGAGACATTGTGTTGTAAACTTCTGGAGCTTCCCAGTAACTTCTTTCTTCACTCTGAAATCCAAATGGAGTTAGGGTTCTGTTGTAGGCGCCACTTCTAGCAATTCCTGCTGCGAATAAATCGGAATGAGAAAGTAAATTGGCAACCATAAAAGCACCATAACTATGTCCGCCAACGGCTACCCGATTTCTGTCGATATATCCTAAATTATCCACCGCATCAATAGCTGCTTTGGCATTTTCCACTAATTGTTTTCTAAATGTATCATTTGGTTGTTCGTTATTCTCTCCAATAATAGGGAAGGATGCATCGTCTAAAACAACATATCCTTTGGTAACCCAAAATATTGGTGATGAATACGAAAGGTAAGTAAACTCATTAGGGTTTTGTGTGTTTTGAGATGCACTGTTTTTGTCTTTGTATTCTCTTGGATATGCCCATAAAATCATTGGCATTTTCTCCTTTTTATTCGTGTCGTAACCAACGGGAAGGTATAATGTTCCAGAAAGTTCTAATCCGTCATCTCTTTTGTAACTAATAACTTCTTTGTGGATGTCTTTTATGCTTGCAAAAGGGTTGTCGAAAAAGGTGAGCTGTTGAGGTCCTTTTCTTAGTTTAATATGTTTGTAAAAATAATTTGGATATTCGCTAGGAGACTCAACTCTTGTTAATAATAGGTCTTTTTCTGGGTTGTAATCTAGAAGATTTTCTTTTTTGCCTTCTAAATTAGAAGTGTATAAAGTTTCTTTCTCAAGGTTTTTAAAATTGATTTTATCTACAAATGGATGTTGTCCTTCATTAGAAAAACCATCACCTATTAAATAACCATTATTATTTTCATCTATAAATAAAACTCTTTCTTGATTTTCATTTTCATGAGTTACAAAATTTCCAGGATCGCTATAAACGTCTTGGTAATTTCTATCTGAAATTATTTGAGGAGTTTTTGAAGTATTTTCTGGGTTAAAGAGGTAGGTTTTTGTGTTTCTATTATTCCACCATCTATCATAAGCAATAGCTGTTGTTTTATTTCCCCATAAAATCCCACTGAATCTATTTTTTGTTTTTAAGATGCTTGTTCCTTTTCCTTCAAAAGGAGCTTCAAGTAAGAAAACTTCATCTCTGTATTCAACTTTATTTTCAGGGTCTCCACCATCCAATGCTTCCACATATACTAATGTAGCAGGTTTGTCTTTCCTCCAAGATAAATCTCTTCTTCCTTCTTCCGTAGCCATAAAACCTTTTGGTAATTCTTCTAAAAGAGGAGCGTTAAGAACTTCGTTTACTAAAGAGTTGTCTTTTTTGTAAATAGTTGTAGTTGAAGGGAATCTGTAGTAAGGAACAATGTAAGAAAATGGTTTTTTAACAGTGGTAACCATTACATATTCTCCGTTTGGCGAAAAGCTAATGCTGCGGTACATATTGCTTTCTTTCCATTTTGTAGTTGTTCCGTCTAATGAAATTTTATAAAGTTCTGACAGGGCAAGTTGCTCAAAATTAAACTCATCGTTAGGATTGCTCAGAAGGTCTTGATAGGTTCTGTTTTGAGCTTTCTTTCCGTTGTTGGTAGAAATAGTTGGGCCTGTAGGAATACTTTCTGCTTGATTAATTAATTCCTTGCGAGTATTCGGAATCATTTTTACTAATAATGACTTGCTGTCTTTAAACCAATTTATTACGTCGCCTAAGTTAGCATTCACAGTAGCTTCTGTAAGTTTTTTAGCCTCTTTAGTTTCTAGATCGATTACCCAAAGTTCTACACCCTTTTTGACAGTATTGGTAAAAGCAATTTTTGATTCATCTGGCGACCATTTGTAATTAGAAAGGCGTAATTTCTCTGGAAGGTTTTTAATTTCAGAAGCTTCCTTTTCGTTAGGGTTTTTAACAGTTATTTTATTGTAATAGGTAGTTCTGCTTCCAATATTTGTAGTTGGATTGATACGTAAACCTCCTAAGCGTAATTCAGGTTCAGAGAGTTCTTCAATGCTTTTATAACGATTGCTATAAAGCATAATCATAAATTCTCCATTATTGCTTATTCTTACGCTTGGTGCTAGTTGCACGTCTGCTAATTCTAAAATCTCCGATGGAGGTTTTTGATAAGTTAGTTTCTCTTGCGCAAAAGCTAGTCCTGTTACAAGAAATAGAAGGTGAAAGATTTTTTTCATCTAAAAAAAATTTGAATTTGTTATAAGTTTCGTTAAAAATATGATTAATGAATGGTTATAGCAAGTTGGAATTAAGTTTGTTTAAAATGCTTTTTTTATCATTAATGTCCGAGGGATAATACAAGACCGCTTGGCTATAAGAAAAAAGAGCAAAGACTGAATTTTAACTATCATAAAATAAGTAGTTTAAAGAAACAACATTATCAAAAACCCTCTTTTCGTTTATTTTACTAATAGCAAGGGATCTTATTTTAAAAACATCATTTAAACCTTGATATAAGTGGAATCCAATAAATTCCGTTAACTTCTATCGGGCAACAATAATTTTTTATTAAAAAGGAGTTATAAATCTAGATTTGCTTTTGAGATTGAGGTTGAAGAAGGGAGGAATAAATTCATTTTTAGAAAGATATGCAGTATAAAGTTGGGTTTAGGTGTTTTTAGGTTTAAAAAAAATTGTATATTTGCACCGTTGAAAGTGAATAATCTATTTCAGAGGGGACATAAAGTCCCCTCTTTTTATACAAATATTAGATGTTGAAGGAAAAAGTAACAGCGCTTTTAAACGAATTTTTTGAAGAGAATAAATCGTTTTTTTTGGTTGATTTCTCATTAACTCCCGATAATAAAATCAAAATAATTGTTGATGGAGATAACGGAGTTACTTTGAAAGATTGTATTGCAGTAAGTAGGCAAGTAGAACATAATTTGGATAGAGAAGAACTCGATTTTTCTTTAGAGGTTACTTCCCCAGGAGCTACAGAGCCTATAATAAACAACAGGCAGTACAATAAGAATATAGGTAGAAAATTTCAAGTAAAAACTGCTGAAGATAAATTTGAAGGAGAACTTACTGCTATTACAGAAAGTGGCATTCAGTTAAGTTGGAAAGCCCGAGAGCCTAAACCAGTTGGGAAAGGTAAAGTAACAGTAAAGTACGAGAAAGAGATCCCTTTTGCGGATATTGTGGAAGCTAAAGTGATGATAACATTTTAATTAAGGAATTGACATGGAGAATATTGCATTGATCGAATCATTTTCTGAGTTTAAAGACGATAAACTCATAGATCGTGTGACGTTAATGGCCATTTTAGAAGATGTATTTAGAAATGCGCTAAAGAAAAAATTTGGATCTGATGATAATTTTGATATTATTATCAATCCAGATAAAGGAGATTTAGAGATTTGGAGAAACCGAATTGTGGTTGCAGATGATGAAATAGAAGACGATAACCAAGAGATTTCATTAACAGAGGCTAGAAAAATCGAACCAGATTTTGAGGTTGGAGAGGATGTGTCAGAAGAAGTGAAGCTTATCGATTTGGGAAGAAGATCTATTCTTGCTTTAAGACAAAACTTAATTTCTAAAATACACGAGCACGATAATACAACCATTTATAAGCAATTTAAAGATCTTATAGGAGATATTTATACTGCGGAAGTGCATCATATTCGTCATAAAGCTGTTATTTTGTTAGATGATGAAGGAAATGAGATTATCCTTCCGAAGGATAAGCAAATCCCTTCAGACTTTTTCAGAAAAGGTGAAAATGTTAGAGGAATCATAGAAGGTGTTGAGTTGAAAGGAAACAAACCTATGATTGTAATGTCTAGAACGGCTCCTGAGTTCCTTGAGAAATTATTTGAACAAGAAATTCCAGAGGTTTTTGATGGCTTAATTACTGTTAAAAAAGTAGTTAGAATCCCTGGAGAGAAAGCAAAAGTTGCGGTAGATTCTTATGATGATAGAATAGATCCAGTTGGAGCTTGTGTTGGAATGAAAGGTTCTAGAATTCATGGAATTGTTCGTGAATTAGGAAATGAAAATATAGATGTTATTAACTTTACAAACAATCCACAGTTGTTTATTAGCAGAGCATTGAGCCCAGCTAAAGTAAGTTTAGTAACTTTGAATGATGAAACTATGCATGCCGAAGTGCTTTTAAAACCAGAAGAGGTTTCTAAAGCAATCGGAAAAGGTGGTTTTAATATTCGTTTAGCCGGACAATTAACCGGTTATGAAATTGATGTGCTTCGTGAAGGAGTAGAGGAAGATGTTGAGTTAACAGAATTCTCAGACGAAATAGAAGCATGGATAATTGACGAGTTTAGAAAAATTGGTCTTGATACTGCAAAAAGTGTGTTAGATCAGGATGTGGCTGATTTAATTAGAAGAACAGACCTTGAAGAAGAAACAATTATAGAAGTTGTTAGAGTTCTTAAGGAGGAATTTGAAGACTAATTTTATAGTATAAGTAGCCTTTGTATTTTTGTATAAAGGTATATTGAAGATAATAATAAGGATGTTTTTGGTGTAGCCGCTTTTGTAGCAACATTGTAAGCATTAAGCTCACCGAGTGAGTAAATAAAATTTAGGATAACAAATATTGTATGGCTGAAAGCGCAAAATTGAGGCTAAATAAAGTTTTAAGAGAGTTAAATATTTCATTGGACCGAGCGGTAGAATATCTATCGTCCAAAGGTCATGAAGTGGAGGCACGCCCTACCGCAAAAATTACCAATGAAGTATATAACGTGCTCTTAGACGAATTTCAAACAGATAGAAGCAAGAAAGTTGCCTCTAAAGAGGTTGGAGAAGAAAAGCGTAAAGAGAAAGAAGCGATTAGGCAGGAATTGGAAAAAGAGAATGAGCTAAAACGTCAGAAGCAAGAAGAACATGAAGTTGTGAAAGCAAAGGCGAATTTAGCAGGTCCAAAAACTGTTGGTAAAATCGATCTTGATGGAAAGAAAGAACAAGCTGCTCCAGAGAAACCGAAGGAAGAAGTTCAAGCCGAGAAAGTAGAAACGCCTCAGCCTGAAAAACAACCAGAGAAACCGAAGGAGGAAGTTAGTAAACCAGCGGAGTCTAAAGTTGAAGAAAATAAAAAGCTTGATAAAAAAGTAGAAGAGCCTAAAGCGGAGGTTGAAAAACCTGTTGAGGTTAAACCAACAGAAAGCAAGCCTGAACCTAAAAAGGAAACAGAGCCTGCTAAACCTAAGCAAGAAGTTCCTCAGCAAAAACCAAAACAAGAGCCAAAACAGGAATCTAAGCCAGAACCAAAACCAGTTCAAAAAGAACCTGTGGTTCCTAAGGAGACTAAAAAGGTTATTGTAGATGGGGAAGAGGTGGATTCTGAACAGGTTAAAACCAAGTACACAAAACTTTCTGGTCCAAATTTTACTGGGGAAAAAATAGATCTTTCTCAGTTTAATAAACCTAAAAAGAAAAAAGAAGATCCTAAAGCTGCTGATAAAAAAGGAGCTAAAGCTGCAGACGATAAAAAGAAACGTCGTCGTAGAATTAGTAAGGATAATAACAATAAAGGACCTAGACCAAATACAGGTGGAGGAAATAATGCAGGGGGTAACAGATTTTCTAAAGATAGAAATAATGCTCGTGGCAAAGGAAGAAGAAATACTGCTCCTGTTGAAAAGGTAGAGCCTACAGAAGAAGAAGTACAAAAACAAGTAAGAGAAACTCTTGAAAAACTTCAAGGGAAATCTAATAAATCAAAAGGTGCTAAATACCGTCGTGAGAAAAGAGATTTCCACAGACAAAAATCTGAGAAAGAATTAGCACAGCAGGAAGCAGAAAGCAAAGTGCTTAAAGTAACAGAATTTGTTACTGTAAGTGAAGTTGCAACTTTAATGGATGTTCCAGTTACTCAAATTATATCAGCATGTATGTCGCTTGGTATGATGGTAACAATGAATCAGCGTTTGGATGCGGAGACGCTATCTATTATTGCTGATGAATTTGGATATGAAGTTGAATTTATTACAACAGACATCGAAGAAGATGTTGAAGTGGTTCTAGATGCTCCTGAAGATTTAATACATAGAGCACCAATTGTTACGGTAATGGGTCACGTTGACCACGGTAAAACGTCTTTGTTGGATTATATCCGTGAAGAAAATGTTATTGCTGGAGAGAGTGGAGGTATTACACAGCATATTGGAGCGTATGGAGTTACATTAAAAGACGGTCAGAAAATAGCGTTCTTAGATACTCCTGGTCACGAAGCCTTTACGGCGATGCGTGCGAGAGGGGCTCAAGTAACCGATTTAGCAATTATTGTAATTGCTGCCGATGACAATGTGATGCCACAAACAAAAGAAGCTATTAGTCATGCGCAAGCAGCTGGAGTTCCTATTGTATTTGCAATTAATAAAGTGGATAAGCCAACGGCAAATCCAGATAAGATAAAAGAGAGTTTAGCTCAAATGAATCTTCTTGTAGAAGATTGGGGAGGTAAGATACAGTCTCAAGACATTTCTGCTAAAACAGGACAAGGTGTTCCAGAATTATTAGAAAAAGTATTGCTAGAGGCTGAAATATTAGAGCTTAAAGCAAATCCTAATAAAATAGCTAATGGTACCGTAGTGGAAGCATACCTAGATAAAGGTCGTGGTTATGTATCTACCGTATTAGTTCAGGCAGGAACATTAAAAATTGGAGATTATGTACTAGCGGGAACGCATAGTGGTAAGGTTAAGGCAATGCAAGATGAGCGTGGAAACGATATCAAGGTAGCTGGTCCTTCAACTCCAATTTCAATATTAGGTTTAGATGGAGCGCCGCAAGCTGGTGATAAGTTTAATGTTTATGAAGATGAACGTGAGGCAAAACAAATTGCTACTAAACGTACGCAGTTACAACGTGAGCAATCTGTAAGAACTCAACGTCATATTACTTTAGATGAAATTGGAAGACGTATTGCTTTAGGGGACTTTAAAGAGCTTAACATTATCCTTAAAGGAGATGTGGATGGTTCTGTTGAGGCACTAACCGATTCTTTCCAGAAATTATCTACAGAAGAAATACATATAAACATTATACATAAAGCTGTAGGTCCAATTACAGAGTCTGATGTATTGTTAGCTTCGGCTTCTGATGCAATTATCATCGGGTTTAATGTTAGGCCAATGGGTAATGCCCGTTCGGTTGCTGATAAAGAAGAAATCGATATCCGTACCTACTCAATTATCTATGATGCTATTAATGACCTTAAAGATGCTATGGAAGGTATGTTGTCTCCAGAGCTTAAAGAGGAAATTACTGGTACTGCAGAAATCCGTGAAACGTTCAAAATTTCTAAGGTTGGAACTATTGCAGGTTGTATGGTAACAGATGGTAAGGTTTATAGAAATTCTGGTATTAGATTAATACGTGACGGAGTTGTAGTGTATACTGGAGAATTGACTTCATTAAAACGCTTTAAAGACGATGTTAAAGAAGTTTCTAAAGGCTACGATTGTGGACTTCAAATCAAAAACTACAATGATATCCAAGTTGGAGATGTTGTAGAGAGTTTTAGAGAAGTTGAGGTTAAGAAGAAGTTGAAATAACATTCTATATATTCAATAAAAAAAGCGACTCTTAGAGTCGCTTTTTTTATGTCTAAAAGTTAATTTTTATTATGGTTGTAATAAAAATGCACTAGGATATTCGTTTTTAACTTGAATAAGATATCTGTCGGCTTCTAAACGTGTTCTAAATTTACCTACTCTTACTTTATAATTTGGAGTTTCAAATGCAATATCAGAAGTAATATCTTTAAATTCATTGCTAAAATTTCGCTTTGCTTTTTGTGCACCCTCTAAAGTTCCGTTGTAAATCTGAATTCTAAAACGTTTTTCATCATCAGTTTTATTCAGTTTTGTTTTGTAAGAAACCAGTTTTTCTATTTGAGCGTCTTGCTCAATAGTTACTTTTCCATCAGTTTTTGAAGTTTTAACATTTGTTTGTGCGTGACTTATTCCGCTAAAAATAAGGGCAAAAACGAGTGCCGCTACTTGTTTTTTATGTTCTAATAATCTCATAATGAATGCTATTTTATGCAAATGTAAATCTATTATTCTTTTTAAGTTTAATTTTTTTTATTTAGAATTGGTATAAATTATGTATTAACGCTTCTCTAACATTTCTAAAATCGAGACTATATCGTATTTTTGTGCTCGGATTAAAAAAACGGTTTATGACTTTTACAGTGTAAAAATCGTGCCAATTTATGATAGAAAATACATATTCTAATATGAAAAAGGTGATACACCCTAATTCAATTTCACGAATTTTAGGTATCGGATTAGCGATTCTGCTAGCATTTACGAGTTCTCTTTATGCTCAGGACGGAGGGGGAGACCCTGCGGCTGGGAAATCTTTATTTAACACTTATTGTGCGGCATGTCACCATCTTGATAGAAAGATGACAGGTCCTGCTTTGAGAGGTGTTGGAGATAAGCATGACAAAGAGTGGTTGCATGCTTGGATAAAAAATAGCCAAGCTTTAATTAAGTCTGGTGATGAAGAGGCGGTTAAGCTTTGGGATGAGTATCAGCCGTCTGTAATGACAGCTTTTCCTCAATTAAGCGAGGCAGATATAGATAATATCATTGCATATACTATGCAGCCTAAAGAAGAAAAACCTGCGCCAGCTGCTGGAGTTGTTGCTGCGGACGGAGGTAATGCGTCTTCTAATGGTGTAGGAAACGAAATTATATTAGGTGCGCTTATTTTAATATTTGGCGTGCTTGTGGTAATGCTTTTCTTAGTGAATAAAACACTTAGAAGAATTGCAGAAGCAAACGGTGTTGAGTATGCTGTGCCAGAAAAAAGACTTCCGTTATGGAAAGCTTTTGTTAAGAATCAATTTTTAGTATTGGTTTCTGTGGTTTTCTTGTTATTAGCTTCAGGGTATTTTGCTTATGGTTACATGATGCAAGTTGGAGTTGATCAAGGGTACCAACCAATTCAGCCAATTCACTTTTCGCATAGAATCCATGCTGGAGATAATGAGATCGACTGTAAGTACTGTCACTCTTCAGCTAGAACATCAAAAACATCTGGTATTCCTTCTTTGAATGTTTGTATGAACTGTCATAAAAGTATTCCAGAAGTTGCAGATGAAACTGGAACTGCGGAACATTCTAAAGAATTTTACGATAAAGAGATTGCTAAATTATACGATGCTGTAGGTTGGGATGTTGCTAACCAAGAGTATACAGGAGAAACTAAGCCAGTTAAATGGGTTCGTATTCATAATTTACCAGACTTTGCGTACTTTAACCATTCACAACACGTAACAGTGGGTAGAATTGCATGTCAAGAATGTCATGGTCCAATTCAGGAAATGGAAATTGTACATCAAGATGCGCCACTTACAATGGGATGGTGTATTAACTGTCACCGTAAGACTAATGTTAAAATGGAAGGGAATGAGTATTATACAAAAATACACGATGAGCTTTCTAAAAAATACGGTGTAGAAGAATTGACAGCGGCACAGCTAGGAGGAACCGAGTGTGCTAAATGTCACTATTAATTAAGTGATTTCTTAAAAGGAATTCAAAAACAAAAATCTAAGATAAGCCTGTTTAGGCAGGTTGATTTAAAATAGTTATATATAACATGGCATCAAACAAAAAATACTGGTCAAGTGTTGAGGAGCTAAATCCAAATAGCTCTATCGCTGAGACGCTTAAACAGAATGAGTTTGTTGAGGAAATCCCTAACGATGAATTTTTAGGAGATAAGGATTCATTGGGTTCTTCGTCTACCAGTAGACGTGATTTTCTTAAATATGTTGGATTTACTACAGCTGCTGCTTCTTTAGCAGCCTGTGAGGGTCCAGTTACTAAATCTATACCTTACGTAGTGCAGCCAGAGAACATTGTTCCAGGAGTTGCAAACTACTATGCAACTACTATTGCAGATGGGTATGATTTTGCTAGCATATTGATTAAAACTCGTGAAGGTAGACCAATTAAGATTGAAAGCAATACCGACGCTAAGGTAAATGGAGGAGCTAATGCTAGAGTTCATGCGTCTGTTTTAGGATTATACGATAGCATGCGTGTACAAGGTCCTAAGGCTAAAGGTGAGTATATTTCTTGGGATGATCTTGATACAAATGTAGCAAGCGGACTTAACGCAGCGAAAGCTAGTGGAAAGCAGATTGTATTGTTAACGCAAACTTTTGCAAGTCCTTCAGTAAAAAATATTATTGCTGAATTTTCTCAGAAGTATGGAAACGTAAAACATATTCAGTACGATGCCATTTCTGAAGATGCAGCCTTGAATGCTTTTGAAGCTTCTTATGGGGTGCGTGCTTTAGCAGATTACGATTTTTCTAAAGCTGAAGTAATTGTTTCTTTTGGAGCTGATTTCTTAGGAGATTGGCAAGGTGGTGGATTTGATTCTGACTACGCAAAAGGACGTATTCCTTCTCACGGTAAAATGTCTAGACATATCCAGTTTGAATCAAATATGAGTTTGACTGGAGCGAATGCAGATAAAAGAGTTCCTTTAACGCCAACACAGCAAAAAGTAGCTTTAGCTAAATTCTATGGTTTCTTAAACGGAAAATCTGTTGGAGGAGAACTTCCAGCTAAAATAGAAGAAGCTGTTAAGAATGCGGCTGCGCAAGTTGCTAGAGCAGGTAAAAATGCAGTTGTTGTAACTGGAATTAACGATATAGATGCACAAAAAGTTGTTTTGTCTATTAACAAATCAATCGGAAGTGTAGTAATGGATGCAGATGCGCCAAGAATGACGCGTCAAGGAAATGCAAAACAAGTAGCCGCTTTAGTAGAAGATATGAAAGCTGGTAAAGTTGGTGCTTTGATTATGAGCGGTGTTAATCCGCTTTATACGTTGCCAAATGCTTCAGAATTTGAAGCTGGATTGGCGAGCGTAGGTCTTTCCGTAGCATTCTCTTTAAAAGAAGATGAAACCTCTACAAAAGCAGGATATATTGCTGCCGAACCTCATTACTTAGAATCTTGGGGAGATGTAGAGATGAAAAAAGGTCATTATAGCCTAATGCAGCCAACAATTCGTCCTATATTTAATACAAGACAATTTCAAGAGTCTTTATTGAAATGGGCTGGAAATGATGTTAGCTATCATGATTATATAAAACAAACATGGGAATCTACTGTTCTTGGAGGTTCTTCATGGAATACTGCATTACACGATGGTGTATTTGTTGGAAATGGAAATGTAACTGTTGAAACAGATGAAGATGCGGTTCCATTTGCAGTTTCAAATGAAGATACTGAGCCAGTAAATGCTGAAGCAACTGTAGCTTCTGTCTCTTCTTCAGTAAATAAATTAGCTGGAGCTACTGCTAATGGAATGGAGATAACACTCTATTCTAAAACAGGAATGGGAGATGGTCGTCAAGCAAACAATCCTTGGTTGCAAGAATTGCCAGATCCAATTACTAGAAATACTTGGGATAACTACCTTACTATTTCTATGGCAGATGCTGAGGCTTTAGATCTTGAAAACTATACAGTTTCTAATGGAGCGCTAAATGGAGACTATGTAAAAGTTACTGTTGGTGGTGTTACTCTTGATAAAGTTCCTGCTTTAATTCAGCCAGGACAAGCTAAAGGAACTGTAGGTCTTTCTTTTGGTTATGGTAAAACATTAGGAGTTAAAGAAGAGATGAAAACTGGAGTAAATGCATATCCGCTTTACTTAGGTTTTAATAATACACAAGAAGTTAAGTTAGAGAAAGTTTCTGGTACGCATGAATTTGCATCTGTGCAAATGAAAAGTACTATGGACGGAAGAGGAGATATTTTAAGAGAAACCTCTTTAGAGATTTTCAATACTAAAGATTCTCACGATTGGAATCCTCAACCAGAGGTTTCTGTAAATCACCAAGAAGTATCAGCTGACGAAGCAGATATTTGGGCAGAGTTTGATTCTAGTATTGGGCATCATTTTAACTTGTCTATAGATTTAAATGCTTGTACTGGTTGTGGAGCATGTGTAATAGCATGTCATGCAGAAAACAACGTTCCTGTTGTAGGTAAAAGCGAAGTAAGAAAATATAGAGATATGCACTGGTTGCGTATTGATAGATATTATTCTTCTGAAGAAAGTTTTGAAGGAGATATGGATGTAGTTGAAGCTGCTCCAAATTCAATCAGCACATACCATCAGTTAGAACATCCTTCTGAGAATCCTCAGGTGGCTTTCCAACCAGTAATGTGTCAGCATTGTAACCACGCTCCTTGTGAAACTGTTTGTCCTGTTGCGGCAACGTCTCATGGAAAACAAGGTCAAAACCAAATGATATACAACCGTTGTGTAGGTACTCGTTATTGCGCAAATAACTGTCCATACAAAGTGCGTCGTTTCAACTGGTTCTTATATAGTCAAAACGATGAGTTTGATTTCTATATGAATGACGATCTTGGTAGAATGGTATTAAATCCAGATGTTACTGTAAGATCTCGAGGGGTAATGGAGAAATGTTCTATGTGTATTCAAATGACACAAAAAACAATTCTTGATGCTAAGAGAGACGGAAGACCGATTAAAGATGGTGAATTTAAAACCGCTTGTTCGGCAGCTTGTAGCAGTGGAGCAATTAAGTTTGGAGATGTTAATGATAAAGAAAGTGAAATCGTTGAATTGAAAGAAGATAAACGTATGTATCACTTACTTGGATTTAAAGGAACTAGACCTAATGTATTCTATCACACAAAAGTGAGAAATACAGAAGAAGCATAAAAAAAGAATTAACAAGAATAATTATATAAAGTATTATGGCGTCGCATTACGAAGCACCTATACGTGAACCTTTAGTAACGGGAGAAAAATCTTACCATGATGTTACTGTAGACGTTGCTGCTCCTGTTGAAGGAAGAGCGAATAAACAATGGTGGATTGTCTTTTCAATAGCTTTAGTTGCCTTCCTTTGGGGATTAGGCTGTATTATCTATACTGTATCAACTGGTATTGGTGTATGGGGATTAAATAAAACCGTAGGATGGGCCTGGGATATTACCAACTTTGTATGGTGGGTAGGTATCGGTCACGCAGGAACACTTATTTCGGCAGTATTATTATTATTCCGTCAAAAGTGGAGAATGGCCGTTAACAGATCTGCAGAGGCAATGACAATCTTCTCGGTTGTTCAAGCAGGTTTGTTTCCAATTATCCACATGGGGAGACCATGGTTAGCATATTGGGTACTTCCTATTCCTAATCAATTTGGATCCTTATGGGTTAACTTTAACTCACCATTACTTTGGGATGTATTTGCAATTTCTACGTATTTATCAGTATCATTAGTGTTCTGGTGGACTGGTTTACTTCCAGATTTTGCAATGCTTCGAGATAGAGCAGTTAAGCCTTTTCAGAAAAAAATATATAGCCTTTTAAGTTTTGGATGGAGCGGAAGAGCAAAAGATTGGCAACGTTTTGAAGAAGTGTCTTTAGTGTTAGCAGGTTTAGCTACACCATTAGTACTTTCGGTTCACACCATTGTATCTTTTGACTTTGCTACGTCTGTAATACCAGGATGGCACAGTACTATTTATCCTCCATACTTTGTTGCAGGAGCAATTTTCTCTGGATTTGCAATGGTATTAACTTTACTTATTATAATGCGTAAAGTATCTAACCTAGAAGCATATATTACTAGAGGACATATTGAGTACATGAATAAGGTTATTTTGCTTACAGGAGGAATTGTAAGTGTTGCCTATATTACTGAGTTCTTTATTGCTTGGTATTCTGGTAGTAATTATGAAGATTATACGTATCTTTCTATAGGTGCAGCAACAGGGCCTTATTGGTGGGCATTCTGGGCGCTTATTATCTGTAACTTTATAGTGCCTCAAACATTGTGGATTAAAAAGTTAAGAAGAAATTATATGTGGTCTTTCATTGTTTCGATAGTTATTAATATAGGAATGTGGTTTGAGCGTTTTGATATTATTGTTATCAACTTAAGTAAAGGTCACTTACCATCATCTTGGACAATGTTCTCTCCTACTTTTGTAGACGTAGGTATATTTTTAGGAACCATCGGATTCTTCTTTGTATTATTCTTATTATATGCAAGAACATTCCCAGTTATTGCGCAAGCAGAGGTGAAAACTATTTTGAAATCTTCTGGAGAACGTTACAAACGTTTGCGTGAAGATGGAAATAGCTTAGTAGGTACTGGAGCCGATAGTAGAACTTCTGATATAGTTGGAACTACTAAAGAAAATTTAGATCAAGACACAAAAAATAATTCATAAGACTATGGCTTCGAAAGTTATACAAGCAATATATAATGATGACGACGTTTTGATGTTAGCCGTAAAACGTGTTAAAGAAGCGCATCATCATATTGAAGAAATATATACGCCATTTCCAGTTCACGGACTAGATAAGGCTATGGGATTAGCTCCAACTAGACTTGCAATTACTGCATTTATGTATGGTTGTGTTGGTTTAACAGTAGCTATTACGATGATGAATTTTATTATGATTGAAGACTGGCCTCAAAACATTGGTGGAAAACCAAGTTTTAGTTTTATTGAAAACATGCCAGCTTTCGTTCCAATTATGTTTGAGTTAACTGTATTTTTTGCAGCGCATTTAATGGTTATTACTTTTTATATGAGAAGTAGACTGTGGCCATTTAAAAAAGCAGAAAACCCAGACGTTAGAACCACAGACGACCATTTTTTAATGGAAGTGTCTTTGAATGATAATGAAGACGAGTTAACAAGACTCTTGGTAGATACAGGAGCAGTAGAAGTTAAAGTTTCAGAAAAGCATTAATAATTCGAAATGAGAGTTTTTGTAAAAATAGCGATTGTTTTAGGTGTTGTTACCTTAGTAGCATCATGTCAAAACACATCATCAAGGAATTACCAATACATGCCTAACATGTACGAATCTGTAGGATACGAAACCTACCAAGAAACAAGTGCATTTAGAAATGGTAAAGAAGGGCAGTTGCCTGTAGAAGGGACTATAGCTAGAGGGCATATGCCTTATGAGTATCCAAATACTTTAGATGGATATAATTTGGCAAAAGCAAATCTTCAAAATCCATTACCTTTTGAAGCCTATAGAAATGCTGATTCTACAGTTACAGAAGATTATTTAAAGAAAGGGGAAGACCTTTTTGATATCTACTGTGCCGTTTGTCATGGAACTAAAGGAAATGGAAAAGGTATTTTGGTTGATCGAGAAAAGATACTAGGGGTTCCTAGTTATGACGACGCAGGAAGAGCTATAACAGAAGGTAGTGTTTACCATGTAATTCGTTACGGATTAAATGCTATGGGGTCTTATGCAAATCAACTGAATGAAGAAGAGCGTTGGCAAGTTACAGAATATGTAATGACGCTTAAACACGACTTAGAGAATAAATAATTAAAATCAACTATCAAAAAGAAGATATCAAGATATGTATACGTTTTCAAATAAATTAAAGATGGCATCTATCATACTAATGATAGTTGGTATTCTTGGGATAGGATACGGTTTTATTAGTTCTCCTTCTACAGTAGAAGAGGCAAAAGCTATGGTGGCAGCAGATGCACACCATGGAGGAGCTGCTTCACATGGAGAAGAGTCGCATGAAGCTACAACTACTCATCATTCAGAAGCAAGTGAAGATGCTCACCATGAAGCTAGCGCTTCTCATGGAGACGAAGCAGCAGAACATGCTTCTCATGATGCTCACACTTTAAGTAAATTACAAAATCGCCCTTGGGCAGCTTTCTTAATAGCAGGATTTTTCTTTTTCATGATTGCTTTGGGAGCTTTAGTTTTCTATGCAATTCAGCATGTAGCACAAGTAGGTTGGTCTCCAGTACTTTTTAGAGTAATGGAAGGAATAAGTTCTTACTTGTTCCCAGGAGCAGTAATCCTTTATGTGTTTTATGTTTTAACTGCTGGTTTCCACATGAATCACCTTTATATATGGATGGATCCTAATGTAATGGCGCATGATGAAATCCTTCAATTAAAATCTGGATACCTAAACGTACCATTCTTCTTAATAAGATCTTTTATTTTCTTAGCAGGATGGGTGCTTTACAGACACTTTGTAATTAAGAACTCTTATGCTCAAGATGAAGCTAAGGATAATACATACTACAGAAAGAACTTTAAGTTATCTGTATTTTTCTTATTATTTTTCTTCGTAACTGAGTCTATCATGGCATGGGATTGGTTTATGGGATTAGAGCCACATTGGTACAGTACATTATTTGCATGGTATGTATTTGCAAGTATGTTTGTTTCTGCAATATCTGTTATTGCAATGATTACAATGTACTTAAAATCTAAAGGTGTTTTAGAGTTTGTAAACGATAGTCACTTACACGATTTGGCTAAGTTTATGTTTGGATTAAGTATTTTCTGGACTTACCTATGGTTTGGGCAGTTTATGCTAATCTGGTATGCTAATATTCCAGAAGAGGTAGGATACTTTATAACTAGAATTGAACATTATAATTTTATATTTTTCGGAATGTTATTGTTCAACTTTGTATTCCCATTCTTAGTACTTATGAATAGCGATTTCAAGCGTGTAAATTGGTTTGTTATGATAGCTGGAGTTAGTATTCTAGTGGGACACTATATGGATATCTTCCAAATTGTAATGCCATCTACGGTAGGTGAATTATGGAGCTTTGGAATACCAGAAATCGGAAGCATACTTTTCTTCTTAGGATTGTTTATTTTTGTTGTCTTTGGAGCATTGGCTAAAACCCCATCGTTCTTAGCAAAAAGAAACCCATTCGTTGAGGAAAGTAAACACTTTCACTATTAATTAAATTTTAAAAAGTAAACAGGATATATACGATGACTGCTTTATTAACTATAATTGTTCTTCTACTTGTTGCCATTGCCATCTGGCAAATGACTAAAATCTTTGAATTGTCGCAAGTCAATACAGATAATTCTCAGGTTGCTAATGATAAAGACAACAAGCTAAATGGGTATTTGATGTTTGGATTTCTAATCTTCATCTACCTTATTACCATCTATTCATTCTGGGCATGGGGCGATGTTCTTTTAGGAACACCAGCTTCTGAGCACGGACCAGAATACGATAGCTTGATGAACATTTCGATGGCATTAATTTTCTTTGTACAAATTGTAACTCAAGCATTATTGCATTGGTTTGCTTATAAATACAAAGGACAAAAAGGTAAGAAAGCATTATTTTATGCTGATAATGATAAACTAGAGTTTATCTGGACAATTATACCAGTTATTACTTTAGCAGGTTTAATTATCTACGGACTTTTTACTTGGACTAGTCTTATGGACATCGATCAAGAAGAAGGAGATCCTATCATTATTGAGCTTTATGCACAGCAGTTTAACTGGAAAGCACGTTACGCTGGAGAAGACAATGTTCTAGGTCAAGCAAATGTTCGTTTAATTGATATTAACAAAAACAATGTTATTGGTATTGATGAAGCAGATTCTTACGGACAAGATGATATTGTTTCTCAGTCAGAATTACATTTACCAGTAGGGAGAAAAATTATCTTTAAGATGCGTTCTCAAGATGTTTTACACTCTGCATACATGCCTCATTTTAGAGCGCAAATGAACTGTGTTCCAGGAATGATTACTCAATTCTCTTTTACTCCAACAGTAACAACAGAAGAAATGAGAATGGATCCAGATATGGTTCAAAAAGTTCAAAAAATTAATAAAATCAGAGCTGAAAGAAGAGCTAACGGTGATGATAATGCTGATGCTTGGGAATTTGACTACGTATTATTGTGTAACAAAATATGTGGATCTTCTCACTACAATATGCAAATGAAGATTGTAGTAGAATCTCAAGAAGATTTTGATGCTTGGTTAGAAGGTCAGGATACTTTTAAGCAAACAATCGCAAAGGCAGAGTAAAAAGCTATTAATTAAGTTTATAAAAATAAAGGAAATAAGATTATGTCAGCAACAGCACAGACGCACTCAGAAGATCACGCACATGATCATGGACATCATCATAAGGAGACGTTTATAACAAAGTATATATTCAGTCAAGATCATAAAATGATCTCCAAGCAATACCTAATTACTGGTTTAATAATGGGTGTTATCGGTATTGCTATGTCGTTACTTTTTAGAATGCAAATTGCATGGCCAGGAGAATCTTTTAAAATATTTGAAGTTTTATTAGGAAAATGGGCTCCAGATGGAGTTATGGACCCTAATATATATTTAGCATTGGTTACCATCCACGGTACTATCATGGTTTTCTTTGTACTTACACAAGGATTGAGTGGTACCTTTAGTAACTTACTTATTCCATTACAAATTGGAGCTCGAGATATGGCGTCAGGATTTATGAACATGGTTTCTTACTGGTTGTTCTTCCTTTCTAGTATTATTATGATCTCTTCTTTATTCCTTGAAGCTGGACCTGCTGCTGCTGGATGGACAATTTATCCTCCATTAAGCGCATTGCCACAAGCACAAGGTGGTTCTGGAATGGGAATGACACTTTGGTTAGTTTCTATGGCAATATTTGTTGCGTCTTCTTTATTAGGATCGTTAAACTATGTTGTTACAGTAATTAATTTAAGAACAAAAGGAATGTCTATGACAAGATTGCCACTTACAATTTGGGCTTTCTTTGTTACTGCAATTATCGGGATTGTTTCTTTCCCAGTTCTTCTGTCTGCTGCATTGTTATTAATTATGGATAGAAGTTTTGGAACTTCTTTCTTCTTATCAGATATATTTATTCAAGGGGAGGTTTTACATTACCAAGGAGGTTCACCTGTATTATTTGAGCACCTTTTCTGGTTCTTAGGTCACCCAGAGGTATATATTGTAATTTTACCTGCAATGGGACTTGTGTCTGAAATTATGGCTGCAAACTCTCGTAAACCAATTTTTGGATACCGTGCAATGATAGCTTCTATCTTAGCAATTGCATTTTTATCTACTATTGTATGGGGTCACCACATGTTTATCTCAGGGATGAATCCATTTTTAGGTTCTGTATTTACATTTACTACCTTATTAATTGCAATTCCATCTGCTGTAAAAGCCTTTAACTGGATTACAACTATTTGGAAAGGTAATATACAAATGAATCCAGCCATGTTATTCTCTATTGGTTTTGTTTCTACATTTATTACTGGAGGTTTAACAGGGATTATTTTAGGAGATAGTGCATTAGATATTAACGTTCACGATACATATTTTGTAATTGCTCACTTCCACTTAGTAATGGGTATTTCTGCTCTTTACGGAATGTTTGCTGGGATTTACCATTGGTATCCTAAAATGTTTGGAAGAATGTTGAATAAAAATTTAGGGTATATCCATTTCTGGATTACTGCAATTTGTGCGTATGGAGTTTTCTTCCCAATGCACTTTGTAGGAATGGCAGGGGTACCTAGACGTTATTATACAAATACTAACTTCCCAATGTTTGACGATTTAACAAACATTCAGGTGGTAATGACAGTTTTTGCTTTAATCGCAGGATTAGCACAGTTAATCTTTGCTTGGAACTTTGTTTACAGTATTTTCTACGGAGAAAGAGCAACTCAAAACCCATGGAAATCTACTACTTTGGAATGGACTACACCTGTAGAGGCAACTCACGGAAACTGGCCAGGAGAAATTCCAGAAGTTCACAGATGGCCTTACGATTATAGTAAGACTGATGAGAATGGGGAGTACGTAATTCCAGGACAGGATTTTGTTCCTCAAACTGTTCCTTTACAAGAAGGAGAAGAAGAATTACAACACTAGAATATAACTTATATATCAAAAAAAGACCTTCACAATTGAAGGTTTTTTTTTTGGAATGAAGTTTTTGTTTGATGTTATTTTTTTATGCAATAAGGATTGCAACGGATAGCTTTTGTAGTGCTTTTGCTTTTGGCACTACAAAACTATGAGTGGAAAGCCTGGTACCGCACATTGGTGCGGTAATTGCAGACATAAAAAAACTGCTACCCAATTTGGATAGCAGCTTGCTTGTTTTAAGCTGAAATAGTTTTTTTAGTATCTGTAATATTCTGGTTTAAATGGCCCTTCAACAGTTACCCCAATATATTTAGCTTGCTCTTCATTAAGCTCTGTAAGCTCAACTCCAATCTTTTCTAAGTGTAGTTTTGCTACTTTTTCGTCTAAGTGCTTAGGAAGCATGTAAACGTCATTGTCGTACTTATCAGTATAATTCCAAAGCTCAATTTGTGCTAAAGTTTGGTTGGTAAAAGAGTTACTCATTACAAAGCTAGGGTGTCCAGTTGCACAACCTAAATTTACCAATCTCCCTTGCGCTAAAAGAATTACATCTTTACCATTAATAGTATATTTATCTACTTGTGGTTTAATATTTACTTTGTTTGCACCATGATTTTTGTTTAACCAAGCAACGTCAATTTCGTTATCAAAATGTCCAATATTACAAACAATTGTTTTGTCTTTCATTTTCTCGAAATGCTTGCTTGTAACAATGTCTTTATTTCCAGTAGTAGTAATAATGATATCTGCTTTTTCAACAACAGTTTCTAGTTTTTTAACTTCGTAACCGTCCATAGCAGCTTGAAGTGCACAAATTGGATCGATTTCTGTAACTGTAACAATAGAACCTGCACCTCTAAACGAAGCCGCTGTACCTTTTCCTACATCTCCATAACCACAAACAATAACGCGTTTACCAGCTAGCATAACGTCTGTTGCTCTTCTAATAGCATCAACCGCACTTTCTCTACATCCGTATTTGTTATCAAATTTAGACTTGGTAACCGAATCGTTTACGTTGATAGCAGGCATTGGTAGCGTTCCATTTTTTACACGCTCATATAAACGGTGAACTCCAGTAGTAGTTTCTTCTGAAAGTCCTTTTACATCTTTAGCAAGCGCTGGATATTTGTCTAAAACCATATTTGTAAGATCACCACCATCATCCAAAATCATATTTAATGGTTTTCTATCTTCTCCAAAGAAAAGTGTTTGCTCGATACACCAGTCAAATTCCTCTTCTGTCATTCCTTTCCAAGCATACACAGCTGTTCCAGCAGCAGCAATTGCAGCAGCAGCTTCATCTTGCGTAGAGTAGATATTACAAGAACTCCAAGTAACTTCTGCACCTAATGCAAGTAAAGTCTCAATTAAAACAGCTGTTTGAACCGTCATATGTAAACATCCTGCAATACGCGCGCCTTTTAATGGTTGCTCGTTTTTGTATTCTTCTCTAAGCGACATTAAACCTGGCATTTCTGCTTCAGCTAATTCTATTTCTTTTCTTCCCCATTCTGCCAAAGAAATATCTTTTACTTTGTAGGCCACATAAGGAACTGTTTTGGTACTCATATTACTTTTTCGATTTAAATTTTTGTTTCCTTAACGAGTTAAAATCTGTTATTATGAAGGATGATTCCCGAATAATTAAGTTTGTTTAAACTCATTTCTTATTTTTACGTCTGTTAAGCAACAATAGTTGCTTTGTAATAGTAATTTTTTCTGAAAAAAATCAGTGCAAAGTTACATAAATAACTTTTATTATTCATGCCTCTTTACAAAACTATAACGCCCGCTTCTAATACTAAAGTGCTGATTTGGAAGATAGAAGAATCTTATGATGATTTGCGTCAAGGAATTGAGCTCACTGCAAATTGCAAAGACCGTTTGAGTCATATGAAATCTGAAATTCATCAACGCGGATTTTTAAGTGTCCGACACTTACTGAAAGCGGCTGGCTATGTTACTTCAGATTTGTATTATGATGCTCATGGAAAACCGCATTTAAAAGATGGAAATTATATTTCAATAACACATTCTTTTACTTTTTCTGGGATTATAGTGAGTAGCAATACCAATATAGGAATTGATATAGAAAAGCAACGTAATAAAATAAGTGTGATTGCAAATAAGTTTGTAAATTATGAATACAATTTCCTTACAGATGAAGACGTAAGAAAACTAACCGTTGTTTGGTGTGTTAAAGAGAGTTTATATAAAGTTTTTGCTACGGAAGGAATGAGCTTTAAACAACATACGAAGGTTATTTCTTTTGATTTAGACGAAGGGAATACTATTGGTTGGATTTTTTACCACGGAATTATACAAAAGTATAAAGTAGAATTTTTAGAGTTTGATGGTTTTACTTGCGCGTATGCTTTGGAGGTTGGAAGTTTGGGGAGTTTGGAAAGTTGAAAGTTGAAAAGAAAAGTCGGAAGACGGAAGCCTGAAGTCTGAAAAAGGGTTGGAAGTAAAAAAGTTAATGAGGTAAGGAGAAGAAATCTGTTGTTTTAACCAACAACCAACAACCAATAACAATTAACCAATAACTAATAACTAATAACAATTAACCAATAACAACTAACACCTTATTCTAAAAAGAAAAGCATTAAAATTAGAAATATTATAACATGAACATATCAATAGAATTAACGTTAACGCCACTTCAAGACGATTTTGAACCAGCAATTATTCATTTTATAAAAAAAATGAGGGCAAGCGGACTCACAGTGTTAGAAAATCCGTTGAGTACACAAGTCTATGGAGATTATGACAAAGTGATGAAAGTAATAACTACAGAAGTTAAAGAAGCTTTTGAAATGATTGATAAAGGCTTGTTATATATGAAAATTGTAAAATCTGACCGAAGCGAGTATGAACCTCATTTTTGATTGGCTTTTCTCGCAATACAACGGTGTTCCTACTCATTATATAGTTCTTGAAATTATAGGAGTTGTTTTTGGTTTTTTAAGTGTGTGGTATTCTAAAAAGGAGAATATTTTAGTCTATCCAACGGGAATTATTAGCACCGCTATTTTTGTGTATTTATTATTGCAATATGGCTTACTTGGCGATATGATGATTAATGCGTATTATTTTTCCATGAGTATTTATGGATGGTATGTATGGACACGCAAAGTAGACGATACCCATTTTATTCCGATAACCAAAACCACTAAAAAGGAACAAATAATATCGGTGTTTCTTTTTATAGGAACTATGATTTTTGTGTTTGCTGTTTATGAGATTTTTGATAAATGGGAGTCGTGGATGTCGTATGTAGATATTTTAACTACCGCCATATTTTTTGTAGGAATGTGGCTTATGGCAAAGAAGAAATTAGAGAATTGGATTTATTGGATTATAGGAGATATTATTTCTGTTCCACTCTACCTTTTTAAAGGATTAGCATTTACAAGTTTGCAATATTTAATTTTTACAATTATTGCAATTTATGGTTACAAAGCATGGAAGAAAAACTTAAACAAGAGCCCTCAGACATTATTAAAATAGTAATGTTCGGGCCAGAATCTACTGGAAAAACCACCCTAGCACAGGCTTTAGCAGCTCATTATAACACTAAATGGGTTCCAGAGTATGCACGGGAGTATCTTCAGGAAAAATGGAACAGGGAACAAAAAACTTGTGAGCCTAAAGATTTGATTCCCATTGCTGAAGGACAAATTCACTTAGAAAATAAGCTCACAAAGCAAGCGAATAAAATCCTTTTTTGTGATACCGATTTGCTGGAGACAAAGGTGTATTCAGAAGCATATTACTTAGGGAATTGTGATCCAATTCTTGAAAAATATGCAGTAGAAAATACATACAATTTATATTTTTTGACGTATATTGATGTTCCATGGGAGAAAGATGATCTTCGTGATAAACCCGAGGAACGCGAAGAAATGTTTGATTATTTTAAAAACACCCTCGATACCTATAATAAAGGCTATGTGTTGCTAAAAGGCGATTTTGAAAGTCGTATGAAAACAGCTATTAACCATGTAGAAAAACTTATACAAGAAAATGACAACACTTACGGAAACCGATAAGAAGCAATTAAAGCAAAAGGGAATTAAGGAAACTCAAGTAGCTGAGCAGATCGAAATTTTTAAAAAAGGAATTCCATTTGTAAATTTAATAGCAGCAGCTACCATCAATCATGGAATTCATAAATTTTCAGAAAAAGAAAAAGAAAAGTATGTAGCTCTTTTTGAATCTGAAAAGGACAAACTCAATTTATTAAAATTTGTTCCAGCTTCTGGTGCGGCAACCAGAATGTTTAAGGCGTTGTTTCAATTCTTAAATACATATAATCCTGCACAAGAAACTATTAATGCATATATAAATAGAGAAAAGGCAGAGATTATTAGAACCTTTTTTATTGGGATAGAAAAGTTTCCGTTTTATGAAGAGGTTATAAAAAGATTTGTTGAAAAGCATCCCGATTTTTTAAATCTTCCAGACCATTTTCAGAAGTATTATGTGGTTAAAATATTACTAGATAAAGATGAGTTTGATTATGGATCGAGTCCTAAAGGCTTACTTCCTTTTCATAAATATAAAACGCATCCTGCAACTGCTTTTGAAGAGCATATGTATGAAGCCGCTCTGTACGATGAGTCTAACGGGGTAGCCAAACTTCATTTTACAATATCAAAAGAACATAATAATGACTTTGATGAGGAAATGGATAAAATCGAGAGTCGTGTTACAGAAAAAACAGGGGTTTCTTTTGAGACTTCTTTTTCATATCAAAAGGAATCTACCGATACATTGGCAGTTTCTATGGAAAACGAGCCTTTTCGTTTAGAAACAGGAGAAATATTATTTAGACCTGGAGGGCACGGAGCTTTAATAGAAAATCTAAATGACCAAGATGCAGATATTATCTTTATTAAAAATATTGATAATGTAGTGGTATATAAATATAAACATGAGTTGGCTCAGTTTAAAAAAATACTTGCTGGAAAGTTAATTGAAGTTCAGAATAGGGCATATAAATATGCCAAACTGCTAGATGAAACTACTCCAAATGAGAAAATGATAAACGAAATAAAAGATTTTCTGAGAACAGAATTAAATGTTCATGTAAAATCTGATGTAGATAAGTATAAGGAGGTTTATCAAATTGAATTTTTGAAGGAAAAACTAAATGCACCAATCCGAATTTGTGGAATGGTAAAAAATGAAGGAGAACCTGGGGGAGGACCCTTTTGGATAAAGGATGAAGATGGGAATATTTCTCTGCAAATTGTAGAGTCGCCACAAATAGATTCTAAGAATAAATTTCAGGAAGATATTTTAAAAGCAGCTACCCATTTTAATCCTGTGGATATTGTTTGTAGCACTAAAAATTACAAAGGAGAAAAATATAATCTTTTGGATTATGTTAATAAACAACAAGCTTTTATAACCAATAAAACCAAAGAAGGAAAAGAATTAAAAGCATTAGAATTACCAGGGCTTTGGAATGGAGGAATGGCATTTTGGAATACCATATTTGTAGAAGTTCCGTTAACTACCTTTAATCCTGTAAAAACCGTTGTAGATTTATTAAAACCTGCACACCAAGTAAAGGATAAGTAAGTAGTTGTTTTACGGTATTATATTTACAGAGGAGAATTTATAATGATTGAGTTTAAAGAAAACAACAATTTTTATATAATAACTGGAGGACCTGGAGTAGGAAAAACTACTTTATTGGAGGAATTAAAAAATAGAGGGTATAGTACAGTTCCTGAAATTGCTCGAGAATTAATTAAAGAAGAGCAGTCCAGAAATGGAAATGCTTTACCTTGGAAAGACAAAAATTTATATAAGGAGGTAATGTTTAACCGCTCAATAAATAGTTTTGAGCAAGTCTATAAGACTTTAAACATAAGTAATAAGAGCCCCATTTTTTTTGACCGTGGTTTTTTGGATACCATTTGTTATGCAAAATTAATCCAATCGGAAATAGATGAACAAATGGAACTTTATGCAGAGAATTGGAGATACAATGAGAATATATTTATACTTCCTCCTTGGCAGAAAATATACGAAACCGATACTGAGAGAAAGCAAGAATGGACGGAAGCAGTTTTGACATATGAAAAAATGTGTGAAACATACAGCAGTTATGGCTATAATATTGTAGAAATACCAAAAATAGCTGTACGTAAAAGAGTAGATTTTATATTGAAATTTATAAAGGAACTACACAGATAAGTACCTGCCAAAAGTGGCTGTCTAAATAGTAATTCATAGTTGTCAAACTTGTAGAACTGAGCTTGTCGAAGTTTCACAACTAACTCTCAAAAAATCCTTCAACAAGTGCTGGAAGACATTTAGAGTTTGGATTTTTTTGTTCCAACCACTAAAACTGTATCTTTTTTACCCATCTTTTTAAAATAAATACACTTTTTTACTCACTTATATTTTTCATATTTGGAACAGATCTCGTGTTAGTCATCTGATTATCATTTAGTTAAATCTTTATTGACTTCACATATTATAATTGGTATAAAATTGGCTTTATATTAATCAGAAAAAAATTAAATAAAATATATAGTATGAGAAAGTTAGCATTAGCATCAGCATTAGCACTAGGTAGTTTTGCATCGTTTGCAGCAACACCAGTAATTTTTCACGATGGAATAGCAGAAGAGATTTATGCAACGCAAGATGAATATGAAGAAATACAAGTAGCTGAAGTTCCTCAAGCTGTTTCAGATGCACTGGCAGCAGATTTTCCAGGAGCTGAAATCTCGAAAGCATATAAAAATGAAGCCTCTGAGTATAAATTAGAAGTTGCCGTTGGAGAAGAAATAGCAACTCTTTACGCTAATGAAAGTGGAGAGTGGATTCAAAAATAGAATGACATAAGCTTCGTTTATTTTAATTACGTTTGAAAAGGACTTGCCTTCGGGTGAGTCTTTTTTATGTTATAAAGTTATAGTAGTGTAATTTAGATTTACTCTGTACTCTTTTTCCTTGCAGTGAAGCAGTGATGATTCTTAATCTTGATACTTTTTTTTATAATTATTTCTGTGTAAAACAGTGTATTTTTTACTCAGGAAACGGGGTGCTTACACATTGTTTACACACTTTATATTTTATTTGCATTCGCAACATCATATTTAATAACCTGATTTTCAATTATTTAAATATTAACTTATCTAAGTTCATTTTTTTGGAACGAAGATGGTACTATACTAATCAGAAATAAATTAGTATTAATCATAAAAACATATAATCATGAAAAAGGTATTTTTAGTAGCAGCATTAGCATTAGGTAGTTTCGCAACATTTGCAGCAACACCAATAGTTTCTAATACAAACGGAATCTATATGATTCAAGATGAATATCAAGAAATTGATGTGGCAGAAGTACCACAAGCAATTACAGATGCACTTGCAGCAGATTTTCCTGGAGCAACAATTTCTAAAGCATATAAAAATGATGCCTCAGAATATAAAATTGATGTAGCTGTTGGCGAAGAAACGACAACACTTTACGCAAACGAAAATGGAGAGTGGATACAGAAATAGTAGCAAGTAAACTCCGTTTATTTTAATTACATTTGAGAGAAAGACTGTCTTTAAAGGCAGTCTTTTTTTATGGAGTTTTTTAAAGGGATGGAATCTTATTTTATACCTAAAATAAAACATACATACTCTTAAAGAAAAGTATACTTCTTACCCATTATTGTGTGCATATTACACACATTTTCACAGATAATGGGTATTTATTTTTTTATGAAAAGCCCATAATAACTGATAGTTAAGTGGTTATGTATGTGTTCTTGTTTTTGGTATAGAATTGGCTTTTAATAAAGTAAGTATTTAAAAGAAGTTTAATATAAAATAAAGAAGATATGAAAAAGTTAATTTTAGCATCAGTTATAGCATTAGGAAGTTTTACAACATTTGCAGCAGTTCCAGTAATTTCTAATAATGATTTTGTAGAAACAGTATATGTAGATCAGGATGATTATACTCCTATAGACGCTACAGAATTACCTGACGCAATTACAAATGCATTGGAGACAGATTTCCCAGGAGTTCAAGTTTCAAAGGCTTTTAAAAATGAAGCGGATGAATATAAAATTCAAGTATTGGTAGGAGATAAAACAACCAATTTGTATGCTACTAAAGATGGGGAGTGGATTCAGAATAAATAATAATTAGTAGTATTGAGAACAAACAATACACTCAAGTTTACTCTATAATTGAGATTAGAACATTTTGAATTTAAATCCCTCCTAATTTCTCTTGAGTTTACTAAAGAAATGAGTGATAGTAATACAAAAATCAACACTTAGCGTGTAAAACAAAGTCATATTTTGTTTAAGGATGGTGAAAGCCATCCTTTTTTTATGATTTTTTTAAATTGTTACACCTATTTACTTCCTATTTTTGTAGAAACCCACTTGAGAATGCCAAATATCCTATTGATAGAAGATGATGTTACTTTTTCGGCGATACTGGAACGTTTTTTAAAGAAAAACGGTTTTTCAGTAGAAGCTAGTTATTCGTCGGAAGAAGCGCAAAAAAAACTTTCCAATACTAAATACGATTTGGTATTTACCGATTTGAGATTGCCAGACGATGATGGAATTTCTATTTTGACAAAAGTTAAAGAAAAACATCCTGAAACTCCTGTTATTTTAATGACTGGATATGCAGAGGTTTCTACCGCTGTAAAAGCTATGAAAAAGGGCGCTTTTGATTATATTTCAAAACCTTTTAATCAAGATGAAGTACTTATTGTAATTCAAAATGCTTTAAAAGGAGATAATCAGCAAAAACAAAAATCTACTGAAGCTGCAGCTGCTCCACAAGCAAAGACTGAAAAAAAGAAAGAGGCTTTTCCTAAAAAAGCAGTTACAGGAATTAGTAGTGCCTCAACAAAACTTAATGAGTATATAAAACTAGTGGCTCCTACCGATATGTCTGTTTTAATTATGGGAGATAGTGGAACGGGGAAAGAAGTGGTAGCAAAAAGAATTCACGACAATAGTAGTCGAAAAGATTTTAGCTTTATTGCGGTAGATTGCGGAGCTATTCCAAAGGAAATTGCGGCAAGCGAATTTTTTGGTCATGTAAAAGGCTCTTTTACTGGTGCTGTAAACAATAAGATTGGACATTTTGAGGCTGCAAATGGAGGAACTATTTTTTTAGATGAAGTGGGGAATTTATCTTATGAAAATCAAATTCAGTTATTAAGAGCTCTTCAAGAGCGAAAAATCAAACCGATAGGAAGTAATCAAGAGATTGAGGTTGATATTAGATTAATTACAGCTACTAATGAAGATTTATTACAAGCTGTTGAAAAAGGACAATTTAGAGAAGATCTTTATCACCGATTGAACGAATTTACCATTAAAGTACCTAATTTATACGAGCGAAAAGAAGATTTGCTCATTTTTGCAGACCATTTTTTGAATATGGCAAATGAGCAGCTTAATAAAAATGTATTAGGATTTTCTGATGAAGTGATTACAATTTTTCAGCAATATAAATGGCCAGGAAATTTACGAGAAATGTCCAATGTAATAAAAAGATCGGCATTACTTACGCAAGGAGATTTGATTGAAAAATCGGTTTTGCCAATGGAACTTACAAATCCACCAAAAGAAAATCAGCATATAAAATCTTTTTCTACAAAAGATAATGAGCGCGACTTAATTATAAATGCGTTAAATGAAGTAGGAAATAATAAATCTAAAGCCGCAAGATTACTTAATATTACTCGTAAAACACTTTATAATAAAATTAAAGAATACGAAATAGAAGCATAGTTTCTAAGAAAGATAATTATTTATTGTTTTTAAGATGCTTATCGATAGCCGAAAAAGTTAGTTTTATATTCTTTTTTAAAGCTTTGTAATTAGAGGGTAATTGCTTTTTCTCTTCATCTTTGAAATGCTCTAAAAAATTAAGGATAGGCACTACTGTTTGTGCATCTATTTGCTTAAACATAGTTTGCATTTTGTGAGCTATTTTTCGGATTTCCTCTAAATTTTCTTTCGCTATATACGTTTTTAAATCTTTTAGGTCTTTAGAAGTATTCTCTTTAAATACCTCTAAGATGTCTAACATGGCTTCGTCATCACTCAAAAAAGAACTTAAAGAGGAAAGATCAAAAAGGGTATTTTTTTTGATAGTTGTCTCCGTTTCTTCTTCATTTTCAGTAGTTTCTTGCGTGTTATCTAAAACTTTAGAAATTTTGTGTAGTAAAGATTTTGGCTCATAAGGCTTGAATAAAAATTCGGCAAATCCAGCTTCTAGATAACTTTTTTTATTGAGATCTTTTCTTCCTGTAACAGCAATAATTGGTTGGTTGTTATATCCGTATTGTTTATCAGAACGTAAGGTTTCAGCAAAATAAAATCCGTTAAAAGATGGTAATTGAATATCGGTTACAATAAAATCATATTCAATACTTTTAATCTTATCAAGCGCTTTTTTACCACTATCAAAAGCAAATACTTTAAAATTATTTTTTTCTAGGATTTCTTTATTTAGTTTCAGGAGCGTTTCATCATCATCTATAACAATAGCAGTGTATTTTTTATTGAGAATAGTAAAATCGGGATTTTCAACATTTTTTATAATCACATCTTTACTGCTAAATTTTGCAGGAAAAACAAATGAAAAAGTACTACCTTTTCCTTCTTTACTTTCTAAATATAAACTTCCGCCCAATAACGAAGCAAGCTTTCTAGAAATAGTTAACCCTAGTCCGCTTCCTCCATATTTTTTTTCGGTGTTACCGTCGGCTTGTGTAAACTCTTCAAAAATAATATGTTGCTTTTCTTTTTTAATTCCTATCCCAGTATCAATAACAGAAATAGAAATTAACTGTTCATTTTCGCTTGTAGTTTTTAATCTTACTTTAACGGTTATACTCCCTTCTTCTGTAAATTTATAGGCATTCCCTATGAGGTTTGATAAAATTTGTTTTACTCGGAAGGGATCTCCTATTAAATGTTTATTTATTGATTTGTCGATGTCAATTATCAGATTTATATTTTTTGCACTATAGATAGATTGTACACCTTCTGCAGTTTCCGTAATTAGGGTATTCAGATTAAAAGCTACGTGTTCAATATTAATTTTTCCAGCTTCTAGTTTTGTAAAATCTAGTAAATCATCAACCAATTGTGTAACATAGCTAGAAGCATTTTTTATACGGTCGGTATAATGAGATTCTTTTTCGTTCAAATTGGCATCTTTAAGAAGTTCGGTATACCCCAAAATTGTACTTAAAGGAGTTCTTAAGTCGTGACTAACCATAGAAATAAGCTGTTCCCTGCTTTTTACTAAAAGTTTATTATGCTCATTAGAATCTTCAATTTGCCTTTTGTATTGCTGACTTCGCCAGGAATCTCTTAAAATAATAATTGAAAAAACAATCACTAAAATCGCACCAATAATGGCTGCAATTGTAATAACCTTAATGCTTCGCTGAAGTACACGCTCTCTTTCAACATTTAATATACGGGCATTATTTACAAATTCGTTTTCAAAAGCCGTTAGTATTTGACGTAATTGTTGAGAAGTAGTGAGGTCGTTTCTTAGTAATTGACGCTCTTTAATTGCCAAAGAAAGCTTTTGTGTTGAGGCTTTTTCTTTTACATTTTGAAGCATTTCTCTAGAAGCAGTAACAATAGAATCTAGGGTTCGTTCATCAACAGAATTACTGGAGTCTCTAGGAATATACCTATTATTAATAGCAATAAATTCTAATAACTTTTTCTTTGTTTCAAGATCTAAACTATCGGGGTTTGCTACAAAATCTTTTAAGGAAAGTCGCCCTAGTTGATCTTCTATATTTGAAAGTTTTTCAATAGCACTTTCAATTGTTTTTTCAGAGGTGTCGTTAATCCTAAGCTCTCTAAGTTCGTTGATGTTCTTTATTTTCTGCTGAAGTAAAAAATTAACACTATCTAGTAATTTGGATTGATATGGCTGATTTATAATTTGTTTTAAGGAATCTATTTGTATGGAAATAGAGTCATTCTTCCGAAGAAAACTTACATAAGGTTGTTGAGAATTTGATTGAATAGCCGAACGCGCAAAGCTTTCACTTTCGTACATAAGAGTAAGGAGTTTACCTATACGAAGGATCTTATTTTTCTCAATAGTTTCATCTTTTTGCGCTTGGGTAAAAGAACTTATCTCTTGATATACCAACCAGCCAACAATTACAACTAGAGAAACCAAAGCTAAATAGCTCAGCAATACTTTTAAAGGGATTCTGCTCTTCGAATTTTCCATTTTTTAAAGATAAATAAAGGACGTCAAACCGATGTGAAATTTTTGTCAAAATATTTTCCGAAACCAGCATTCGTTTTGTAATTTTGCGGCATCTCATAAGGGGTGCTTTTTAGGGGTTAAATTTTATATTTTTCAACTAAAAAAAGGCTGAGATTATACCCATGGAACCTAGAACAGGTAATGCTGTTTAGGGATGGCCGAGTTTAAAAGCGGTTTTAAATATAAATTCGAAAAGGAGTTAATAAACAACTGTCTTTTTGAGTGGAGTTGGGAAGAAATATTTTCCCGAAGCTTTGTAGGCAACAAATTAATTTTAATCAAACTAAAGAATAATAACCCCTTTTATTCGTAAAACAATTACGAATGAAGTTTTTATTCACATTTTTAAGTCTTTTATTTCTAGGAGTCGAATTGAGTTCTGCCCAAGAATTTAAAGTATCAGGAACCTTTACCGATCAAGAAAATGTTGGTGTTCCTGGAGCTACGGTAATTTTAGAAAATACCAATAATGGTACGCAGACGGATGCAGATGGATATTATGAATTAGCTGTTCCACAAGGAAAGCAAGTTTTAGTTTTTACATTTTCAGCGCAAAATCCAATTACAAAAACAATTAATGTTACAGAAGATATGGTACTTAATGTGCAAATTTCTGAAGACGATGTTATGTTGGATGAGGTTTTGGTTTCTGCAATTAGGGTAACTAGTGATACTCCAGTAACTTTTTCAAATCTTTCTGCGGAAGATATTGCACCTAGAAATTTAGGACAAGATATCCCTGTTTTAATGGGGTATTTACCGTCGGTGGTAACCACTTCCGATGCTGGAGCTGGTGTTGGATATACTGGAATTCGGGTGCGTGGGAGTGATGCTACCCGTGTCAATGTAACCATCAATGGAATCCCATATAACGATTCGGAATCTCATGGTAGTTTTTGGGTGAATATGCCCGATTTTGCATCTTCTGTTGAGAATTTACAATTGCAACGTGGAGTTGGAACTTCTACTAATGGTGCTGGAGCTTTTGGAGCGAGTTTAAATTTATTAACGGATGCTGTAAATAAAGATCCTTATGCCGAGATTTCTGGTTCTGTTGGGAGTTTTGATACCCGAAAAGCAAATATAAAATTTAGCAGTGGCCTGGTTAATAACCATATAGAAGTTTCTGGGCGTTTGTCTCGAATAAAATCTGATGGATATATAGATAGAGCTGCCTCCGATTTGGAATCATACTTTTTACAAGGGGCTTATGTGGACGATAATACCTTGATTAAAGCGCTCGTTTTTGGCGGACATGAAATTACGTACCAGTCGTGGAACGGAGTTGAAGACTGGCAAATAGAGCAATATGGAAGGACTTTTAATAGTGCTGGAGCTATTTATGATGAAGATGAAAATGTGGTGGATTATTATGATAATGAAGTAGACGATTATAAACAAGACCATTTTCAATTGCATTGGAATGAACAAGTTTCTGCAAATTGGAATACAAATTTAGCGATTCACTACACCCGTGGACGCGGATTTTTTGAGCAATACCGCCAAGATGATGATTTTGCAACCTACGGATTTGAGCCAGTTACCATAGATGGGGATTTGGTAAATACTACAGATTTAATTCGCCGTAGATGGCTTAGTAATCATTTTTATGGGACTACCTTTTCTGTAACTTACGAAAATGAAACGATGGAATTTATAGCTGGTGGCGCTTGGAATAAATATGAAGGCGACCATTTCGGGGAAATTATTTGGGCACGTTATGCTGGCGATAGTGAAATTAGAGATCGCTATTATGATGATAACTCAACAAAAACCGACTTTAATAGTTTTGCAAAGTTAAATTATAAATTGACTGATAATTTAAGTCTTTATGGAGATTTGCAATACCGCCGTGTAACTTACCAAGCTAATGGAGATGATACAGGTTTGGTAGACGATGAATTTGACTTTTTTAATCCGAAAGCAGGACTTACGTACAGTCTTAATGAAGCCAATAATTTATATTTTTCTTATGCCCGTGCTAATAGAGAGCCTAATCGTAACGATTACGAAAGTGGAAGTCCAGAGCCAGAAACTTTAAACGATTTTGAATTAGGATGGCGCTATGCTTCGCCAACAATTAAAGTAAACGCAAATACGTACTATATGCGTTATAAAAACCAGTTGGTGTTAACAGGGGAGTTAAACGATGTTGGAGCGCCATTACGTAAAAATGTGGGCGATAGCTACCGATTAGGACTTGAAGTAGATGCTACTTTTTTCTTTGCTGATAAGTTTTTGCTTAAACCTAATTTAGCATTAAGTACTAATAAGAATCTAGATTTTTATTCTCAAATAGATGGAGAAGTGCAAGATTTAGGACATACCAATATATCGTATTCTCCTAATTTTGTTGCAGGAAATAACTTTACTTATTTACCCATTAGAAATTTACAATTGTCTTTCCTTTCTAAATATGTTTCTGAGCAATATTTAGGGAATACCGATGCCGAAAGTTCAAAATTGGATAGTTATTTTGTAAACGATTTTAATGTGCAATACACCATAGAGACGGAAAGTTTTTTTAAATCCATTGTATTAAGTGGCTTGGTAAACAATATTTTTGATGCTAAATACATCTCTAATGGATATTATTATACGTATGATGTTGGTAATGACGATGGTTCTACCACTACTTTTGATGGAGCTGGGTATTATCCGCAAGCTGGAATTAACTTTCTAGTTGGTGCTACAATTACTTTTTAATCCTCATAGAGGGTTTTTATTACAAGGAAATAATTAATAGTAGGCTGTCAAAAAGTAATTCATAGTTGTCAAACTGAGCTTGTCAAACTGAGCTTGTCGAAGTTTTAAACAATTAACACTTAAAAAATCCTTCGGCAAGCTCCGGATAACATTTAGAGTTTAATTACTTTTTAGACAGCCTCTTTTTTGATGCTCATAATTACCTTAACTTTGAATGATCTCATAAAAAGTACCTCTAAGATGAATCATTTTTTTCAGCATTTAAACAAATTTGTATCGGTAACAGACCAAGAATTTCAAGAGATTAGTACGTATTTTGAGGTATTGAGTTTGGATAAAAAAGAGTGTGTTATGTTAGCAGGAAATCACTGCGATACAAACTATTTTGTTTTAAGTGGTTGTCTTCATATGTTTTTTACTGATGAAAGAGGAATAGACCGAACCGTTCAATTTGCTATTGAAAACTGGTGGCTCACAGATGCACAAGCGCTTTATCATCAAAAGGTAACAGATTTTAATATTCAAGCTGTAGAAAATTCAGAAATATTAGTTATTAAATCTGATAAAGAAAGAGCGTTATTAGCACGTTTTCCGAAGCTGGAAATATATTTTAGAAGCATTTATCAAATTGCATACGGGGCTGCTTTAAAAAGAATGCAATATATTTTTAGCTATTCAAAAGAAGAGATTTTCTTTAGGTTTCGAGAAGAATTTCCTGAATTTGTAAATCGTGTTCCTCAATATTTAATTGCTACTTTTTTAGGATTAACTCCAGAATACCTCAGTAAAATTCGAGCCAAATGATTTTCTTAAACTAGATTAATTTTTTTGAGATTTATAGATTCTATTTTTGAGGATAATTAAAACAATTACTCATGGAAAAGAGAATTCAAATAGATGTTTTAGAGCCTGAAGCTTATAAAGCCATGTACGCATTAGAAAAATATTTGGCAGCAAGTAAGCTTAGTAATACGCATAAAGAACTTGTTAAAATCCGTGCTTCTCAAATTAATGGTTGTGCTTTTTGTATTGATATGCATACCAAAGATGCTTTAAAAAACGGCGAAACACAGCAACGTATTTTTTTGATCAGTGCATGGCGAGAAACCGATTTATTTTCTGAGGAAGAAAAAGTAGTGTTACAGCTTACCGAAGAGGTTACATTAATCCATAAACAGGGATTAACATCTGAAACTTATAATAAAGCACTTGATTTTTTTGATGAAAATTATTTAGCACAAATTATAATGGCTATTACAACAATTAACGCTTGGAATAGAATTGCGGTAAGTACGCATAAACCTTTTTAATATTCTATGAGGATTTAAAACTAGAAAAGGAAAGCGAGATTTTAAAAAGGATTCTCTATAAATTAAAGATTTTAGGGGATTAAAATATAGTCTTTGTTCTTTTTCCTAATAGGGAGGCGGTCTTGTATTTTTACTCGGACATTAATACATTAAAATAATAAAAATAAACACATTAAATTCGCTATACTAATTTTGGAATCTAACCAAGATGTTGATTTGTGAATTTTATCAGATAAATAAAAAATAAATATTAACAGATGAAAACCATTATTAAAGTTTTAGTTTTAGCGCTATTTGTTTTTGCGAGTTGTACTGTAAAAAACTCAAAAGAGGATGCTAAAAAAGTTACAGAAACAGTAGAAATAGAGAGTACACAAAAGAGCACAAAAGAAATTGATGAAAGTCTTCCTACCATCGGACTTTTAATGTACGACCGTGTTTTAATGACCGAAGTAACAGCTCCTATGGATGTGTTTTCTAAGCATACCGAAGCAGGAGACACATTATTTAACGTAATTACCATTGCAGAAACGTTGGATCCGGTAGAAACCGAAGAAGGGCTAGTTGTAGTTCCAGATTTTACATTTGATACCGCACCAAAACTCGACGTTTTATTTGTGCCAAGTGCTTATGATATGTGGACTGCCGTTAGGAATGAAAAATTGGTGAATTTTATTATTGAAAAAAATAAAGAAACCACATATACGGTTAGTAATTGTGGTGGGGCACAACTTATTGGTAAATCTGGAATTGCCAGTGGAAAGAAAATTGTTACGTGGATTGGTGGGGGAGAACAACTGCAAAAGGATTATCCAGATTTATTAGTGCAAAACGATGCTGAGGTTAGCTTTGTAACCGATGGAAAATTCTACTCTTCTAACGGAAATTTAGCTAGTTATATTTCTTCTTTAGAGCTTTTAGAAAAAATGACTAGCAAAGAACAACGATTGTTTGTAGAATCGTATTTGTATTTAGATAGATTGAAAGATTGGGATTTTAACGAGCAGAAATAGCGAGAAAGCTTTTAATCCCCCAAAGACTAAAACCAAAAAACTATTTGTAGTCTATAACCGAGCTTTTAGAAGTTTATATAGATGCTTCTATAGGTGTACAAGAATGCAATTTCCACTCTCAAAATCAGTATAGACAACCTTTAGTTACAATAAAATGCTTTCAATTTCTTTCCAGTTGTTAACTCGTTGATGTCCTTTATCGCGACCCATATTATGGGGTTGAGTATATAAAAGAGTTGTTTTTTTAAAGTAATCGAGGTTTTTGAAATGGTCGTCAATTAAAATATCCCCTTGAACAGGAATTTTAGATCCGCAAAGAATTATTTGCTTCCAGTGTAAAAAAGGGAAATGTTCTTGTAGCCAATCGTATTTTTCGCGCAAGCTATTTGGAAATTCCATTGCCGATGAGACAATAAAAATATCATATACGTTATTAAGCTTTTTCATTACTTCAATAGCGTTTTCAATTACAGGAGCATCCCGAAAGAAACCAGCCTTATGGATATAGCTGAGATAATTTGGAAAAGCATCTGCTTCAGAAACTCCAATTACATCTTCTCTTTCTATTTTTTTACCTGTAATATTAGATTCTAATCGGAAAAACTGCTGATAGGTATCGGCTAACACCCCATCCATATCAACTAGAAGTCTTTTTTGTGCCATAATAATTAATTATATATCCGAACGTTGCTACCTTCTGCTGAAACACTATATTCTTGTAGTGGGTATGCTTTACCTTCACCAGAAAATTCAGAAACAAGGCTTCCCCCAGCTAGTTCATATTCATAATCTTCACAACTACATTTACAAGTTACCCCACTCAGCGTCATTGTAGAACAATTGTTTGGTGGATGATTTGGGCAACTAGCTTCCCAAGCTCTATAACTTCCGAAAAGATTAATAACAAAAATTCCTCTAATTCCAACATTAGAATTGTTTACATAAACCGCTGTTCCAGGAGTTGCTAAATTAGCGTATTGAGGAAGGTTTAAGTTTATGTTATAGCTAAAACCAGGTTCTATTAAATTTGGATTATCAAAGGAAGAATCGTCACTGCTACATGCAGTAACAATAAATAGAATTGATAAAATGTAAAAAAGATGTCTCATTAATAAATGTTATAAAGTGCGCAAGTTACAATAAATTCAATCTGAAAAATATTGAACGTAAAACGAATCAATATATTATTTGATAGTATATGATATTTTCTACAATAATTTTCGTCGTTTGCGTTGACTAAAATTTTGTATATTTGTTTAAATCCTCTTTGGAAAAGGGGATTTTTTGTATTTATAAAAGATGAAGTCATGAGTAACGTATCTTATTACACAGAAGAGGGAATAAAAAAATTAAGAGCAGAATTAGAGCAACTAAAAAGTATTGAGCGCCCAAAGGCATCACAAGCAATAGCAGAAGCAAGAGATAAAGGAGATTTATCTGAAAATGCAGAATATGATGCGGCAAAAGAGGCGCAAGGGTTATTGGAAATGCGGATTTCTAAAATGGAAGCAACATTGGCAAATGCCCGTGTTATTGATGAATCTCAATTGGATACATCAAAAGTTTTAGCACTTTCTAATGTTAAAATAAAAAACCATGCCAATGGGATGGAAATGACCTATAAATTGGTAGCAGAAAGTGAAGCCGATCTAAAAACAGGAAAAATATCTGTAAATTCTCCTATCGGAAAAGGTCTTTTAGGGAAGTCTGTTGGAGAAATAGCAGAGGTTAAAGTGCCAAATGGAACTTTACAATTTGAAATATTAGAAATAACAAGAGGATAAAATTCATTTGCAGTTTTTGGTTTTTTGTATATTTAACTTTCATTATAAAAACCAGAACTAATGCACAGAAGAAAATTTCTTCATAATACAATAGCAACAAGTGTTGGGGCTTCAGTATTTACTACTGGAGCCTTTGCTTTTTCTAAGTCTATACAAACACCACCACATCAATTTAATTTAAAGTATGCTCCACATATTGGAATGTTTAAAAATCATGCTGGAGAGGATGTTATCGACCAATTAAATTTTATGGCAGATCAAGGCTTTACAGCCTTTGAAGATAATAATATGCGTACCCGTCCCATTGCCGAGCAAGAAGCCATGGCTAAAACTATGGAGAAAAGAGGAATAACCATGGGTGTTTTTGTAGCTCATGAAATTTATTGGAGTGAACCAAACCTTACAAATGGAGACGAAAACCTGCGCAAAGAATTTTTAAAGTATATCCAAGATTCTGTGGCAGTTGCTAAGCGTGTAAATGCCAAATGGGTTACAGTAGTTCCTGGGTATGTAGACTTAAGATTAGAACATGGCTATCAAACTGCTAATGTTGTGGAATCGCTTAAGCAAGCATCGGCAATTTTAGAGCCTCATGGTATAACAATGGTATTAGAGCCACTAAATTATATGAATCATCCTGGGTTATTCTTAAAAAAATCTGCTCAGGCATATGAAATTTGTAAAGCCGTTGATTCGCCTTCGTGTAAGATTCTTTTTGATGTGTATCATCAGCAAATAACTGAAGGGAATTTGATTCCGAATATAGAAGCTTCTTGGGATGAAATTGCTTATTTCCAAATGGGTGATAACCCAGGAAGGAATGAGCCTACCACTGGAGAAATTAACTACAAAAATATTTTTAAATATATTCAAGAGAAAGGATTTGAGGGTGTTTTAGGGATGGAACATGGAAACTCAAAAGCGGGTAAAGAAGGAGAGCTTGCAGTAATTGAAGCTTATAAAGAAATGGATAATTTTTTAGGGTAATTTCTGATGAAAGAGATAGTTGAAAAATTAGGCTACTTACCAACCGATAAACTTTTAATAATTCATGCGGACGATGCTGGTTTGTGTTTTGCAGAAAACGAAGCAACTAAAAAAGCATTAGAGAAAGGGATTGTTAATTCTACAAGTATTATGATGCCTTGCTCATGGGCATATGAAATGGCAGTTTATGCCAAAGAAAATCCGCAGTTTGATTATGGAATTCATTTAACATTGACTTGCGAATGGAAGAATTATAAGTTTGGTCCTGTGCTTTCAGCAGCAGAAGTACCTAGTTTAGTGGATAAAAATGGGCATTTTTATCCGAAGCGTGCCATGGTAAAACAAAATGTAAATCCTTCTGAAGTAAAAAAAGAATTAAAAGCTCAAATAGAATTGGCTATTGCTTGGGGGGTAAAACCAACACACTTGGATTCTCACATGTTTTGTTTAGGCTTAACCAAGGAAATTATAAATGTATACAGGGAGTTAGGGAAAGAATATAACCTAGCTGTTTTTCTGAGCAAACAGTTGTTGGGCGATTTTAATATGGAAACTGAAAAATATATTTTGGATACAGATTTTACTATTGAAAGTGTTTTTACAGGTGAGTGGAAATGGTTTGATGGTGCTGGTCTTGATGCTTATTATAAACATGCTATTGAAAGTTTGCAAAATGGAATAAATATTATTTTAATTCACCCTGCTTTTAATAACGAAGAAATGCAAGGAGTTGCTATCGATCATCCAAATTTTGGTGCTGAATGGCGACAAGTAGATTTTGATTTTTTTACTGATGAAAGCACTCAGAAGTTGTTAAAAGAAAAAGAGGTAAAACTGATTACGTGGCGAGATATTAAAAAAGTTTTATCATAAGGAACTGTATTTATGGGTAATAAAATAGGGTTAAAAGAAGCAGTTTCTATAGGAATTGGCGGGATGGTAGGTGGAGGAATTTTCGCCGTACTTGGGTTGGCAGTTTCTTTAGCAAAAGGCGGAACCCCTATTGCTTTTTTAATAGCTGGTATTATTGCATTGGTAACCTCTTATAGTTACGTAAAATTATCATTGGCATATCCAGATCGTGGTGGAACTGTTAAGTTTATAAACGTAGGTTTTGGAAAGTCTATTTTTAGCGGAGGGATTAACAACCTGCTTTGGATAAGTTATATTATTATGTTGGCTTTGTACGCTTCTGCATTTGGCTCCTACGCTCCAAATTTATGGGAGATTACAACTAATAATGCTACAGATACTCATATTTATTCTAGTGCCATTGTAATTTTTGCAACTGCTATTAATTATTACAGCATAAAAATTGTAGGTAAAATAGAGGATTATGCTGTAGTTATTAAATTAATCATTCTTATAGGTTTTGTAATAATAGGTTTATATGGATTGAAAGATAGTTCTAATTTAGAGCAATTAGCATTTTCAAATTGGGAAGCTCCTATTCAATTACTTACTGGCGGGATGGTTATTTTTGTTGCCTATGAAGGTTTTGAGTTGATAGCAAATTCAGTTTCAGATCTAGAAAATCCAGAGAAAAACGTACCGAAAGCCTATTTTTATGCTGTACTTTTTGTTATTTTCTTATACATTGTTATAGCAATAGTAACTGTTGGTTCTTTACCCTTTTCTAAGATTGCAGAGGCAGAAGATTATGTGCTTGCCGAAGCGGCAAAACCGATGTTAGGTCAGGTAGGGTTTACAATTATTACTGTTGCGGCACTTATTTCTACTTTTTCTGCTATTAATGCTACCCTTTATGGAGGAAGTAGGGTAAGTTATGAAATTGCAGAAGATGATGAATTGCCACACGAATTAACAAGTACTTTTTGGAATCAACCTATTGGATTGTTAATTACAGCTATCTTAACACTTGTTCTAGTTAATTTACTAGAATTGGAAAGTATTTCTACCGCTGGCAGTGTTGGTTTTCTACTTATTTTTGCTACCGTAAATTTTGTGGGCTATAAAAAAGCTACCAAAGTAAAAGCCAAAAAAGCAATCCCTTTTATTGGGTTTCTATTATGTGTTATTGCTTCACTAGCACTTATAATTCAGCAATATAGCTCCAATCCCCTAGGAATAAGTATTTCATTGGGGATTGTAATAATCTGTTTTATAATTGAGTTTGTCTATAAACGTTACTTTAAAAAATCATCGTAGCGGAAAGCCTTTTGCAGCCCACCTAGGATGGATTTCTATTTTAATTCTACCAATTTTTAAACGGATTTTCACTGAGTTGTGAGTTGTAATAAGCAACATTTCCAGTAACCTCTTTTCCAAGCCAATAAGGTTTTTCAAAACCTTCTTTTTCTGATGCTAATTCAACTTCAGCAACAATCAAACCTTTATTATCTCCTAAGAATTCATCAACTTCAAAAGTGTGTTTACCTATTAATATTTCATATCGGTATTTGTCGATAACACCTTTTTCACAAATGTTTAATAACGATTTCGCTTCCGAAACAGATATTTCTTTTTCCCATTCAAACCTACTAGTTCCAGATGCGTTTGAAATTCCTTTTACAGTAATAAATCCCTTTTCTCCTTTAATTCGAATTCTCACGGTTCGTTCTGGATCTTTATTTAAAAAACCTTGAACAATATGTTCTCTTTTTGAAGCTGCTTTTTTGAAATCATCAGAAACTACCAAAAACTTACGCTCAATCTCTATCATTTGTTTCTGCAATTTGTTTGATTTTATCATTTTTAATTCTCCCAGAAGGGAAGTTATTATTCGCCAAATATACCATAGTTGTAGCTATTTTTTCTGGAGCAACCGATTGATATTTTTTTAATGGTCCCACCATAATGTAGTTTAAAGCTTTCATGAGTTGTTTAAAAAACCATTCTCCTGCTCTTTTTTCTTCTCGTTTTCCACTAATTAAAGAGGGCTGTAAAATATAAGTGTTGGGAATATTTATTTTTAAAACATCTTTTTCCATTTTACCTTTTATACGGTTGTAAAATAATTTGCTTTTTGGATTGGCGCCTAAGGCAGAAATAACTATAAAAGTGTTAATGTTATTAGCTTTGCTTAACGTGGCGGCTGCCATGGGAATTCCGTAATCAATAGCTTTATAAGTGCTTTTGTTGGGAGTTTTTGATTTGGTAGTTCCAATACAGCAATACACCTCATCTGCAGTAAAATCTGTATTGGAAAGCTCAAGATTTAATAAATCTACAATGTGTTCCTCAATTTTTGGGTCGGAAATAGTTGTAGCGCTCCTAGAAAATAGTTTTATGGTTTTATAACGATCGTCTTTTATGAGTTTTTTTAATAATAGAGAGCCAGTAAGACCAGTTGCACCAAGTATAATTGCTATTTTTTCTGTAGCCATAATCTAATAACTTTTCAGTTTTATAAAGTTAGGTATTATTTTTTGGGAATTTAAGAGCGAAGATTTTTTTGCTTATTAAGTAAGATTTTAATATCCTCCTGTTGTCGTACAAATCCATTCGAGTGGGAATTCTCCTTCATCTAGAGTGTTCATGTTTTGTATGGTTTCTATTTTATTACTATCGTTATACAAAGCGGTGCAATTGCGAATAAGTGGAGTAGTCTTAAATCTCCCCTTTGCTTAGAGAAATTTAGTTATAAGTGTGCATTTTTACATCCCCCTAGCTCCCTTCTAAGGGGGAATTGATTCGGGCTTCGTATTCAATATCCCCTTGAGGGGATTATAGGGGTGTTTGTTTGGTTGTTTTTGCTTCTTACTCATAATCGGCACGAGCATGATGCTCGCGCTAGCGGGGGGATGTTATCGTTTTATGCAATTTCTTAAAATGATATTGATTGAAATTCTTTTAATTTTAATAATTCCTGGTTCGCTCTAAAGTTGTTTAGTTTAAATTTGCATATGCAAAATTCAGTCCTTTTACGAAAGATAATCCATGTGGATATGGATGCATTTTATGCATCTGTTGAGCAAATGGATAATCCAGAATTAAAAGGAAAACCATTGGCAGTAGGAGGTAATGAAAAGCGTGGAGTGGTATCGGCAGCTAGTTATGAGGCACGTAAATTTGGAGTTCGAAGTGCAATGAGTGGCTATCAAGCCAAGAAAAATTGTCCAGAACTTATTTTTGTTCGTCCCCGCTTTGACCGCTATAAAGAGATTTCAACTAAAATTAGAACTATTTTTTTAGAGTATACCGATTTAGTTGAACCTCTTTCTTTGGACGAAGCTTATTTAGACGTTACCGAAAACAAAAAAGGGAATCCATCGGCTAGTAATATAGCTAAAGAAATTCGAGATCGTATTTTTGAGGAGGTGGGATTAACAGCTTCAGCAGGAATATCAATTAATAAATTTGTAGCTAAAATTGCGAGCGACTATAATAAACCAAACGGACAAAAAACAGTAGAACCCGATGAGGTAATTCCTTTCTTGGAGGATTTAGAGATTCGTAAATTTTATGGAGTAGGAAAAGTAACCACCCAGAAAATGTATTCCCTTGGAATTTTTACAGGAAAGGATTTAAAAGAAAAATCAGTTGAGTTTTTAACCGAGAATTTCGGAAAAAGCGGTGCTTTTTATTATAATGTCGTTCGTGGAATTCATTTAAGTGAAGTCAAACCAAATAGAATTCCGAAATCGGTTGGTGCAGAACGTACTTTTAGTGAGAATCTAAGTAGCGAAGTGTTTATGTTGGAACGCTTAGAAAGTATTGCAAACGAATTGGAACGCCGATTAAAAAAGAGTAAGATAGCTGGGAAAACAATTACTTTAAAAATTAAGTATAGCGACTTCAAGCTGCAAACACGAAGCAAAACCCTTGATTATTTTATTGCTGATAAAAGCCTTATTCTAGAAACAGCAAAAGAATTATTATATCAAGAGAAATTAGAAAACTCCGTCCGTCTTCTAGGAATTTCGTTGGCTAATTTAAACACAGAAAAAAAGAAAAAAGAGACGCCAATTCAAAAGGAAGTTTCTGTACAGTTAAAGTTCGATTTTTAAGGGTAAGAAAATCACTTTTTTCGAATATTTCCTATTTGTTTAGTTTTAGCTAACAATTACATAATATTGATATTCAGCATCTAAAAATTAAATAATGTTATTTTTGTAGTAATCAACCTATTAAAAATAATATATGAAAAGATTTTTACTTTCTTTATTTACTGCATTTTTATCAATATATAGCTTTTCACAAAGTGTATTTATTAATGAAATTCATTACGATAATGCAGGAACAGATGTAGGCGAAAGCATCGAAATTGCTGCGCCAGCTGGAACCGACCTTTCTCTCTATAGTTTGGTTTTGTATAACGGCTCAAATGGCACAGCGTATAACACATTAAATATCAATACTGTAGTTGCCAATTTAAGTAATGGATATGGGGTGGCTCATATTGCATTGCCGTCAAATGGTTTACAAAATGGAAGTCCTGATGGAATTGCCCTAATTGATGGGAGTAATTCTGTAGTACAGTTTTTAAGTTATGAGGGAACTTTTACTGCAGTAGGAGGTCCTGCCGATGGAATGCTAAGTGAAGATATTGGTGTAGCGGAAAGTAGTACAACTCCAGAAGGTGTTTCATTAGCACTTGTAGGGCAAGGAACAGACTATTCAGAATTTTCTTGGGAAGTACAAAACCCTTCAACTTTTGGAGGTATAAATGCCAATCAGACTTTCGGATCAATAGAAATTACTCCTGTAATTAATGAGTTTGTTTTTAACCATATTGGGGGTGATACAAACGAATTTGTAGAGGTTTTTGGTAAGTCAGGTGCCGATTTATCATCTTATTGGATTCTAGAAATTGAAGGAGATGTTTCTTCCGCAGGCACTATAGACGGTGTCTACCAATTAGGAAGTACGAATGCCGATGGGTTCTATACTACAGCTTTTTTAGCTAATGAGTTTGAAAATGGTACGGTAAGTTTGCTTTTGGTTGAAAACTTTACTGGAAGCATAGGGGAGGTAGTAGATACGAATGCTGATGGAACTTTAGATAATACACCTTGGGAAAAAATAGTAGATGGTATTGCAGTTTTAGATGGAGATGCTGGAGATTTAACCTATGCTGATGTTGTTCTAGCACCTACTTTTGATGGGGCTACTTTTACCGTAGGAGGCGCTTCTAGAATTCCTAATGACAATGTTATCAATTCTACATCCAACTGGGTTCGAAATAATTTTAATGGAGCAGGATTATCCGATTTTCCTGATATTACTGCTGAAGAAGGAGATGCTTTGAATACGCCAAATACTGTTAATAAAATCTATGAAGGAGATGGAAGCGGAACAGATGCAGTGGTGCTAATTAATGAAATTGATGCAGATACTGAAGGAACAGATATTGCTGAATTTGTTGAATTGTATGATGGAGGTGTTGGAAATTCTTCTTTGGATGGACTTACACTTGTGTTTTATAATGGTTCTAATAATTTGAGTTATCAAGCCTATAGTTTGGATGGTTATACAACCGATGCTAATGGATATTTTGTATTAGGAAATGATGGGGTGCCAAACGTTTCTCTTGTTTTTGGGAGTAACGGTCTCCAAAATGGAGCAGATGCTGTAGCATTATATCAAGCAGATTCTAACGATTTTCCTAACGGAACTGAAGTTACTACCACCAATTTAATAGACGCTGTTGTTTATGATACTAATGATAGTGATGATGTTGAGTTACTTGTACTATTAAATGAAAATCAGCCACAAATAAATGAGGATTTTAATGGTAATAAAGATTTCCATTCGCTTCAACGCTATGAAAATGGAAGTGGAGGATTAAAAAATACGGAGTCGTATGTTGCAGCTATTCCAACTCCAGGAGCTAGAAATACCAATGCAACTGAGCAAATTAATCTATTGATAAACGAAATTGATGCCGATACTCCAGGAACCGATGTTGCCGAATTTATTGAATTGTATGATGGAGGAAAAGGGAATACTTCGCTAGATGGTTTTGTAATAGTTTTATACAACGGAAATGGAGATACTGTTTATAATGCTTTCGATTTAAGTGGCTTTACCACAAATGCTGAAGGATATTTTGTGTTAGGAAATGAAGGAGTTACTAATGTTTCTCTTGTTTTTGGGAGTAATGGTCTCCAAAATGGAGCAGATGCTGTAGCATTATATCAAGGAACTATAAATGATTTTCAAAATGGGACATCAATTACAACAAATGGATTGATTGATGCGGTAGTGTATGATACAGATGACGACGACGATGTGGAACTACTAGCGTTGTTAAACTCTGGCGAACCACAGTTAAATGAAAATGAATTAGCAGATAAAGACAATCATTCCTTACAGCGAATTCCAAATGGAAGTGGAGGTGCGCGGAATACAAGCGCTTATATAACTGAAATGCCAACTCCAGGAACCAAAAACGGAGACACCGTTGTAGTGCCTACCGAGCCTATTCCAATTGCCGAGGCTAGAGCGCTTCCAGACGGAACTACCGTAACTATTAGTGGAGTTTTAACAGTAGCCGATAATTTTGCTGGTCCCGCATATCTTCAAGATAAAACTGGTGGAATTGCTATTTTTGATGAACAAATACATGGCGGGAGTTTTGCTATAGGAGACTCGTTAACCGTTACTGCTAGTCGCTCTTCCTTCAATAGTCAAATTCAGTTAGGGAGTGTTTCTTCCGTAGAAAATAACGGACTGCCTAATGAGCCTATAGAACCAAAAGAGATTACACTTGCAGAATTGGCCAACCATAGAGGAGAACTCGTTAAGGTGGTAGCTATTAGTTTTCCAACGCCAGGGAATTTACTTTTTGGAGATTCTAATGTGTTAATTACAGATGCATCTGGAACTGGAGAACTTAGAATAGATAATGATGTAGCGGGTTTATCAGGCTTAGCTCAGCCTGAAAGTTGTGATGAAGCTATCGGAGTGATTGGTACATTTAATGAAATAGCACAATTGTTACCAAGGATGAAAACCGATTTAGCCTGTGCAGAGCCGTTTGATCCTAACAATGGAATTGATATTCCTAAAAATGAAACTTTAGATCTTGTAACATGGAATATTGAGTGGTTTGGAGATGAAGGAAATTCTCCAGCAGCTGGAAACCCAAATTCAGATGCCATCCAAAAAGACAGCGTTGTAACTATTATGAAGAAACTTGATGCCGATATTTATACGGTAGTTGAAATTTCTGATGATGCTCTTTTCGCACAAGCAGTAAGTGAGTTAGAGGGATACGATTTTGTATTGTCTGATGCTACTTCCTATCCTAACGATTCGGGTACTAAACAAAAAATAGGGTTTGTGTATAAAACTGCTACCGTTACACCCAAAAAAACAAAGGCATTATTAAAAACTATTCATCCGTATTACAATGGAGGGGATACTTCTTATTTAACCGATTATCCTGCTGAAGCAGATCGTTTTTATGCGAGTGGGCGACTCCCATTTTTGATGACTGCCGATGTAACGGTTAACGGTGCTTCCGAAGAAATAAATATTATAGCTTTACACGCTCGCGCTAACAGTAGTAATGGTCCGCAGTTGCGTTACGATATGCGTAAGTATGATATGGAGGTGCTTAAAGATTCGTTGGATGTTATGTTTCCAGATACAAATCTTATTTTAGCGGGCGATTATAATGACGATTTAGATGAAACAGTAGCAGATGGAATTAATACAACGGTTTCTTCTTTTGAAGCCTTTATTAATGATCCTGATGAATATTTTTTAGCTACCTTATCTCTCAGCGAAGCAGGCTACAGGTCGTATGCATTTAGAGAAAATATGATAGATCATATTTCGCTTTCTAATGAGCTCCAAGATAATTTTATTGAAAATTCAGCAGCCGTACATTATGAATTTTACGATAGTGATTATACAAATACCGTTTCCGATCATTTTCCTGTTTCAGTAAGATTAATGCTCGAAGAAGTGGCTCCACTTGTTGTTGAGGAACTTGTAACAACTAATATTACGTGTGCCGAAGCAGATAATGGAACTGCTGTTGTTACGGTAAGTGGTGGAGTAGCACCCTATGAATATTTGTGGAGTAATGGAGAAACTTCCGACAGTGTATCAAATTTAATTCCTGGAGATTATAATGTTATTGTTTATGATGCTAATGAGAATTCAATAACCGAATATTTTACAATATTAGAACCAGAAGCTATCGAAATAACAATGCCAGAGCTTGATAAAATGTATGTAGGTTATGGAGAAAGTAACTGTATTACTATTGCTCCTGAAATGATTTCGGGAGGAACAGGTAATTATTTATATGAATGGAATACAGGAGAAATATCAGAATCTATTTCTGTATGTCCCGAAGAAACTACTACCTATACATTAACAGTAACAGATGCTAACGGTTGTATACAAACTGAAACCATTACTGTAATTGTAGAAGATGTAAATTGTGGGAATAATCCATGGATTGAGAAAGTTGCTGTATGCTATAAAGGGCGCTCATTATGCGTGTCTAAATATGCGGTTCCAAATTTATTAAGGTTAGGAGCTGTTTTAGGAAGCTGTTCTGATGAACCTGATGAGATTTCAATTGCCAGTGTCTATTTAGTGCCAAATCCTGTTCGTTATGCTGCGGCTTTGGTGGTTAATAGTAATAAAAAAACTAAATTGGAACTACATGTCTACAATTTAAACGGACAGTTAAAACAACACGTTAAGAATGTTAAAGTTAATGTGGGATACAATTTAAAAACTATTAATTTTTCTAGACTTTCTAGAGGAATTTATATACTGAAAGTTTTAGAAAACGGACAAGAAGTAAAAGATATCCGAATGCTTAAAAAGTAATATTTTTATAATTTTAATAAGAGAGCTCCTTGATATTTCAAGGAGCTTTTTTTTGATACTTTTGTTAGATGATAGATGTTTTTGCGTCAAAAAAATATCGATAGATTTAATTTTTTAAAAGAATTCCAAAACTTATAAATGAAGTACGCAATAATAGATGTGGAGACCACTGGTTTGAGTGGCAGTGGAAATAAGATTACCGAAATTGCCATTGCTGTGTTTGATGGGGAAAGAGTAGTGGACGAATTTCACTCTTTAGTAAATCCACAGGCATTAATTTCTAGTCATGTTATTGGATTAACAGGAATTGATAATGCTATGGTTGCTAATGCACCAACCTTTAGTGAGATTGCTCCAGAGGTACTTAGCTATACAGAAGATAAGGTTTTTGTAGCACACAATGTTAACTTTGATTATAATGTTATAAGAAATGAGTTTAAAGAACTCGGAATTGATTTTAGTAGAAAAAAATTATGTACTGTCCGACTTTCAAAAAAAATATTTCCTGGGTTGCGCTCCTATAGTTTAGGGAAATTATGCAGTTCTTTAGAAATTCCTTTAATAAATCGTCACCGAGCAAAGGGAGATACAGATGCCACTGTTATTCTTTTTGAAAAGCTTTTAGCAAATGACAAAAATGAAGAACTTAAAAAACAATTAAATCCTAAAAATGGAGAGGTAGCACTTCCTGCTTTATTGGCAAAAGAAACCTATGATAATCTCCCGCATACACCTGGGATTTATTACTTTAGAGATAAGGACGGGAAGATTATTTATATAGGAAAAGCTATCAATATAAAAAAACGCGTTTTAGGTCATTTTTACGATAAAAAAGCAAAGGAAATTGCGTTGTGTAGAGAAACTTCGCATATAGATTTTGAAGAATCTGGTTCGGAATTAGTGGCTCTGTTAATGGAATCTGAGGCTATAAAACATTATTATCCTAAATATAATCGTGCCCAAAAACGTACCAATAAGGGGTATGGAATCTTAGCATACACAAACAGAAAAGGGATAATGCAATTGGGGTATAATAAAACAAATTTGGTGCCCAATCCTATTAGCGTGTTTTATACTGTTAATGAGTGTATTCAGTTTTTAGAATCATTAACAGAGACTTTTCAATTGTGTCCAAAATATACACAGTTAATTCCAAGTGGGAGTGTTGTAGGAAAGTGTAATCACTATAAATTATCAAATTGTAAGGGAGTTTGTGTACAAGAAGAAAGTGCTTCAGATTATAATAAAAGAGTTCTTAAAGCTATAAATTCAGTAAAAATAACTTCAAAAAGTTTTGCCGTTATTACTGCTGGAAAAACTTCAGAAGAAAAAGGAATTGTTTTAGTTGAGGATGGTATTTACAAGGGATATGGATTTTTAGATGAAAGTACTACCATTGAAGATTTTGATACTTTTAAAAATTACATTCAATTACAAAACAGCAACAGCGATGTTATGAGAATAATACAAAACCATATACTTCAACATGAAAATGCAACCATTGTTAATAAACCTGAAGTTTAAATGTTTTAGTGTTTTTAAAGATAGGTTTAGATTAAAAACTTATAAGTAAAAATAGCCTGTTTTAATCTGTTTTTTTTCTTATCTTTAGAGGAATAAAATAGATCTCCTTCATCTACAGTATTAACAGTTAATGTGTTGATATATAATAAGTTTGTAATTTTTATTTCTTCCCTTCCTACAATACAAAACTCATTTAAAATTTTTAGTTATGAAAAAAAGTATTGTACTCTCAGTTGCATTTTTGCTAGTTACTTTTATTGGTTCTGCTCAAATAAGAAATAAGAATATAAGGGATAATGTAGGTTGGCAAAAAATAGGCGAAGTAAAAGCCAATTATGGAAACGACCACGATGCCATAAATGTTGATGGTTCTTTTAACGATTTTAGAACTTTAAAATTTAATGTGGGCAATGCCGATGTTAATATGGATCGAATGGAGATTACTTATGATAGTGGTGCAAAAGAAAGAGTTCCATTGCGTTTGGAGATTAGAAAAGGAGATGATAGTAGAAATATTAACTTACCCGGAGGGAAAAGGCGAGTTCATAAAATAGAGTTTTGGTACAATACTAAAGGAATGTTTAGTGGGAAAGCCCGTATTACTGTATACGGAAAACGATAAGGGAGTTATGTTTTTAAAATTTACATTTTTTTACTTTCCTTATTTTGTTGTAGTTAAGAGAATGTTTAAAAGTTAAATATTTACTTGATGTATTATTGATGTAGCGTATTCTTTGGTTATAGCTATAGCTTTTCTGTAGTTTCGAATTTCATAAAATAAATACTTCCAGATTATGATTTTCAGTAAAATAGAAAAATTGTTTTTTTCTGTATTGAGCTTAGGGATTTTTTTTAATCTTCAAGCGCAACAAACCTTATCCAAAGAAGAATATAAAACCTATTGTAATCCTATAGACATAGATTATACTTACATGTCGCATTACCGAGGTAGGAGCGATGTTTCTTACCGTTCTGGTGCAGATCCTGCAATTGTAAATTTCAAAGGGAAATATTATCTTTTTGTAACTCGTTCTCATGGTTATTGGACTTCTGATGATATGAGTAACTGGAAATTCATCAAACCTCAAGGATGGTATTTTAATGGAAGTAATGCTCCAGCTGCAGCCGTTAGAAACGGAAAGATTTTGGTGCTAGGAGATCCGTCTGGAAGAGGTGCCGTTATAGAAACCGATAATCCAGATTTAGGAAATTGGCAAACAAACTATGCGGTAATAAATGTTCCAAACGGAGTACAAGATCCTAATATTTTTGTAGACGACGATAATAGCGTGTATTTGTACGAAGAGTCTTCTAATAAATGGCCAATTCATGGAGTAGAACTAGATACTGCCAATTATTATATTCCGAAAGGGGAGCAAAAAGATCTTTTTAATTTACAACCAGAACAGCATGGTTGGGAGCGTTTTGGTCAAGACCATAAGTCTGATATAAAACCTTTTATAGAAGGGCCTTGGATGGTAAAACATAACGATACTTATTATTTAGAATATGGGGCGCCAGGAACACAATGGAATGTTTATGCCGACGGGGTTTATACCAGTAAAAGTCCGCTAGGACCTTTTACTTATGCACCATACAATCCAATTTCTTATAAACCAGGTGGTTTTTTAAAAGGTTCTGGGCATGGAAGTACCGTACAAGATAATAACGGAAACTATTGGCATTATTCCACCATGGCGATTTCTGTGAATTTTAAATTTGAAAGACGATTGGGAATGTATCCTGCTGGCTTTGAAGACAACGGACAAATGTACGTAAATACTGCCTATGGAGACTATCCACATTATCTTCCCGGAACAGAAGTTAAAAATCATAAAGAGCGTTTTACAGGGTGGATGTTACTTTCTTATAATAAACCAGTTACTACAAATTCTCCTTTAGTTGAGGGAGAAAATAAAGTAGTTGATGAAAGTGATAAAGGGTATATGCAAGAGCAGATACATGGTTTTGAAATCGATAAAATTAATGATGAAGAAATTCGTTCTTATTGGGTTTCAGCAAAAAATAACGATTCTATTTATGTGCAAGTAGATCTGCAAAAACCAATGGATGTAAAAGCCATACAAATTAATTTTCAAGATTATAAAAGTACAGTTTTTGGCCGCCCAGATACATTAAGGCAACAATTTACAATTGAAGGATCTTTAGATGGGAAAAATTGGAAAACAATAGCAGATTATAGTAAAAATAAAAAAGACATACCGCATGCATATATTGAGTTGGCAAAAGATGCCGAAGCGAGATATATTAGATATAACCACGTGTATTGTACCAATAAATATTTGGCAATTTCTGAGTTTAGAGTTTTTGGAAAAGGTAAGGAGAAAGCTCCAAAAACACCAAATCATTTCAAAGCAGAAAGGCAAGACGACAGAAGAAACACCATGTTAACTTGGGATGCAGTAAAAGACGCAACGGGGTATGTAGTTTATTGGGGAATTGAAAAGGATAAATTAAACCTTTCCGCTCTAATGTACGATAAACCTAATTATGAGTTAAGAGCTTTAAATACAGACCAAGCTTATTATTATCAAGTTGAAGCGTTTAATGAAAACGGAATTTCTAAAAAAAGTAAAATTTTATATACTGAATAAAATACAAGACCGCTTTGCTGTAAGAAAACAGAACAAAGATAAAAGTTTATAAAGTAAAAAGTTAATGAGCTAATAAGTTAAAGAAGAGGAAGCATGTACACAAAAAACAGCGTTAATGGCTAGCGTAGCTAAAACCCTTATCCGTAGAATAGTGACCGAAAGCTCTGAGATCAGGAGTGTAGCGACGCAGAGTTTCGGTTACGGTTTTTCGACCCCGTTGTCGAAAAAAATCATTGGATAAGGCGCCTTTTTCTTTGTTTCGTTTCTTTTGGGCGAGCAAAAGAAATGAAAAGCATGAAGTCACTGGTATTTGGATTGGTATCAGAGCTAAAAAATAATCAACGCAATTTTAAACTAGAGCCTTTATATCTACTGTTTTTATATGGAAAAACCAATTCGTTTTTTTAGTTTTAAGAATGTTTTGGATTTTTACTGAATTTTATTTTGTTTACTTTCTAAAATAATGAGGAGGTCTATTTTAAAAAACTTCGCTTAGCTCTTGAAATGGATGAAGTGTAATAAATTCTATCTACTTTTATTAGACAACAATAAAATAGAAAAAGAGATAGCGAAATAGGATTGTAGAGTTACTAATACCTTTTCGCTATTTTCTTTTCACTAATTCTAGTATCTTTGATCCTTAATAAAAGTTTATTCCTTGAAAAATACTGCATACATACTTTTACTCGGGTTGTGTTTTATTATAACGAGTTGTGGAGACAAAGAAAATAAAGAAGACAATTCTGCTTCTCAAGATACAGCAGTTGCTTCTTATAAGCAGTTGCCAGAAATAAAACCCATCAGTAACGAAAAGTTGACTGAAATAAATAAATGGAAAAAATTTAAAGAGTTAAGCAACTTGATGGAGAAATTTCAAGATCAAAATAGTGGGGATCTTACCTATTTTGCTGAAGAGTTTATCCGTTTAGATACTGAAATTGAAAAAGATTCTTTATTTCCTGAAAAATTCAATGTTCCAGATGTAAAAAGTAGATTGGTTGTTTTCAAAACTTTCAGCAACCAATTCAAAACACGTTTAGATGAAAATGCTCCTATAGATTCCATAAATGTATCTAGAGAGAAGCTTTTAGTAACCTATAATGCCATCCGTCAGCAGTTATCAGAGACTTTGAAAAGTAAGATTTATCAAGATTTTATTAAAGAAAAGTAGGTCTCGTTATCAAAATAGAATTTTTTTCTTAAAGAATTGTTAATTAAAATCTAATAACTTATTAAGAATCACAATTTATTATAAATTGCAACGATTCATAACAAAACTAATTAGATATGAAATTTACTTTTAATCAGCCTGTTATCTATGGGCTTGCTTCAGTTGTATTGCTGGCTTCATGCAAAACTGAAGAAAAAAAGGAGGTTGCAACGGTAGAAAAAATACCTGGAATTAACCTTCAATATATGGACACTACTGCGAGTCCGAATAACAATTTCTTTAGATTCGTAAACGGTAAATGGTTAGATGAAACTGAGATTCCTGCGGACAAAACAACCTGGGGGAGCTTCAATGAGTTGAGAGAAAACACTGACGACGATGCGCTTTCGATATTAAATGCTGCAAAAGATAACCCTAGCTTAGATAAAAACTCAGATCAGGCAAAAGCTGTTCGTATGTTTGAATCTATTATGGATACTGCTTCTAGAGATGAGCAAGGGGTAACGCCTTTAAAGCCTTATTTAGAAAAAATTGATGCAATTTCTAATAAAACAGACCTTCAAACATATCTTACTGAAATGACTCCATCTACAGGAGCTACATTTTTTAGATTTGGAGTGGGTGCAGATGCAAAAGATAGTAACAAAAATGTTGCTTCTTTAGGTTCTGGAAGATTAGGATTGCCAGATAGAGATTATTACTTGGATCAAGACGATGAGTCTAAAGAAATCCGAGAAAAATATGTAGCTCATATTACACGGATGCTTCAGTTTGTAGGTTATGATGAGGCTGCTGCCGCAAAACAAGCAGATCAAATTTTAGCACTTGAAACTAAGTTGGCTGAAAAAATGCTTGACAAAGTGGAAAGACGTGATCCTAAAACTACATACAATCCAACTGCGGTTGCCGATTTACAGAAAATGGTTCCTTCTTTTGATTGGAAAGCTTATTTAGATGCAATTGGTGCTTCAAGTGTAGATACTATAGATGTTAGTCAGGTTGCATACACAAAATCTTTAGAAACAGTTTTTAGTTCTGGAGATGTAGAGGCTTGGAAATCATATTTGCGTTGGTCTTTGGTTAATAGTGCAGCCAATAGATTAACACAAGAAATGGATAAAGCAGATTGGGAGTTTTACAGTAAAGAGCTTAGAGGAGCAAAAGAGCAAGAGCCTTTAGAAAAAAGAGCTTTACAAACTGTAAATTGGTCTGTTGGAGAAGCATTAGGAAAACTATATGTTGATGAAAAGTTCCCACCAGAAGCAAAAGCACAAGCTAAAGAAATGATAGCTAATGTAATTAAAGCATACGAAGTACGTATAAATGCTTTGCCATGGATGGATGCTGAAACAAAGAAAAAAGCTGTTGAGAAATTGGAGAAAACAACTATTAAAGTTGGATATCCAGACGAATGGAAAGATTACAGTTCATTAGCTATTAAAACAGCTGCAGATGGAGGGTCTTATTTTCAAAACTCTTTAAATGTTTCTCAATGGGATTTTGCTGAAACCATTGATAAATTAGGAAAGCCAGTAGATAAATCAGAATGGTATATGTCGCCTCAAACTGTAAATGCTTATTACAACCCTTCTTATAATGAGATTGTATTTCCAGCAGCAATTTTACAGCCACCTTTCTTTAATTTCACAGCAGATGCTGCAGTAAATTACGGTGGGATTGGAGCAGTAATTGGACATGAAATTTCTCATGGTTTTGATGATAGCGGTGCAGATTTTGATGCCGACGGGAATTTAGTAAACTGGTGGACAGAAAAAGATTTAACACAGTTTAATGCACTTGGAGATTCTTTGGCTGCTCAATATAGCAGAATTGAAGTTTTACCAGAAGTGTTTATAAACGGGAAGTTTACTTTAGGTGAGAATATTGGTGACTTAGGGGGTGTAAATGCTGCTTATGATGGTTTACAAATGCATTTAAAAGAGCATGGTAACCCAGGAGAAATAGATGGATTTACTCCAGAACAACGCTTCTTTATGTCGTGGGCAACTGTTTGGAGAACTAAAATGCGTGATGAAGCACTTAAAAACAGAATTAAAACCGATCCACATTCGCCAGGAATGTATAGAGCTACACAGCCACTTTTAAATATTGATGCTTTTTACAAAGCGTTTGATATTAAAGAAGGAGATGGAATGTATCTTGCACCAGAAGAGCGAATCAAAATTTGGTAATTTTATAAGAGAATTTTAATTTAATTAGAGCGTCATAAATTTATGACGCTCTTTTTTTATTCTACATATTCTAAAATATCTGCTGGCTGGCAATCTAAAACTTTACAAATAGAGGCTAAAGTAGAAAACCTAATTGCCCTAGCTTTTCCAGTTTTTAATATAGATAGGTTAGCGGTAGTAATACCAATTTTTTCGGCAAGATCATTACTTTGCATTTTTCGTTTAGCAAGCATGATATCTAGGTTAACAATAATCGGCATAATTAAATTGTTAAATCGTTTTCATTTTTAATAAAACTACCTTCTTTAATTATATAAGAAATTAACAATATAAAAATTGCCGGGACTATAATTGGAAATAAAAGTCCAATAATTCGTCCTGTAAATAAGCCTAAATTATACCCGCTTCTATAGGCATTATCTTTGGCTCCCAATACTTCATATAGGTTATGGTAGGGTAACGATAATATAGTTATAATTAAAATAGCAAGACATATAAATAAGAGACCTATTGCTACTTTTTTAAGTTGCTTTCCGTTTTCTTTATTAAAAATTAAACGCTGATTAAAATCAAGAATTACATTTCTAAATATATTGATTAAATAACATAAAAAAATCATTAATAATAAAGTAATACCGAAGATTATTAACCTTGATGTAGAGGAGGTTTCTTCTGATAAGTGGATACCAAAGAATGGATTTGTCTCTACACTATCAAATTTCATGAAGAAGTGTGTTGTTTTTGCAATTATAATACTAATGATAAATAATTGAAAAGCAATCAATAAAAGATGTAGAATATTTGAAATTTTTTTCATGGAGTTAAGAGTTTATATACAACGCTAAATTATATTAAATTATTGATAATCGATAATTTATTATTTAATAATAATAAATTAAAAAGATTAATTAAGCCCTAGTAATAATAATTGCTAGGGCTTAATTAATCTTTTTAATTTCAAATATTTACTGCTTCAGCCAAGCTTCGCGGTGTTTTTCTACTCTTCTTTTTGCTTTTTCATTTAAAGAAATGGTGTAAGTTGGGTCGCTAGTTAATGTTAGCTTCGTTTCTTTTTCTACACCAAATCTGCTGTAGGTAACAGTAATAACATCGCCTACTTTTTTATCAGCAAGAACTTTTTCAACTGTATTATCATTGTTTAATTTTTTAGCGTCGATTGCTAAAATAATATCTCCAGCATCCAATCCTGCTTTATACGCTGGACTTCCTTTTTTTACATTTCGGGTAATTTCATTATTAGAGTTGGTATTAAAACCAGTATAAATTTTTTCTTCATCTTGAGAATAATCAAAACCTACACTTTCAAAAAGGGTTGCGTAATCTGGCATTTCGCTTTTATAGATATATTTATTAAAGAAATTATCGGCAAATGGCTTTCCAGCATATAAACTTAAAGTAAAATGTAAATCGTCTATTGTATATGGATTTTCTTTTTTGCCTTGTTCCTGCCAAAGTTTCTTCATATAATCGTCTAGATTGAGTCCGTTTTGACGCAGCGATAAGTCTAATGCCAATCCGAGTACACTTCCGTAGGAATAATAAGAAATAAAAGTATTTTCTCTATTTACAGGGTCTACAGAGGTTGCAGCATCTACAAAAGGCGCTTGATAGCTCATTTCAATCGGGTTAAAATAGTTGCGTGCTGGAGAGTTCCAAACATAATTAAAAGTGCTATTTATGCTTTTAGCATATTCTTCTGGAGTAATAACACCTGCTCTGCATAAAATAAGGTTGGTATAATAGCTTGTAAAACCTTCTGCAAACCATAAGCAACCACTCATGTTAGCTCTAGAAAAATCAAAAGGCTCTAAAGATTTTGGTCGCAAGCGCTCTACATTCCAAGAGTGAAAATATTCATGAGAAACAGTTCCGATATTATTTTTCATACCTCCATTTTCCAAGCCTTCAGAGTCGGTTAGAATTGTGGAGTTTCGGTGTTCCATTCCATCACCGCTAGCATTTTCAACATAGCATGCCAAGAAGGTATATTTACCATAATCATAGTCTGGAAGTTCACCAAAAACATCTTTTTCAGCCAAAACAATACGTTTAACTTTTTCAAAATATTGATCTAATAATTCATCCGAAGCCGTGTCGTGCAATACAAATTCTATGGTATAATCTTTTCCGTTAGAATTCACCGTAAAAGAGCGTATTTTATAATCGCTAATTTCTGTAGGACTATCAAAAAAATATTGAAAATTAGGAGCAGAATACGTATTGTCATTTTCTTTTTTGAGCTGTGTAGCTACTTTCCAGTTGAGGTCTTTTCTTACGTCAAAAGTAATTTTTACAGGAGATTCCAGCATTTGAGTGGCATACATAAAAGTAGCTGGCATATTTAAATGCGCATGAGACTCGTCAATCTGACTATAAGTTCCATCTCCACGATTTCCAAACAAGGTGTAATGTACAGTAGTTGCTCCTTTTGGATTTGCAATAATCCATTCATATGGGTTATTGCGAATAATCTTTAAGGTATCCCCCTCATCATTTACAGCGCTTACACCATAAACATTTTTTGCAAATTCATGCAGCGCATACCTGCCAGGAGAGCTCCTGCTCATCCTAATATGTAGAGAATCGTTAGTTGTATTTGGAAATACAGCTGTAATTTGAGCCTCATGGTGTACGGCATTCTCAAATGAAATTGTATAATTTACGGGAGTTTGAGCTTTCATTAATAAGGAAAGCATCAAAAAACTTGTGAAACAAAATGCTCTTTTCAAAGTATTTAGGTTTAATGTTAGTTTTATTGAAAGGACAAGATACCAATTTTTAATTTTTGAGCTAAAAAAGTAATCGCATTTTCTTTTTAGGGTTTGCGGTAACTTGAACGTTTATGTACTTTTACTTACTAAATGAGTTTTTATAGCTTTAAAGTCTGTTCTGAGTTGCCAAAGGGCTTGTGTTGAATTGTTTTTATAGAGTTTTCCCTAACGCCTTGAAGACTTAACCAACTTGTAAGATGTAGACATTTAGATGTTAATTTTACTTGTTCCTAAATATAACTTAAAGTAGCATTGGAATGACCAATTTTCCTAAGAAATTATCTAAAAAGCTAGCGACAAGAAAGCTTGAAAATGCATTTAGGGTTTTACCTGAAGCATCTAATTTAATAGATTTTTCATCTAATGATTATTTAGGGTTTTCTAATGCTGAGCTAATTTTTTCTGAGACACAAAACATTCTGAAAGAACGTAGCATTTATTCAAATGGAGCTACTGGATCTAGGTTAATAAGTGGAAATTCTTTGTTTTATACTGAAGTTGAAAAAGAAATTAGCACTTTTCATAATAGTGAAGAAGCGCTTGTTTTTAACTCGGGTTATGATGCCAATCTAGGGTTCTTTTCTTCTGTGCCACAGCGAGGGGATATTGTTTTGTTTGATGAGTACATTCATGCCAGTATTCGAGATGGAATTAGGTTGAGTACTGCTAAGGCTTTTAAGTTTAAGCATAACGATTTAAAAAATTTAAAAGAGCAGCTTTTGAAGTTTTCTTCGGAAGATAATGAAGTTTTTGTGGTTACTGAAGCTGTGTTTTCTATGGATGGCGATAGTCCTAATTTAGTATTGCTATCCGATATATGTGAAGCCTATCAAGCTCATTTAATTGTAGATGAAGCGCATGCCGTTGGAGTTTTTGGAACAAATGGAGAAGGATTGGTACAAAGTTTAGGGTTAGAAAATAAAGTTTTTGCTCGGATAATTACTTTTGGGAAGGCTTTTGGATGCCATGGAGCAGCTATATTAGGAGCTTCAGAATTAGTTAGTTATCTAGTCAATTTTGCAAGAAGCTTTATTTATACTACAGGTTTACCTCCGCATTCTTTAGCGGCTATAATGAGCGTTTACAAGCAATTAAAGGAAAATAATAAGCAATCTCTTTTCAGAAGTAATTCAGAAAAGCTTAAAAATAATATTGATTATTTTAAAACTACTTTTAAAGCGAATAAGAGTGCGTGTAATTTGTCTTTAAAATATATTGAAAGTGATTCTCCAATTCAATGTTTTATAATTCAGGGAAATGAAACTGTAAAATTAATTGCAGAAAAAATAAAGGGAAAAGGTTATAATGTAAAACCTATACTGTCTCCTACAGTTCCAAAAGGGGAAGAGCGATTACGGTTTTGTATTCATAGCTTTAATTCTTTTAACGAAATTTCTGAAGTTTTAAGCTTATTTTTCGCTCAATATAAAAACTGATTTTGTAATTTTAGCTATTATACTAATAATAAATACTACCCTATGAAGTCTTGTTATTTTGTAACAGGTATTTCCACAGAAGTTGGAAAGACTATTGCTTCGGCAATTATTGTAGAGGCCTTGCAAGCAGATTATTGGAAACCTATTCAATCTGGAGATTTAGACAATTCGGACACTAGAAAAGTTCATACTTTAATCTCTAATACAGAAACTAAATTTCATCCTAATAGCTATTCCTTAAAAGTGCCTATTAGTCCGCATGCTGCTGCAGCTATTGATAACGTAGAAATAGATATTACTAAAATTAAAGTACCAGAAACCAATAACAAGCTTGTTATTGAAGGAGCAGGAGGAATCTTGGTGCCTTTAAATAATAAGCATACTATTATGGATATTATCAGTCCTAAATATAAAATTATTGTAGTTTCTCGGCATTATTTAGGAAGTATAAATCATACATTACTTACCGTAAATCTTCTTAAAGAGCATGGTTTTGATGTGTCTATTTTGTTTAGTGGGAAGGAACATCCTACTACAGAAGAAATTATTCATAAAATGACTAATGTGCCTGTAATTGGACGAATTGATGAGGAAAAAGAATTTACCAAAGAGGTGATTCTAAAGTATGCCAAAAAATTTAAACCTGTATTAGAAAAACTATAGTATTTATGCTGTACATTTACTCGCTAAATGAAATTTAAATACTAAGATGTTGGTGTTGATTGCTTTTTAGAGTAACCTTCTTATGTCTTGCGGCTTTTCCCTGAACTAGTATTATTTCAAGCAATAAACATATTATAAGGCGAAAAGGATGTTTACAGTTCTACAAATTCAAGACGCACACTCAAAGGTAGAGAGTGGAGCAGATTTTCCAAAGTATATTCAGGATATTAAAGCGCTTGGAGTAGAGGCGTTTGAAACCTTTGTAGCAGATAGTCATACCGATTATTTTGGTAAAAACAATTATAAAACTAGTTCTTTAGCTGTTTATGATACTCTAAATATTTCAGAAGAAAGTAATAAAGAACGCTTTATTGCATGTATAAAAGCGCATCAAAAAGGAGCAACAGATTATGTTACTTTTTGTAAAGATTGTGCTGATAATGGTATTGAAAAATGGATTGTGGACCTCGGGAAAATGACTTGTATTTACTACGATAAAAAAGGAAATGAAATTCTTGTTGAAAATATTCCGAGTGTCTAAAAAGTGTATTCTTTTCATTTTAAAATATTGTTGTCCGATAAAAGTTAACGGAATTTATTGGACTCCACTTATATCAAGGTTTAAATGAGGTATTCAAAATAAGATCCCTTGCTATTAATAAAATGAATGAAAAGAATATTTTAGTAATGTTATTTCTTTAAACTACTTATTTTATGATAGTTAATATTTAGTCTTTGCTCTTTTTTCTTATAGCGAAGCGGTCTTGTATTTTTTCTCGGACAACAATATTTTAAAATATAAAAGAATCCGCATCTTTGTAGTGTAATTGTTGATATACAAAAACACTATTTATGACACTTTCAGAAAGAGATAAAAAGCATCTTTGGCATCCTTTAACCCAACATAAATTACACCCAGAATCTATTGCGATTACGCATGCAAAAGGAGCTGTTTTGTATAGTGAAGAGGGAAAAGAATATATAGACGGAATAGCTTCTTGGTACACCTCTGCATATGGACATTGCCATCCATATATTGTTGAGCGAGTAAAAAAGCAAGTGGAAACACTAGATCAAGTTGTTTTTGCAGGACTTACACATGAGCCTGCAGTTAAGCTTTCTGAGGAATTAATAAAGATACTTCCAGGTAACCAAAATAAATTATTTTTTTCTGATAGTGGTTCTACCTCTGTAGAAGTAGCTATAAAAATGTCATTGCAATATCATTTTAATAGAGGGGAGAAACGCAATGTATTAATAGCCTTTGAAGAAGGTTTTCATGGAGATACTTTCGGCGCTATGTCGGTTTCTGGTTTATCGGTTTATAATGGTCCGTTTGAAGAGTTTTTTCTTTCCGTAGAGAGGATTCCAGTACCAAATGGACAGAATAATCAAGAGGTATTAAAGCAATTACAAACTATTATTGCTGAAAATAAGGTAGCTAGTTTTATATACGAACCTTTAGTGCAAGGAGCTGCAGCTATGAAAATGCACGATGCAGAAGGGTTAGAACTACTAATAAAAGAATGTAAAAATAGTGAGGTTATTACTATTGCCGACGAAGTGATGACTGGTTTTGGGAAAACTGGAAAAAACTTTGCCTCACTTCATTTAGAAACATATCCAGATATTATTTGCATGAGTAAAGCGCTTACGGCTGGAATGGTGCCAATGGCTATTACAAGTTGTACCGAAGAAGTGTATCAGGCATTTTATAGTGACGATATTGGGAAAGGCCTATTTCACGGGCATACCTATAGCGCCAATCCAATTGCTTGTGCTGCAGCACTTGCAGGAATAGAATTACTCCAAACCGAAGAAATGCAAGCTAACATTCAGCGAGTTATAAAACTGCACGAAAATTTTGATAAGTACATTAAAAATCATCCTAAAATAGCGAGCACTAGACAGTGTGGGATTATTTATGCAATAGATTTGAATGTAGAAATGGAACGTTATGGAAATCTGCGAGATAAATTGTTGAATTTCTTTTTAGATAACGAATTGTTTATGAGGCCTTTGGGTTCTACGCTCTATATTTCTGCGGCTTATGTAATTACCGATAAACAATTGCAGAAAATTTATGATAAGATTGAGTTTTTGATTGAAAAAATACTATAAATTAGCATTAGAAACATAAACTTATTAGCGTATCATTCAATGATTCATCCGCATACCGAGCTGCGATTTATTTCTGATGAAATAGGTCATGGCGTTGTGGCTACAAAATTGATTCCAAAAGGAACAATTACATGGGTTCAAGACCAATTAGATTTGGTGCTTACTCCAGACCAAGTTGCTAACATGAGCAACGATTATCAACAAATTATTGATTATTTTACCTTTAGAAACAATAAAGGAGAGTATGTACTTTGCTGGGATATGGCAAAATATGTAAATCACAGTTTTAAAAGTAATTGCTTAACTACCCCTTATGATTTTGAAATAGCAATCCGAGATATTTTCCTGGAGAAGAGCTAACAGACGATTATGGGTATTTAAATATAGCAAAACCTTTTAAGGCTAAAGACGAGGGAACCCGCCGTAAAACTGTATATCCCGACGATTTACTTAAATATCATTCGGTTTGGGATAAACATTTAAAAGAAGCTTTTCAGGATATTAGTTCGGTAAATCAACCGCTAAAAACATTTTTAAATCCTAAAATGAAGCGTAAAGTAGAAAAAATAGATAAGGGAGAAGCTGTGTTAGATTCTATCCTTACTTGTTATTACGCAGATAAATAGTATTAGCATTAAGGAGAGGTCTAAAAAGTAATTCATAGTAGTCAAATTGATTTCGTCGAATAGTTGTCAAACTGAGCTTGTCGAAGTTTCAAACAACTAACCCTCAGTAAAATCCTTCGACAAGCTCAGTTTGACATTTAGAGTTTAGATACTTTTTAGACCTCTTTATTATGTTTTATACTTTGTAAGGAGCGCAACCTTTTTCTTATCACTATCTTTGTTGTCTTTATATAGTATACATTAAAATTTAGCTATAATGAGTGATAAAGCTCCTTCAAAACAAGAGCAACCGAACAATCCATTACATGGAGTTAAGTTGGTAGATATTCTGGAAGAATTAGTAGCTACCTATGGCTGGAAGGAAATGTCTGAGCGCGTAAATATTAATTGCTTTAAAAGTGATCCTTCCATAAAATCAAGTCTTAAATTTTTACGAAGAACGCCATGGGCCAGAGAAAAAGTAGAACAAATGTATTTGTATATGAATGGAAGGAAAAAGTAGGTTACTCGAGAATCGAGATTTGAAGGCTCCTTACTGAAATATTTTTAGTTTTTCCTTTTAGTACCCCGTAAGCATGCTCCGAGGGAGTTTGCTTTTATAAATTATTAAGAAGTAAAAGTCAATTTCTATGTAAACTTTAGCTTAATTTACCCTGAAATTAAGGTTTTATTCAGAGTTTATTCTCTCCATCTGATTTAAATAAAAAGCCAAGGATTCTATATAAAGTCCTCGGCTTTTAGCAACGGCAAAAATATGATGGATTATTTTATTACATGCGGTTTCTCATTCATTTAGTTTTTTCTAGTGGCTCGTCCTGTTTTACAGGATAGAAAGTTTTAAATTGACTGATGTATTGTTTTTCAGATCCCTTTGTAAATGGAATCATGTAAAAACTGTAGGTGTGTGTTTTATCACCTTTTATTAAATATTCATCTTGTGGTTTAGCACCCCAAGAATCATCTCCTGCCACCCCACGTTGTGCCATATCTATATTTAATTGAACAAGGTCTTTTTCTACAATGTCAGTGGTGTGTTTACTGATATTTACTTGTGGCATTCCATCACTATAAGTGTCATCATTTACAAAGTGTTCTTCAGAGTTCTTTTTTTCTTGATTGTATGAGATTCCTGAAGTAGCATCAAAATCTTTATTTAGCATATGTAAAGCGCTTATCCCAATATTTTTTTCATTTTCTTCAGAAGAAACAATTAGTAATCCTTCCTGACTTTCAGCAGTCAGAGCTACCCAACGAATCTCTGTTTTATAACCGTTTTCTTGCGGACGGATATAAGGTACATATTGAGCTTTTACAGTTGATTTGTACAGATCTACAAAAGCTGAGGCATTTCTATCTTGATAATTTTCCCACGGACCACGTCCAAAATAAGTCAATTGTTCATACTTTTTTGGGAGCTGCATCTGCATTCCAACTCTTGGAATATCTGCACTATAAGTCGTTTTATTTAACTTGTTATCTATCTTTACTACACCGTTTCCATATATTGTATAGGTAGTTTCAAGTGTAGTATTTACGCCAGGTAATGCGTATACAACCATTACTTTATAAGAGTTATCTTCAATCTTTTTTTCTTTAAAAGAACTCACATTTGCATGAAGTGAAGCGCGTTTCCACTCTATATTTTTTTCGTGCATCCTATTTCCAAAGTCATTATCGGTAGGAGCTCTCCAAAAGTTTGGTTTTGGTCCATTTCCATCTTTTATCAGTTCATTGCCTTTGTATATATACGAAGAAATAATTCCATCTTTTTTGTTGAATTTTAATTCAAAATCATCATTATAAAGGGAGAGTATCTCTTTGGTGTCATTTTTATTTATTGCTTTATTATTTTTAAAAGCGGTAGAATTCCATTTAATTTTATTGTCTAATCTTATCTGTTCATGTGCAACTTCATGCCCTTTTTTTAGTATGCCGTTGTCCCAATTCAGTTTTGCTGAAACTTCAACAAAATATTCAGTATTTGGTTGGAATTGAATTCCGTCTAAAGGAATACGTATTAATTTTCCAGTATGTGGAGCTATGTTTAACTGATCCATAGAAATTGTTTTCAGAATTTCCCCATCAGCTTTGACATTTGCTGTAATAGCAAACCAATCGAGGCCTATAAAATCATACAAGTTCTCCACCAAAATTCTAACAGCATTATCTCTATTAATCCCCTTGTATTTAAAATTGATAAATTCGTGTGCTTTTTTAACTTCATGTAGGGCAGGTTGCGGAGTTCTATCAGGAAAAATAATTCCGTTATTTAAAAAGCTGTTATCTGTAGGCATATTTTCACCAAAGTCTCCTCCATATGCATAAAATTTCTGTCCTCCTTCATTAACTTTCCAAATAGACTGATCTACCCAATCCCATATAAAACCTCCTTGGAGATTATCGTGTTGTTCAATAACGTCCCAATAATCTTGAAAATTTCCGGTACTATTGCCCATGGAATGTGCGTATTCGCTAGGTATAAAAGGCCTATCGGTTAATGAAGTTCCAACTGCTTCAAAAGTTGCAGGAGAGGGGTATTGAGGAACAATAATATCTGTATTGGTATCCATATCAAATAAATTACCGTCTTCAGGTTTATAAGCTCTTTCGTATTGCACGGGACGCTTCTGCGGATCGAGATTTTTAATCTCCTCATAAGCTTTGAAAAAATTAACTCCATTCCCAGCTTCATTTCCCATTGACCAAATGATAACCGAAGGATGGTTTTTATCACGAGCAACCATTCTTAACATTCTGTCTATATGTGCTTTTTCCCATTCAGGTTTTTTTGCAAGCGAATGCTCTCCGTAATACATTCCATGAGATTCTATATTAGCCTCATCAACCACATAAATTCCATAGCGATCGCACAGCTCATAAAACTTTTCTGATTGTGGATAATGGCTTAGACGCACTGCATTAATATTATTTTCTTTCCAAAGTTTAATATCTTTTAGAATTTGTTCTTCACTCACTACATGTCCAGTTTCTGGGTTATGTTCTTGTGTGTTTACTCCTTTTAAGGTAATTGTTTGTCCATTCAGTTTTAATAATCCACCAGATATTTCAACAGTTCTGAAGCCAACATCATTAGAAATTACTTCAAGAAGATCGCCTCTTTTTTCTTTAGTAGAAACAATCACTTTGTATAGATTTGGAGTCTCTGCAGTCCAAAGCATTGCTCCTATTACATAAGCCGAAAAATCTACTGCGACATCTTTTTGAGGTTCAAGAGTGAACTCTTGTATATCATTAGCTACCAAAACATCATTTTGGTCAAATATTTTATAGGCTATTTCTAGTTTTTTTCTCTTGGTCGCTTTATTTTCTATTGCTACAGTTAAATCAAGAACACCATCGCTGTAACTTTGATCTGTAGTAGCCGTTATTTCAACATCTTTAATACGAGTTTTAGGCTGTGCATAGAGATATACACTTCTTTCAATTCCGCTTATTCTCCAAAAATCCTGACATTCTAGATAAGAACCGTCCGTCCATCTAAATATTTGCAGAGCAATAGTGTTTTTGCCAGAATGTAGGTATTTAGAAATATTAAATTCGGCTGGTAATTTACTTCCTTGAGAATAACCTACGTATTTGCCGTTTATCCAAACAAAACCACCAGATTTCATGGCTCCAATATGAAGGAATACTTCTTTATTGCTCCAATTTTGGTCGATTACAAATTCTCTTCTATAGGATCCTACGGGATTGTAATCATGAGGAACTTTCCCTGGGTTAGCAGGGTAGACCCCGTCTATAAATGTTATTTCTTTAGAAATTGGAGCTTTATAGTCTGCAAATTCGTATTGGTGATTTACATAGATAGGTGTTCCAAATCCTTCGATTTCCCAATTAGCGGGCACTTTTATGTTAGCCCAGTTATCTACACTAGTTGTTGGATCTATAAAATTTTGTGGTCTGTCTGTAGGTTTTTTTACCCATTTAAATTTCCATGTACCATCTAAAGAAAGATAATTTTTAGAAGTTTTCCAGTTGTTATTCTTTGCATTTTCTTCTGAAGAAAAAGAATAAAAAGTTGCATGCGCATCTTCTTTATTTTCTGAAATAACCTTAGGGTTCTCTATATAATATTCCAGACTGTTAGGAATTTCCTGAGAAAAAGAAAAAGTATAGTTTAGCAGGAATATAATTCCTATGAATTTTAATTGCTTCATTTATAATTTGTTTTAGTATTATATCTTTTCCTGAAAAAAAATCATTCAAAAGAAAAAATAGGATTTGGGGTATGTGCTATTTTCATGATGGAGTCCATTTGTTTTACAATCTCTGGATGTTGATCGGCAATATTTTTAGACTCCGAAGGATCTTTAGCTAAATTATATAATTCAATAGGCTCCTCTCTGTTTTTATTTACTTCCAAACGTATAGCTTTCCATTGATTTTTACGCACTGCTTGCTTTCCTCCGCCTTCAAAAAACTCCCAATAGAGATATTTATGGGTTTTTTGTGTTCCTTTACCAAATAACTCATTCACAAATGAAATTCCATTACTTTTTGCAGATGGAGCTTTCACTCCAGATAACTCTGTAAGTGTTGGCGTAATATCCCAAAAAGCTGCTATATGGTTACTGGTCTGTCCTGCTTTAATTTTTTCTGGCCAACTAGCTATAAAAGGTTCGCGGATACCGCCTTCATAGAGGTCTCTCTTTACACCTTTATATATACTACTGCTTTTAAAAAATTCCACATCTTCTATAGTTCTGCCCCCTTCTATATGAGTGCCGTTATCACTGGTGAAAACCACTAAAGTATTCTCATCAAAACCTTTGCTTTTTATTACTTCCATTACACGACCTATATATGCGTCCATACTGGTTACTAAAGCAGCATAGGCAGCTTTAGGGTATTTTTGCTTTCCGTAATGTCTTCCAGATGGCCATGCCTTCTCTGGCATAAATATACTTTGCCCTTGATCGTTTTTGTATAATTTTAAATACTTATTGGGTACAACCAATTCTGCATGAGGAACCGTAAAAGAGAGGTATAGGAAAAAGGGATTTTCTTTTGTTTGATTTTCAATGAAACCTACAGCTTTATCAGTAAAAATTTCATTTGCGTAACTATTTGGTGGGGTAGCAATCTGTGCCATCTCTCCTTTTTTAATAGTCCATAATGAATCAGGTTGTTGAAAATGAGCATCTACATGATGTAAATGTCCTGTGAAATAATCCCAGCCTTTTTTCTCCGGAGACCCCTCTGTTGTTTCTGTACCTAATCCCCATTTCCCAAACATAGCTGTAGTATAGCCTCTTTTTTTGAGTATTTGAGAAATTATAGTGTCTTTAGTTCTTAGTGGGAACTCTCCATTTCCGCGTATGTAGCTTATTCCAGTATGTTGCCCTGTCATTAAACTAGCCCTAGAAGGAGCACAAACAGTGCTTCCAGCATAGAAATTGGTAAACTTCATTCCTGTAGAAGCTAATTTATCTATGTTTGGAGTTTGAATATACTGTTGTCCATAACATCCTAAATCTCCAATTCCCATATCATCAGCAATAATAAAAACAATATTTGGTTTTTGAGAATGATTAGATATTGTTACTGTTTCATTTTTCTTATTGTCTTTTCCTTTACATGAAGCAGAAAATAATAATCCTGTAAAAACCAATATTAGAAAGTAATATCGTAATTCCATTATTTGTATTTGATTCTTATACTGTTTAAAAACTTTATTTAACCCATATTAAATGAGGTTTAATGTCTGAAAAAATCTTAAGCTACTATGTAATAAAACTTTAAGCTTGATAAGTCTACTTTATAAAGTTACTTACCAAACTTAAAGTTAATGTATCAAAAAATTCTATTATTTAATACCCCTTGGTTTCTTGAGCTTCTTTTAGGTTTGGATTTCTATCTATAGCTGTTTGAGGGTATGGAAATCTTATAAATCTAGGCTCCCATCTTCTTTCCTGAGCCAAACTGTTGTCAATACTATATATAGAGTTCATTACCTCACTACTTATTCCCCATCTACGGATATCATCCCATCTAAATCCTTCTCCTGCTAATTCAATACGTCTTTCATTTCTTATAAGCGCTCTCAAAGCAGGTTTTGAATTTACCACATTCCTGTCAATTACTGGCATTCCTGCTCTTTTTCTTATTAAATCAATTGCATCATAAATGGTTGCGTCAGGTCCAGAGGCTTCGTTTTTAGCTTCTGCATATGTTAGCAGAATCTCCGCATAACGAATAACGGGAAAGTTTTGTGGTCCTTTCCATTGCCCACTTTGAGCACTTTCACTAGGATCGGTCATTTTACGGTAGTTGTATCCTGTTTTAGAAATATTGCTTCCTCCTTTATTCCAAGAAAATATCAATTCTGGAACTAAAGAATTCCATGGCGCTCCTGGAAATAATATAGATGCATACAAGCGTGTGTCTCTGTTTCTAAATTCATCTAAATATGCTTCGTCATAAGCTCCAGCATTATATCGAGCTGCTCTTTCACCAGGAGAAGGTGCTGTAAATTCATTTCCCTGCTGTGTCCAATATGCATTCACCATGGATTGAGTAGGAGTAATAGAGCTCCATCCTCCACCAGCATTGTCGGCAAGGTATAAGGTATTAATTCCACTGGAATATTCATACGCACTCTCAGGGATATACTCAACTTCCATAATTACTTCTGAATTATTTTCGTTTTGCTCCCAAAAAAGTTGCTCATAACTTCTTAAGCCTTTATAAAACTTTTCTTTTTCTTGATCAGAAGCAAAATCAACTAAGAAGGAATAATCATCAATCATATCTTCCTCAGTTATTGAGGCGAGTTCAAAAAGTTGATACCCAAGTCCCATTATCTCATGAGCGCTTGATGCAGCTTCACTCCATTCTTTATTAAATAAATGTATGCGAGCTTTAAGTGCTAAAGCAGCACCTTTTGATACTCTACTCTTATATACATTTTCTACAGGAAGGTTTGCAATAGCATCAGTTAATTCACTTTTTGCAAACTCCATTACTTCGACTTCAGACGTAGGGGCAATAGCTACTTCTTCTCCTTCTAATGAAAAGTTCTTTATTAAAGGAACTGCACCAAATTTCTTAGCCAAATTATAATATGCCCATGCCCTTAAAACTCTTACTTCACTTTTGTATTGTGTCTTAATGGTTTCGGCTAAAGGTGCTTTGTCTACATTGTCCAAAAAGTAATTAAACCTTCGAATTCCGCTGTAACTATAACCATCGTTCATATCTGCATTAATAGTTCCAGCACTTATAATTGTGGCATTACTTTCCCATGGGTATTGGCAATAAGAATTATCTGTATAGCCATCTACATATGCTTCATAAACGCTTGCTTCCACATATTGATAGCATCCATTTAAAGCCAACTCTACATCTGATTCCGATTTCCAAAAGGTCTCACTAGAGATCTGATCTTGAGGTACTCGGTCTAAAAAATCATCACTGCAACTCCCAAGGATTGTAACCATCAAAATTGGCAGTATTTTATATTTTTTTATTAGTTTCATCTCTTAAATATTTTCAATTAAAAATTAACGTTTAGTCCAAACGAGTATACTTTTATAACGGGATAACTCCCTCTTGAGGAAGAAAACTCCGGATCAAAATCGTCCAATCTGTCATCGCTTCTAGTAGTAAAGAGATTTGTTCCAGATATATAAAAGCGTATTTTATCTACGCCAAATTTTTGAGTAGCTTCTGTTGGGATTGTATATCCTAGCACCAGATTTTTAATTCTGAAATAAGAAGCATTGTACAGCCAAAAAGAAGATAATCTTTGGTTGTGCTGGTTTTCTCCGCTAGGCAATAATCTAGGGTAGGCAGCATTTGGATTTGGATTGTCTATTGTCCATCTTTTTAAATGATATTCTTTTGCGCCAGCTCCATTAAAGAAAGCTTGAGAAGCTTCGCTATCTAAATAAACCATCACATCTGCAACTCCCTGTCCTTGTACTGTTAAATCAAAACCTTTGTAAGAAGCATTGAAATTCATTCCATAAGTGAAATATGGAACATCATTTCCAACAATAGTTCTGTCCTCTCCGTCTATTACTCCATCTTCATTAATATCTTTATATCTAATGTCTCCAGGGCTAGTAGCTGCGTCTTGAGTAGCATGTGCGTCTATCTCGGCCTGATCTACAAATAAACCATCTGCTTCATACATATAAAAAGAACCGATAGCTTCGCCTACTCTGTTGATCCAATAGCTATTTATCTGATCGTCCATTCCATTAAGATCTGTTACTTCATTCCAGATTTTAGAGAAGTTTCCTGTTAAGCTATATTTAAAGTCTTTGATTTCACCACGGTAAGTCAGCATAAATTCTAGCCCTTTATTAGATACTTCTCCTGCATTTGCCGAAATAATATTCCCGTCATCTCCTTCCTCGAGGCCTAACTCTAAAGGTTGAGGTACTTCTAACAAAATGTCTTCTGTTACTTTGTTAAACACGTCCACTTGAACACTCAAAGCATTACGAAAGAATCCAGCATCCAAACCTATATTGCTCATTACCACGGTTTCCCAGCCTAAATTTGGATTAGCCTGCTTATAAGGCCATACTCCATCTACTCTGGTATTTCCCATAATAGTAGCCGTACCTGTTCCTAAAGCATCATAATAATCATAATAACCAACGTTATTTACATTTCCTAGTTCTCCCCAAGAAGCTCTCAACTTTAAATTGTTTAACCAAGTTAAATTTTCCATAAAAGATTCTTGTGAAATCCTCCAAGCGGCTGAAAAAGAAGGGAAAACTCCTGATCTGTTATCTGAGCTAAATCTTGAAGATTGATCATGCCGAATATTAGCTTCAAACAAATATTTATCGTTATAGCTATAATTAATTCTTCCAAATTCCGACATAAAAGCTTCTTCTTCAACCAAACCTGCATTACCTAAATTTTCTGCTGCATTAGAACCTCCGTTAATGGCTCCCAACTCATTGGAAGGGAATTCTTTTCTTGATGCTTCTAAGTACTTATATGTTGAAGCTTCATATTGAAACCCTGCCATTGCTTTTAAATAGTGCTTTCCAAAATCTCTTTCATAGGTTGCAAAGCCCTGTAGCATAAGGGTGTTGTTTTTATTCCAACGTACCGTCATATTATTTGGGGTTACAGCTGTAGAATTTATAGGTTCTTTGGTGACAAAGTTAACAACTGGTGCTACTTCATTGTTAAAAGTGTTTTCTTCATGGGTGAACGATTTATAAGACCCAATTCCTCTTAAATTGAAATGATCTGTTATGTTTAATGTAGCATTAACAGAACCAATAAATGTTTCTCTTTGTCTGTTTTGTCTTCCATATTCTGCAATCTTACGCAACGGATTATTCTCTGCCAATACACTACTTACTTTTCCTCCAGTAACACTCCCCCAACTACCATCAGAATGGTTTGCCACAGTTAGAGGTGTCATTCTGTTTAAATCGGTAATAGAAAAATTACCTGCTCTTTCAATGTCTTCTCTTATATAAGAAATGTTAGTTCCCAATGTGAAAATATCTCCAAAGTCTCTTTCTGTATTAGCTCGAAAACTATAACGTTCCAATTCTGTATCTGGTACCAATGAGCTTTGATCAAAAAATGTTCCACTCACAAAGTAACGTGTATCACCGCCTCCTGAAACACTAAAGTTGTGTTCGGTCATTGGAGCTGATGAACGGTAAACCAAATCATACCAATCATTATCAGGATATAAATCTGGCTGAATCCCATTTTTTATAATAGCTAGTTCTTCTTCTGAATAAATAGCAGTTTTTCCTGCATTTATATTGGCTTCATTTAACAAATTAGCATAATCTTCAGATCCAAGTATTTTAGGTAAAACTGTAGGAGTCTGCACTCCGTAATAAGTGTTGTAGCTAAATCTAGCCTTGCCATCAGTACCTTTTTTGGTGGTTACCAAAAGCACCCCAAATGCTGCTCTTGAACCGTAAATTGAAGCCGCTGCTGCATCCTTAAGTACGCTAATGCTTTCAACATCCGAAGGGTTTATACGTTGAAAGTCGGATGCACTAACAGGAATACCATCCACTACGTATAATGGAGAAGAGGCTCCTAAGTTTCCTCTACCTCGGATATTAATTGAGCCAAGATCACTCCCTACATTTCCTGGTCTTGAGATAACTGTTAATCCGGGGCTAACTCCTTGCAATGCATTGGTAAGTGAAGTAGTACTCTTCCCTTCAATTTCATTAGTTTTAATCTGACTTACAGAGCCTGTTAAATTTTCTTTTTTCTGAGTTCCGTAACCTACCACTACAACCTCATCCAATTCTGAGGCTGAAATTTTAAGCTTTACATTAATAACATCTTGTGTGTTGATTAATATTTTCTCTTCCTTATAACCGATGTATGTAATTAGGAGTGATTCTCCTGGGTCTACATCAATGTTAAATTTTCCGTCAAAATCTGTTACAACTCCTTTAGTTGTTCCATGCACCGATACATTTGCTCCGGGGATCGGTACTCCGGTTTCAAAATCAGTTACTGTTCCATTTAGTTGCTTTTCCTGACCATAAGAAAACCAAGTAAAAAAAGTAACTAATACAATTAGAATGTTCTTCATAATTACAAATTAGTTTTGATGATTTTAGTTAGATTTGTATAAAAATCTTTGTTGTTATTTGATAAAAGTATAAAATACTTTCATTATCGCAAAATAAATAAGTATTTTTTATTTCAAAACCTTTCTTTTTGTAATTTATTTTTATTATTATTTTCGTTTTATTCAATCTTTCTCATTTGTAAGTAGTTATATACAATTATTACGCAAAAAGAATTTTTTTAAAGTATAAAAGAAAGTAAACGAATTTATTTAGTTTCGAATAGAGTAAATGAAATAGGGTGTTGGATGCTATAAAAACAAATAGCTCAAGCAACGTTATTTATAAAGAATAATTTTAGTCTCTTACAGAGAGATTAATCAATTTGGAACTATTTATTCAGGCAATAGTGCGTTATATTTTCGATATTAACTAAATATACTCAGCAGTTAATTTTTTATAACTCATTGCATTTTCTCATTTTTCAGTATTAAATAGTAGCTTTGCATTTGATAATGTAGATGAATTACCAATGGATAAAAAAATTGCAATTACTGCACTTTCTTCAATTTCTGCACTTGGAAGTGTTACTCAAGAAATTTGGAACAATTACCTTAATAAAAATCATTTTTTAAAAGAACACGACTTTAATTCTCAAAAGGCTTTAGTAGCTTCTTTGTCGGACGAAAGTAAAGACAAAATAGAGGCTTTAAGAGTCTCGGATATTAAATATAAGAGTTTAGATAATTCTGTTTTGTATGCTATGTTAACTGCACGTGATGCGGTAAAGCAAGCAGGATGGGAAACTGGAGATGACTTCGGAATTAATATTGGTTCCTCACGTGGAGCAACTGCTTTATTTGAAAAATACCATGAGGAATATTTAAAAGAAGGGAAATCTAGTACGCTTGCTTCTCCTACAACTACTTTAGGTAATATATCTTCTTGGTTGGCGCACGACTTACAATCTGAGGGGCCAGAACTTTCGCATTCTATTACTTGTTCTACTGCTTTGCATGCGCTTGTAAATGGTGTGGCATGGTTAAAAAGTGGGATGAGTACTAAGTTTTTGGTAGGCGGGAGTGAAGCGAGTTTAACCCCTTTTACTATTGCTCAAATGAAGGCTTTAAAGATTTATGCTGAAAACAATGGAGATACGTATCCATGTAAGGCATTAGATTTTAATAAAAATCGAAATACAATGGCTTTAGGAGAAGGTGCTTCGGTTATTTGTATGGAAACAGATACTAGTAAAAAGGTCTTGGCTTATGTTGAAGGAGTAGGATATGCTACGGAAGTACTTAAACACAATATTTCTATTTCTGATGATGCTGAGTGTTTTCAGAAATCGATGAAAATGGCATTAAAAAATACTAATTTAGAGGAAGTAGATGTTGTAGTGATGCATGCGCCAGGAACTATTAAAGGAGATAGTACCGAGGTAAAAGCAATAGAAAAAGTGTTTGGAAACGTAATGCCTGCTTTAACAACCAATAAATGGAAAATAGGCCATACCTTTGGAGCTTCTGGTTTATTGAGCTTAGAGCTAGGTGTTTTAATGATGCAACATCAAAAATTTATTGAAGTTCCATATATTGAACATACAGTAAAACCAAAACAAATAAAAAAAGTTTTAGTTAATGCCGTTGGTTTTGGAGGCAATGCAGTAAGTGTATTGTTGTCTCTTTAACTATGTTTTTAAAAGAAATTGAAATTTTTTTATACAAGAGAAAATTGTGTTTGAAGGGAAGTTAACCAAATGGAATTACTATTTTTGAATTTTAAAATGAAGTTGGCTTAGGGATTGAGAGGTATGTTTGAGCTCTTCCTGATTTTTTATCAGGGAAGCGAGTAACGAAAGCCCGACCAGACTTTTTTGTCTGGGAAGCCCCGAAATATTAGTTTTTATGAGCGAAATAAGACATAATTGGACGCAAGAAGAGATTTTAGAAATTTATAATAAGCCTTTGATGGAGCTGCTTTATGAGGCGGCAACCATCCATAGGTTGCACCACGACCCGAATACGGTGCAGGTGTCTACGTTACTTTCTATTAAAACAGGGGGGTGTCCAGAAGATTGCGGGTATTGTCCACAAGCAGCACGTTATCATACCGATATTGAGGGGAACGATTTAATGACGGTGCCACATGTAAAAGCGCAGGCATTGCGTGCAAAAGCGGCAGGAAGTTCTCGTGTTTGTATGGGAGCAGCGTGGAGAAATGTAAAAGATGGTCCAGAATTTGACCAAGTTTTAGAGATGGTTCGTACCATTAATAAATTGGAAATGGAGGTTTGCTGTACGCTCGGAATGATTACAGAAAACCAAGCACAACGTTTGGCAGAAGCAGGTTTATATGCTTATAATCATAATTTAGATACTTCTGAAGAATATTATAAAGAGGTAATTTCTACCCGTGGTTTTGAAGACCGATTAGAAACCATTGATAATGTTAGAAAAACTAATGTTACTGTTTGTAGTGGTGGAATTATTGGAATGGGAGAAAAAGTAGAAGATCGTGCCGGAATGTTGGTGGCACTTTCTACGTTGAGTCCGCAACCAGAATCGGTGCCAATTAATGCGTTGGTAGCTGTAGAAGGGACACCAATGGCTGAGGAAAAACCAGTAGAAATTTGGGACATGATTCGTATGGTGGCAACTACACGTATTGTAATGCCACAAACGCAAGTACGTTTATCGGCAGGAAGAACTCAAATGAGTAGAGAAGGACAAGCCATGTGTTTCTTTGCTGGTGCAAATTCTATTTTTGCAGGAGATAAATTATTAACAACTCCAAATCCAGATGTAAATGAGGATATGGAAATGTTTAAAATGTTGGGGTTAAATGCGCAGAAGCCTTTTGTTAAAAAAGCACAACCAGAATCTGTTGACGCAGAAAAATCTCAGTACAAGCCCTTAGGAGAAAAGCCAAAATGGACGCGTCCAGGACATTCTATAGAAAGAAACGAATTGGCAAAAGAACAAGGAAAAACAGCCAAAATAGTATAGTCTAATTTATATAAAAGAACACCGTTTTTAAGGTTTAAACCATCACAATTGTTTGTAATTATAGTAGTTTATAGCCTATAATTGCAAACAATTTGTACTTTTATATAGTTTATTACAAGTTATTTTTATGAACTTAAGAGAGATTCCTCGTTTAAAAACGATTTCTAAGGACGACTTTATTAAGCAGTATGTAAAACCTCAAAAGCCTGTTGTAATAGAGCAATTAACTCAAGATTGGCCAGCGTATAAAAAGTGGCATCTTAACTATATAAATGAGGTTGCAGGCGATAAAATTGTTCCTTTGTATGATGACAGACCTGTAACGCATGAAGATGGTTTTAATGAGCCTCATGCAAAAATGAAAATGAGTGAGTATATTAACTTACTAGAATCAAAACCTACCAATTACCGTATTTTTCTTTATAATTTAATGAAAGAAGTACCATCATTGCAAACCGATTTTAAGTGGCCAGCTATTGGTTTGAAGTTATTTAAACAACTGCCAATGCTTTTCTTTGGAGGGGAAAATAGTAAGGTGTTTATGCATTTTGATATAGATTACTCTAATATTCTTCATTTTCATTTTCATGGGAAAAAGCAGTGTATTATTTTCCCACCTAGCCAGTCAAAATATATGTATAAAGTACCGCATTCTTTGATTTCTCGAGAGGATATTGATTTTGATAATCCAGATTACAAAAAATGGCCAGCTTTAAAAAATGCAGAGGGGTATATAACTCATTTAAACCATGGAGAGATGTTGTATATGCCAGAAGGATATTGGCATTATATGAAATATGAGACGCCTGGTTTTTCTATGAGTTTACGGTCATACCCTAGAAAAGTAACGAGTCTTTTTAAAGCTACCTACAATGTGTTTGTTATGAGAAATTATGATAATTTAATGCGTAAATGGAAAGGACAAGCTTGGATTGATAAAAAAAATGAACGTGCTATTATAGATACTCATAAAGAACTTGGAATAGAATCATAGAAACGGTTTAAGCTTTTTCTGCTTCCTGAAAAGAGCTCTATTTAATCAATCTCACTTTATCTCTTTTAAACAAAATAAATTCAAATAAGTTCTTGATATGAATTATTACGCCTTAACATATAAAACCGCTGATAACTATTTAGAAGAGCGACCAAAATACAGAGCTGAACATTTAAAATTAGCTACTGAATTTGTGGAAAAAGGATATTTAGTTTTAGGAGGTGCTATGGAGAACCCTGCCGATGAGGCTTTGTTAATTTTTAAGGCTGAAAGTGATAAAATAGCCATCTCTTTTGCTGAAAACGACCCATATGTTAAAAACGGACTTGTAAAATTGTGGAGCGTTAGAAAATGGAATGTGGTTGTAAATAGTTTTGAGAAATAGGGGGTAGGTCTAAACTTATTAATCAATAAGCTCATTTACTTTATCGTATACTAAATGCGATTCCCAGCCACGGTATAATAAGTAATCTGCTATTTTTTTCTTTTTTTTAAAACGGTCCTTTTCTGTAATTTGATTAGCCCTTTTTTCTGCTAAGGCATGTAAAGTTTTATAGTAATCTTCTTCTGAAATTTCCTTCAAAGCTGTTTGAATATTGAATCTCGAAATTTCTCGAAACTTAAGCTCGCGAACAATTCTGTTTTTTCCCCATTTTTTTATGTTGAATTTTCCCCGAGCAAAACTTTTGGCAAAGCGTTCTTCATTTAAAAAATTATGCGCTATGAGGTGTGCAATAATAGTGTCTATTGCTAAGGGAATCATTTTCATATCTCTTAACTTATTTACTACTTCTTTATGACAACGGTCTTGGTAGGCGCAGTAACTCTCTAGTTTGCGTTTGGCTTCTTCAACGGTATACGACTTGACGTTATTCATGGTGTAAAGGAACAAAAAAACATAAACTTACTTCTAGAAAAATTAGGATATTGAAGCAACAATTAACTCACAAGTGATGATTAGTTACAATAAATCACAATTAAACACATCGAGACCAGAGTATAAAGCAATGATAATAGGCTTTTGTTTGTTTTTATTTATTCCTATTATATTTTTTTCATTTTTGATTATTAATATGGAGTTTGAAGAACATATAATTTATGGGGAAATAGCTGATTTTAAAATTATAAGTGATAGTCTAGTAGATACAAGTACTCATGGAGGTGATAATAGTGTCACTCATTTATATAATATAGAAGGCTTAGATAAAATATTTTTGAAATCTGAAATAGTATTAATAGCTATTTAGATGAAAAGAATGAATTAAATTTTGTGAGCAATGTAAAAGGAGATACTGTAACTGTTAAAAGTATAGGTGAGAAGTCGGCCAAAATATTACAATGGAAAGATATAGAATTGAGTACTCCTTTAAATTTTTGGTGTAACTTTTGGCTGTTTATTTTAATACTCCTAAGGCTCTCTTTTTTCTTATGTAAAACCATTTATTTAACAATAAAAATCTAATTACCCTTTTGAGTGCCAGCTTTAAAGCTCGTGCCAAGTATGAGTAAGAAGCAAGAAAAAGTAAAAAACACTCCCTATAATCCCCTCAAGGGGTAGTTATGCGGAGCAGAGCATGGTGTAAAAAAGGAGTCCGAATTAATCCCCCCTTGGAAGGGGGCTAGGGGGATGTAAAACCCACGATGGTGCGCAATTGTATCGCGTTCCAAGGGGATTACCACACGTAAGGATTTGTGCGGCTAGGGTATTTGGGAATTATGTAATGGGCACGAGCGACACTTGAGCTACCATGGGGGAGGTAGATAACTAAAAGAATTTACTTATATTTAGTTTTACTAATTTAACTAACCAATTTTGAAACAACTTAAAGAACGCTATTTATCGTTAGACGTATTTAGAGGACTTACTCTTTTTTTAATGATAATTGTTAATACTCCTGGCTCTTGGAGTTTTATTTATAAACCATTACACCATGCACCTTGGAACGGATTTACGCTAACCGATTTAGTTTTTCCTACCTTTTTATTTGTCGTAGGAAATGCAATGAGTTTTAGTCTTAAAAAGTTTGAAGAAATAGGAAATACAGCATTTCTTAAAAAAGTTTTTAAGCGTACTTTCCTTATCTTTTTAATAGGATTTCTATTGTATTGGTTTCCATTTTTTAAAGATGGAGCATTAAAACCAATCTCCGAAACTAGAATATTTGGGGTATTACAACGCATAGCGTTATGTTATTGTTTTGCAGCGCTCATACTTCATTATTGGAAACCAAAAGGAGTATTAATATTTAGTGTAATTGCCTTAGTTGGATACCATATAATTTTATTATTATTTGGAGATCTTACTATGCAAGGAAATGCTGCTATAAAAGCAGATTTATGGCTAATAGGCTCTTCTCATATGTATAAAGGCGAAGGTTTTCCGTTTGATCCCGAAGGAGTTTTAAGCACATTACCTGCTATTGTAAATGTAATTGCTGGATATTTTGCTGGTGTTTTTCTTCAGCAAAAAGGAAAAACATATGAAGCTATTGCAAAACTAACTATGGTAGGTGGGGTATTAATTTTTCTTGCCCTAGGGTGGGATTTGTTATTGCCTATCAATAAAAAGCTCTGGACAAGTTCTTATGTTTTATTAACTGTGGGAATTGATGTTATGGTGCTCTCTATTTTAGTGTTTGTTATTGAAATTTTGAAGAAGCGGAGTTGGACCTATTTTTTTGAGGTATTCGGTAAAAATCCTTTGTTTATTTATATTCTTTCAGGGGTATTTGCAACCTTATTATTCACTTTTTCTATAGGAGAAACTTCGGCTTATGGATGGATTGCTGAGAACGTATTTATGTCGTGGATGGGCAATCTATTTGGCTCTTTAATGTTTGCATTGGTTTTTACAATGATCCTTTGGTTAATTGCTTATTATATGGATAAGAAGAAAATTTATATTAAGGTTTAAGTAAATGTAGCTGTTTAAAAAGCAATTAAACGGTATGTGTTATTCTAAACTTGACGAAGGATAGGGGTTTGAGGGATTTTTAGAAGTTTGATAACTATAATTTACTTTTTAGACAGCCATACATTATTCTTCCCGCTGGTGCGCGATTGTATCGCGTTCCACAAGGTATTATGACAAATCACATGCGTTTTTAGGAGCAATAAAGGATAACTACCACGCGAAAGGATTTGTGCGGAAACGGAGGTATTACTCGTAATAGAAGAAACGGTGGCTGAAATGAGGAAAAAGTGAAATAAACACCCTTACACCCCTATAATCCCCTCAAGGGGATAGTTATGCGGAGCACGAGTAAATTCCCCTTTGAAGAGGTTAGTAGATGCGGAAACCCAAATCAAATTCCCCCTTTAAAGTGGGCTAGGGGGATGTCAGAATACACAAATAGTAAACAAGACTAGGGAAATACTATAACAATATAACACCTCCGCTGGTGCGCGATTGTATCGCGTTCCACAAAATAATAATAGTAGTAATAAATATAAAACTACCGCATTTGGATATATTTATTAAATTCCAAATGCGGTAGTTTTATATTACTTATTCTCCCAATCTATTTTTTTAGAGAAATACATAATGGCAGCTAGAATTACAAATAATCCAATGCTTCCTACTAACAGTGCATAATCTTCTAATTGAATAATTACATATATAAATCCATATAAAGCAAATAGGGATATTCCGATTAAGCCCGCAAACTTGTTGCTTTTTAAGATGGATTTAGAATATAATGAAACCAAGGCCAATACAGCAAGTGTTGCAATAACATACGCTTTTAAAAAGGAGCTATGTTCAGAAATAGATATCAGCAGGGTGTAATACATAACCAGTGCCAGTCCAATCATTACATATTGAAAAGGATGGATGTATACTTTACTAACTAATTGAATGAGTAGAAATACTAGAAATGTGAGTCCAATTACCAAGAATCCATATTTTGAGGCACGTTCACTTTTAGCATATTCATTTACAGGTATAATAAGGTTTGCACCAAATGCAAAGGGAGTTAAATCTGGCAGCGAGTTGTAAAAAGTTTGCTCAAATTGCCTGTTTATTTGCAACACTTTCCATGAAGCTTTAAATCCATCTTTTGAGATTTCTCTAGAACCATCTTCGGGTAAAAACATTCCGTCAAAGCTTGGAGATGCCCAGTTGGACGCTATGGAGGCTTTGGTTGTTTTCCCTATTGGAATAAACTTTACTGCCTCACTTCCATTAATTTTAAGTTCGAATTTAAAATTTATTGCTTTCTGGTTCATCATAGAAAAATTATCAATAGAACTACTTTCAATAGTGTTTAGTGCCGAATTGTTATAAATTGGAGCCATAGAAAACTTCTCATTTCCTAACTCTGTCTCTACGGTATTTCGGATTCCTTTTAAATTTGATGTCTGAATAATAACAGTAGCTTTATTCCAAAGAATGTTCTCTGGTTGAAGAGCTTCCAATTCAAAATTAATAATAGGGAATTTTCCTTCCACAGTTATATCTGAGGTAAAAACAACCGACTTATAGATGCTTCTATTAAGAGGCTTAGTTTTTACTTTGGAATCAATATTTAACGTTTCCGGAAAAAAATAAGCGTAGCGAGTATATTCTTCCTTTTTAATATCATACAAATTGGTTTCGCTGTTTAAAGATTTAACTTCTTTTATTTCTTTATAAGGAACCTTGAGAATAGGTCCAGATATTATAATTTCATTTCCCCATTTATTGTTAATCTCACTTACTACTTCTTCTTGCCTATGTTTGCGTTCTTTGATGAGGTCTTGTACAAATGCTAGCGGAATAAGTAAAATTAGAATTAACATCCCTACCGTAAACATTTTTGCAGTTATAGATTCTTGTATCCAGGTGACTAATTTGCTTCTTTTTTGTTCCATTTTTGTTGTATTTAAAGTACTTTGAATTTCAAAGTATATGATTAAAAAAATATTAATTGATTAATTTTTCTAGCGCTTCTATATGTTTTTTAAATTCTAGTTTTCCAATTTTAGTGGCTTTATAATTGGTATGAGGTTTCCTGCCAATAAAAGTTTTTTCTACGGAAATATATTCGGCTTTTTCAAGTGCTTTTAAATGACTCGCTAGGTTTCCGTCTGTTACATTTAAGAGTTCTTTTAAACGATTAAAATCGGCTGCTTCATTTACTGCTAAAACAGACATGATGCCTAAACGTACCCGGTGGTCAAATAATTTATTTATGTTATCTATGATTCCCAATGTGATGCTTTTTTTTCTTCAACAAACATAATACTTCCGTAAATGATATGAAAAAGCCCAAATCCAATCATCCAAAACCAAAAACCATAACCAGGAAATGCAGCGCAAATAAGTCCTAAAATAATTTCAGCAATTCCTAAGTATTTTATATTTCCAATAGTATATTTTGATGCGTTAACAAGCGCCAGTCCATAAAAAATAAGCATAAGAGATGCTGTGAGACCGTAATGTTGACTATTTAATTTTAAAATGATATAAATACCACCAGTTACTAGTGGTATTAAAAAGTTTATAACTAATCTATAAGTAGTAATATCCCAAATTTTTGCATTGTGCTTTTTGGCTTTTCTAGAAGTTAAAAAAATAGCAGTAGCAATACTCAATACTAATACTAGTAACGCTATTAAAATTATTTCAAAAAACTTTGTGCTCCCATAATTCAATTGCTCGTGTGGTTTTGGGAAAAGATAGTAATAGGTAAATAGTCCGCCAATAATAGCGTAACAACCTGCAAAAATTCCTGAAACACCACTGAGAGAGATAAATCTTGATGAGCGATTCATCATATCTTTAATGTGTCCTATATCTTTTAAATAATTATCGTTTTTCATTTTAAAGTACTTTGTAAAACAAAGTAAATGTAAATTTTTATATTTTCAAAATACTAATCTTAAAAAAATGATTTTTAAATCCCTCATTGAGGGTTTTAATCCCCGAAGTTCTATGTCGAAATGGATTAAATTATTTTCCTTTAAATATCTCGTAGGCTTGCTTCAAGGTAGTTGATTTATTGTTGTTCGATAAAAGTTAACGAAGTTTATTGGACTTCATTTGTATCAAGGTTCAAAATGAGGTTTTCAAAATAGACCCTTTCCTATTAATAAAATGAATAAAAAGAGGGTTTTAGTAACATTTTTTTTAAAACACTTATTTTGTGGTAGTTAAGGCTTGGTTTTTGTTTTTTTTCTTGTAGCTAAGCGGTCTTGTATTTTTACTCAGACATTAATGTTATTAAATCTTAAACTAAGGCTTCAATATTTTTATTATATTCGGAAGGTTTAATTTTTATAAACCAATTATCAACCACAAAATTACCGCCAACTAATGCCTTTATTAATTGTTCTTTTAGGAATCCTTCTGCTCTTTTTATTAATAGCCAAGTTTAAACTCAACGCTTTCTTATCATTTATAATTGTCTCTTTATTTGTAGGAATAGCTGGGGGAATGGATATATTAGTTGTTGTAGATTCTATTCAAAAAGGGATAGGAAATACCCTTGGTTTTTTAGTACTTATTTTAGGGCTCGGAGCTATGCTCGGAAAATTAGTTGCCGATAGTGGAGCAGCACAGCAAATAACAGCCAAACTCATAGATAAATTCGGAAAGAAAAACATTCAATGGGCAGTTGTACTTACAGGATTTATTGTGGGAATACCAATGTTTTATTCTGTTGGCTTCGTTATTTTAATTCCGCTAGTTTTTACGGTGGCTATAGCTACGCAGATGCCACTTTTATATGTAGGTTTACCCATGTTAGCATCTTTATCGGTTACTCACGGGTATTTACCGCCGCATCCTGCACCAACAGCCATTGCCGATCAATTTAATGCAGATATTGGAAAAACATTAGTCTACGGAATAATAGTTGCAATTCCTGCTATTATTGTAGCTGGTCCATTACTTTCTAGAACTAAACTCATCAAAAAAATAAATGCAACTCCATTAAAAGAGTTCTATAATCCAGTTGTTTTAGAGGAAAATCAGATGCCGAGTATGAGTATCAGTATTTTTACGGCATTACTCCCTGTAATTTTAATTGGGATTTCAACAATTGCAAATCATTTTTTAGCGGAAGACTTGTTGGTCGCTAAAATTTTTAGCTTTATAGGAAACCCAGTTATTGCAATGCTTATAGCAGTTTTAACAGCTATTTATACGCTGGGACTTTCTAGAGGGAAAAAAATGCCTGAAGTAATGGATTCACTTACCGCTTCTATTTCTAGTATTACAATGGTGCTTTTAATAATTGCGGGTGCTGGGGCTTTAAAACAAATTTTAGTAGATAGTGGTGTGAGCGATTATATTGCCGATTTAATAAAGGATTCTAGTTTGTCACCTTTACTTTTGGCATGGCTTATTGCAACTGTAATTCGTGTTTGTGTAGGTTCTGCAACCGTAGCAGGACTCACAACAGCTGGGATTGTGTCTACTTTAGCACAAGCAGATGGCGTGAATGCAGAATTAATGGTGTTGGCTATTGGATCGGGGAGTTTAATGCTCTCCCATGTTAACGATAGTGGTTTTTGGCTCTTCAAAGAATATTTTAATTTATCTGTAAAAGAAACACTTTCTACATGGACGGTTATGGAAACTACAGTTGGAATAATGGGGCTTCTAGGTGTTTTACTATTAAATATGTTTGTTTAATAAAATAATTAATGTTAGAAGAAAAATACAAGACTGCTTCGCTACAAGGAAAATGACCAAATTTTAACTATCATAAAATAAATAGCTTATAAAAATATCGTTATTAAAATCTATTTTCTGTAGATGCTTTTTAATAGTAAGAGGCTATTTTGGAAGCCTTTTTTAAATTATGAAACAAGTGGAGTTTAATAAATTCTGTCTACTTTTATTAGATAATAATGAAAAAAAATAAAATATGAATCTAAGAATTTTAGTACTATTTTTTCTAGCAAGTACTAGTATAAACGCTCAGCAGTTTCAAGATGATAAAGATAAAATGCAGTGGTTTGGAGATGCTAAGTTGGGTGTTTTTATTCATTGGGGTTTGTATTCTGTAAATGGAATTGACGAATCATGGTCTTTTTATAATGGCTATATTTCTCATGAAGATTATTTAAAACAAACTAGCGGATTTACAGCTAGCAAATACAATCCAGAGGAATGGGTAGATCTCATTAAAGAGTCTGGAGCTAAATATTCTGTTATTACCTCTAAGCATCATGACGGATTTGCACTCTGGAATTCTCGTTATGGCGATTTTGATGCGGTAAAAAGTGCAGCAGCTAAAAAAGATGTTCTAACTCCTTTTGTTACAGCTTTACGTAATAACAATCTAAAGGTTGGAATTTATTACTCACTTCCAGATTGGTCATATCAAGATTATACACATTTTACACGAGATAGCATACGGTATAAAATTGGGGAGGAGTCTAAGAGATGGGATAAGTTTTTAAGATTTTACCAAGGACAATTAAAAGAATTGTCGGATAATTATAATCCAGATTTATACTGGTTTGATGGCGATTGGGAGCATTCTTCGGAAGAATGGGAAGCTCCAAAAGTGCGACAAATGTTATTAGATAAAAATCCAAATACCATTTTAAATTCGAGATTAAAAGGACACGGAGATTATGCAACTCCAGAGCAAGGAATGCCAATTACTAGACCAAAAGATGAATACTGGGAGTTATGCATGACGATGAATAATTCTTGGGGGTATCAAAAAAATGATCATGATTATAAATCACTAAACCAAATTATAGGCATTTTCACAGATGTTATTGGAAATGGTGGTAATTTATTGTTAGATATCGGTCCAAAGGCAGATGGTTCTATTCCAAAAGAACAAGTTGCCATTTTAAAAGGTTTGGGGAGATGGACTTCTAAACATAAAGAAGCTATTTATGGAACAGTGGCTGGAATACCAAAAGAGCATTTTTATGGCGCTTCAACCTTATCAAAGGAGGGAAATATTTTATATCTTTTTGTAAAAGGAAATCCAGAAGGAGAAGTTGTTGTAAGAGGATTAAAAAATGACATAAATAGGATATGGGTAGTAGGAGAAGGCACTAAGCTTTCTCATAAAGTTGTTGGAAGTGTGTATTGGAGCGAATATCCAGGAATAAAATACATTCAAGTTCCAGATACAGTTTTAGATGAAAATATGACTGTTTTAGCGTTGCTTTTGGACGGAAAAGTAGATTTGTATCGAGAAGATGGCGCTGTAATTGAAAGCAATTAATAAGTTTCTAAAAGAAAAGAGTTTGTTTGCTGAACTTATCAAACATATATTAATGAGCATTAATGTCCGAGAAAAATACAAGAGCGCTTCGCTATAAGAAAAAAGAGCAAAGACTAAATATTAACTATCATAAAATAAGTAGTTTAAAGAAATAACATTACTAAAATCAATTGTTTAACTTAAATTTATTTGTGTGAAAAAGCCTTCAGAAAAAATAAAAGAATTAGGATTAATACTGCCTCCAGCACCAAAACCAGCAGGAGTATATCGCCCAGTTTTGGTAGTAGATAATTTCTTGTATGTATCTGGACAAGGACCTGTAAATACCGATGGAAGTTTGATGTTTGGAAGAGTAGGGGATGATGTAAATTTAGAAGATGGATATGCTGCTGCTAGGCAAGTAGCACTCACAATGCTTTCTACTATTCAAACTCATTTTGGAGATATTGATAAAATAAAACGAGTGGTAAAGGTATTGGGGATGGTAAATTGTACCCCAGATTTTAGAAAACATCCTTTAGTAATAAATGGATTTAGCGAATTAATGGCGGAAATTTTTGGAGCAGAACACGGAATTGGAGTTCGTAGTGCAGTAGGAATGATGCTTCCCGATAATATTCCTGCAGAAATAGAAGCAATGTTCGAACTTCATAAATAACGTAAGTTAGACATAAGAATTATGAAAATATAAGAGAACTGGCCTATTTAAAAAGCATTGAAAATCAAGGAAGCCGTATGGGACTATAGATAAAAAGCTGTTTGAGTGTAGCGAGTTCTTTTTATCTGTGGAGGGTGTTTCCGTAGATTTTCTCATGCTTTTTAAATCAGTCTTGACTTTTTTGTTTCGTTTTTGTGTCAAGACAAAAATGAAAATTGACTTAGGTGATTGAAAATAATATGGTTAAATATACGCTATGTTGATATATAGAACTCACGTTAAATAGAAAATATGAATTGGTACGAAATTTTAAATATTGATACAATTGCTACACCAGCGCTACTAGTATTTCCAGAGCGGATAAAATTAAACATTCAAAGAATGCTTGAGATTTCAGGAGATGTAAATCGACTAAGACCTCATACAAAAACGCATAAAACTGCAGAGGTAATAAAATTGCAACAAGAGGTAGGAATTAATAAATTTAAGTGTGCTACTATTGCTGAAGCAGAGTTATTGGCAAAATGTGGTGCCAAAGAAATTCTTCTGGCAATGCAACCTGTTGCTGAAAATATAAATCGCTTTTTTAAACTGAAGGAAACCTATCCAAACTCTTATTTTTCAACACTTGTAGATAATGATTTAATACTTGAGCAAATTAATAAATTGGCAGGTGAAAAAAGTATGAAAGTCGGTCTTTGGATGGATGTAAATGTTGGGATGAATAGAACAGGCATTGTGCCAGATGAGAAAGCTTTTAAGTTATTTAAATCGCTCATAGCTTCAGAGAATATTATTGCAGAAGGCTTCCATGTATACGATGGACATTTACGAAACCCCAATTTTAATCAACGTAAAAAAGATTGCGATACTGCTTTTGAAAAAGTTTTATTGCTAAAAGCTAAGTTGGAGAAAGAGAGTTTCAATGTAAAACATATTATAGCGGGAGGTTCTCCTTCTTTTCCAGTACATGCGTTAAGGGATGATGTCGATTTGAGTCCTGGTACAACCTTGCTTTGGGACGCTGGCTATGGAGATTTGTTTCCAGAAATGAAAATGCTTCATGCGGCAGTTTTGGTTACTCGAATAATTAGTAAACCTTCTGAGGGGATTTTGTGTTTAGATTTAGGACATAAATCGCTTGCCTCAGAGATGCCTTTTCCAAGAGTAAAGTTTTTAAAACCAAACGACTTTGAGCAAGTAAGTCAGAGTGAAGAGCATTTTGTGGTTAAAACTAAAACTCCTGAAAAATATAATATAGGTGATGTTTTTTATGCTGTACCGATGCACATTTGTCCTACCGTTGCAAAATACCAAGAGCTTAAGGTGGTAAAAAATAACGCTGTTGTAGGAACTTGGGACGTAGTGGCTAGAAATCAGAAAATAACTATTTAGTAGGATATAGAAAGGATTATATTTCAACACTCAACACTCAACACTCAACACTCAACACTCAACACTCAACATTCAACATTCAACATTCAAAATAAAAAAAAATATGTTTATACTTGATGCGCACCTAGATCTTTCCATGAATGCTATAGATTGGAATAGAGACTTACGATGGACAGTTGAAGAAATCCGTGCTTATGAAAAAGGTATGACCGATTTGCCTGGGAGATCCGCAAATACAGTGTCTTTGGATGCTATGCGAAAAGGGAATGTTGGGGTGTGTGTAGCCACGCAAATAGCACGTTATGTAAAAAAAGACAATCCCTTACCAGGTTGGAATTCTCCACAACAAGCATGGGCACAAACCCAAGCGCAATTAGCTTGGTATTTGGAGATGGAAGCTCTAGGAGAGATGAAGCAGATTAGAAATGTGAATGAGCTAGACTCACATTTGGAGTACTGGAATCATTCGGATGATTGTAATAAAGCGATTGGTTTTATTCTAAGTTTAGAGGGAGCCGATTCTATAGTTTCTATGGAGCATTTACATAAAGCGCATGCATATGGATTGAGAGCTATTGGTCCTGCGCATTACGGACCAGGAACTTATGCTTTTGGGACAGATTCTGTAGGAGGAATAGGTGAGAAAGGAAAGGAATTGCTTAGAGAAATTGAAAAACTAAACTTAATCTTAGACGCCACACATTTATGCGACCAAAGTTTTTGGGAAGCTTTGGATGTTTATAATGGTGCCATTTGGGCAAGTCATAATAATTGTAGATCCTTAGTAGATCATAACAGGCAATTTTCTGATGAGCAAATTAAAGAATTGCTTAAAAGAAATGCTGTAATTGGAGTAGTAATGGATGCTTGGATGATGGTTCCTAATTGGGTGCGAGGGAAATCTACTCCTAAAAGTATGGATGCTTCTTTGAAGCAAGTGGTAGATAATATCGATCATATTTGTCAGCTTGCAGGAAATACTTCTCAAGTAGGAATAGGCTCCGATTTAGATGGCGGTTTTGGATTAGAGCAAAGCCCACATGATATAGATACAATAGCCGATTTACAAAAAATTCCAGAATTACTAAAAGCACGTGGATATTCAGAAAAGGATATTCAAGGAATTATGCATGGAAATTTCTTGAAGTTTATAAGAAGGGTTTGGAGTTAAAACAACTAGCCTTTCTCAAACAGAGAAAGGCTAGTTGTTTATAGGTAATTGTTTATGCCTCTTTCAGGCTTTTCATATCAATAACAAATCGGTATTTTACATCCGATTTTACTACCCTATCAAAAGCTGTATTGATATTTTGGATGTCTATCATCTCAACATCGGAAACAATATTATGCGTTCCACAGAAATCTAACATCTCTTGAGTTTCTTTAATACCACCAATCATTGAGCCAGCTACACGTTTTCTACCCATTACTAATGCACCACCATGAACAGGATCTATTGGCTCAATGGCACCAACTAATACCATAGTTCCATCTCTTTTTAATAGCCCTAGGTATGGATTAATATCATGGCCAACAGGGATAGTATTTAATAAAAAGTCAAAACTAGCTGTATGCTCTTGCATTTGGGTGTTGTCTTTAGAGATTAATACATCATCAGCCCCCAAAGATTTTGCATCAGTTGCTTTTTCTGGAGAAGTGGTAATCATAATAACTTCTGCGCCTAAAGCATGAGCAAATTTTATTCCCATATGTCCAAGTCCTCCTAAGCCAATAACGCCAACTTTGTCTCCTTTTTTAACATTCCATTCTCGTAGTGGTGACCATGTTGTAATTCCAGCACAAAGAAGTGGTGCAGCAGCTTTTGTATCTATATTTTCTGGTACTTTCAATACAAAATCTTCTCTAACAGTTACTTGTTCAGAATAACCTCCAAAGGTATGCCCGCCCAAATCTTTATCTTTTCCATTGTAAGTTAGTATTGCTCCATTTTCGCAATATTGTTCTAGATCTTCTTTACAAGAGTTACACTCTTTGCAAGAATCAACCAAGCAGCCTACTCCTACTAAATCTCCTACTTTAAATTTTGTTACTTTGGATCCAATTTCTGTAACTCTACCAATAATTTCGTGACCAGGAACTACAGGATATTTTGAGTTTTTCCAATCGTTTCGTACTTGGTGGATATCACTATGGCAAACCCCGCAAAAATCTATTTCAATTTTTACGTCATTCTCTTTTGTATTTCTACGTTCTATTTTATGGGGAATTAAATCTGCATCGTTTGACAATGCCGCATATGCTTTTACCTGACTCATAACTAAATTTAATTTTGTTAGTAAGAGCAAGTTATTTAATAGTTTATAGAATAATATTAACACATGTTAATTTAAGAATCAACAAAAGTTAAATCTCTCATTGAGGGTTTTATTTCCCAAAGCTTGTCCAGAGTTTACCGAAGAGCTCTACATCGAAATGGATTACATTATTTTCCATTGAATACCTCGTAGGCTTGTTTCGAGGGAATTTATTTTATTAAACATCAACTTAACAGCCTGAATTTTAGTGGAGTAAATAAAAAAACCACGCTTACAAATAGTTATTTGAATGGCGTGGTTTTAGAAAAATATTTTAAAATTTTAAATTATTACCGTCTTTATCTTTAAAGCGGTATTCTAGATATGTGTAAGCATCTCTTGGTAAAATCTTGACCCATTTTTTATGTTCTAAAAACCATTTAAAACGTACGGATGGAAATCCTTTTGTTAAATAAGCAGCAATAAATGGGTGTGTATTAAGTACAATTCCATTTTTACTGTTCTTGCTTTGCATGATGCGTTCTAGATCGAAAGTAATTTTGTTTATTAAAACAATTGGGGCTTCAATTTCACCACCATTTCCGTTCGGGTTTTCCTCACGGGTTTTAATATTCATTTCTGGTCTTACGCGTTGTCTTGTAATTTGTATGAGGCCAAACTTACTTGGAGGTAGGATTTTGTGTTTGGCTCTATCGTCTCGCATTTCTTCTCTTAAATGGTCGAATAGTTGTCTTCGATTGTCGGCATTTGCCATATCTATAAAATCAACAACAATAATGCCTCCCATATCTCGTAATCTTAATTGGCGTGCTACTTCAGAAGCAGCAATTAGATTAACCTCTAAGGCGGTGTCTTCTTGAGACTTTGCTTTGTTAGAACGATTTCCGCTATTTACATCTATAACATGTAATGCTTCGGTGTGTTCTATAACCAAATACGCCCCTTTACTGGAGGATACGGTTCGTCCAAAAGAAGTTTTTATTTGTCTCTCAACTCCATATTTTTCATAAATAGGAATATTTGATTCATACAATTTTACAATAGATTCTTTCTCTGGTGCAATTTCATGCAAGTAATCTTTAATTTGAAAATAAAGCGTTTCGTCATCTACATAAATTCCAGTAAAATCATCGTTAAATACATCTCTTAAAATAGAGGCTGCCCGATTCATTTCACTTAAAACTTTAGATGGATAATTTGCCTTATAAATTTTTTTGCACAACGCTGTCCATTTTGCTAACAGGTTGTTTAAATCTTTGTCTAGTTCGGCGACTTTTTTGCCTTCTGCCACTGTTCGCACAATCACTCCAAACCCTTTTGGGCGGATGCTTTGTACAAGCCTTTTTAAACGATCTTTTTCTTCTTTACTTTCTATTTTTTGAGAAACAGAAACTCGATCAGAAAAAGGAACCAATACCAAATACCTTCCGGCTATAGATAGCTCAGAACTAATTCGGGGTCCTTTTGTAGAAATAGGCTCTTTTACAATTTGTACTAGTATAGATTGATTGGCTTTTAAAACGTTGTTTATTACGCCATTCTTGTCTATATCTTTTTCAAATGGGAAGTCTTTTAAAGAGAAATCTTTTAATTTACCTGTGCTTACACGTTTTATGAATTTCAACAAGGAGCTTAATTGTGGACCTAAATCGTGGTAATGCAAAAATGCATCTTTTTCGTATCCTACATTTACAAAAGCTGCATTTAAACCAGTAACTGGTTTTCTTACTTTTGCAAGCATAATGTCACCCACGGAGAAGTCGCTACTTTCTTCTTCCTTGTGTAATTCAACAAGTTTTCCATCCTTTAATATGGCAAAATCAACGTCAGAGGAACTAGATCTTACAATTAATTCTTTATTCACTCTGAATGAATTTTTATCTGTTTTGATATTTTAATTCCCTCACAGAGGGTTTAATTTTCCGACGCTTTCCGCGGAAAAGTATTATAAATAAACAAAATTGCTTAGTATTATACCCTTAATAGGAATTAAAATTGCAAAACTGATGGATTAAACAATAAAATTTGTTTCATCTAAAAAAAATGAAATAAATTTTTACTACAGGTTTTTTTGAATAAACCCAACGAAATTTACCCTAGCGTTCTTGCTAAGATTAAATTTCTTTTTCAATGAACGTTTGTATAATGAGTATACAATCACATAAAAAAGAAAAAGTAGTTATCTAACTACTTTTTCTTGTGACGGTTAGCTCTTCTTCTTTTCTTACGCTTATGCGTAGCTACCTTATGTCTTTTTCTTTTTTTACCGCTTGGCATCGACTTTAATTTTTTATATTAATACTTATTTTACTTCTACGCTAGTTTTAACACCCTCTACAAATACTTTTGCGGGTTTGAAAGCTGGGATATTGTGAGCAGGAATCTTAATAGTTGTGTTTTTAGAAATGTTTCTTCCTGTTTTTTCTGCTCTAGTTTTGATAATGAAACTACCAAAACCTCTTAGGTAAACATTATCACCGCTTTCTAATGAGTTTTTCACCTCTTCCATAAAGGATTCAACAGTTGCCTGTACATCTCCCTTTTCCATGCCAAGTTTCTCTGAAATCTTAGCTACAATGTCTGCTTTAGTCATTTTTTTATATTTGTTTACAGTGTTATAAATTTAGGGGATGCAAATATATAAATTAATTACCCAATAAATAAACTGTAAATAATTAAAATTTAACTAAATAAAGCTATTATTTTTGTACACGATAAAGAAACATATGGATTTTAAAGGCGTTATCATGCATTGGTATGATAAAAATAAAAGGATTTTACCATGGAGAACAACCAAAAATCCGTACAATATATGGCTTTCTGAAATCATGCTTCAGCAGACTAGAGTGGAACAAGGACTCCCTTATTACCTAAAGTTTACCGAAAAGTATCCTACAGTTTTTGATCTTGCACAGGCTTCGGAAGAAGAAGTTTTGAAATTGTGGCAAGGACTTGGCTACTATTCTAGAGCTAGAAACTTACATACAACAGCTAAAAAAGTTGCTTTCGAATTTGATGGAAACTTTCCTGATAACTATAAGGAGTTAAAACAACTAAAGGGAGTGGGAGATTATACGGCTAGTGCTATTGCCTCTATTTGTTATAACGAAGTAACGCCTGTTGTAGACGGGAATGTATATAGGGTTCTAGCTAGATTTTATGGGATAGATCTACCAATTAATAGTACCGAAGGGGTTAAATATTTTAAATCTTTGGCAGAAGAATTAATAGATACTCAAGACCCAGGCACTTACAACCAAGCATTAATGGAGTTTGGAGCAAAGCAATGTAAACCTCAATCTCCAGATTGTAGTATTTGTGAGCTTCAGTCTAAATGTGTTGCTTTTAATAAGAACGAAATTTCTTTACTTCCTGTTAAATTAAAAAAGACGAAGGTTAAAAAGAGATATTTTAATTATTTAATTATTACGGATGATAAAAAAACAGTCCTTCAGCAGCGAACAAAGAAGGATATATGGCTTAATTTATATGAATTCCCTTTGATTGAAACTTCTTCAGCAATAAAAATAGACAATTTAATAAAGCACGAAGACTTTTTAAAACACACAAAAGGCTACACTTTTGATGTGAACTTGTATAATGGGGAGTCTAAAGTTCATAAATTATCACATCAACATATATATACTCAGTTTTGGATTGTAACTTTGCAGAGCGAATTAAAAAACGGGATTTCTGTAGATAATGTAAGAGATTATCCTGTACCTGTGCTAATTGCAAATTTTGTTGAAGAGTTTGGGTTTAATAGTTAGTGCGTTTTAATTGCAAACAAATACTTTTAAAGTTGAAGTTGCAATTTGAAGGACATCTTGTAAATTACCATTTTTTTGCAATGAAAATTTAGTAATTTTTAATACATTTATAAATTAACGAAATAGATTTTAAGAAATAATATTATGAGTGGAACGTTAAATAAAGTAATGCTGATTGGTCACTTAGGAGACGACGTGAAAATGAATTATTTTGAAGGAGGCAATTGTATTGGACGTTTCCCGCTAGCAACCAATGAAACGTATACAAACAGACAAACAGGAGAGCGTGTTTCTAATACCGAATGGCATACTGTTGTAGTACGTAATAAAGCTGCCGAAGTTTGTGAAAAATATTTAAGCAAAGGTGATAAAGTTTATATTGAAGGGCGCTTAAAAACAAGACAGTGGCAGGGAGAAGATGGAAATATGAGATATACCACAGAAGTACAGGCAACAGATTTTACTTTCTTATCTAATAAAGGAGAAAGTGCAGGAGGGGCTCAGCAAAATGCTTCTTCGCCTAGTCAAAATCAAAGTAGCAATAACCAAAATACAGAATCGCCTCAGCAGCATCATCAAGCATCGGAACAATCGCCATTATCTCCAGATGCAGATGACGATTTACCATTTTAACCAAGTTTAATCAAAACAAAAACCTTTGGACCCAGAGCCCTCGAGTTTATTTTCAATTTTATTATTTATTGACACAACTTCAATTATTAAATTGATAGTTTTAGTTGTATTACTTGCTTGTTCTGCTCTTATTTCTGGAGCAGAAGTAGCCTTTTTTTCACTTTCTCAAACAGATGTTAACGACGTCCAAGACAAAAAAACTACCGTAGGAAACATAATTGTAAAGCTACTAGACAAACCAAAAAAGTTATTAGCAACTATTTTGGTTGCCAATAATTTTATAAATATTGCCATTGTATTATTGTTTAGTTCTCTCGGAAATTTTTTCTTCGGAGGCTTAGAGGGAAGAATTTTAGGAATTATAGAAGTGCGTTTTATTGTGGAAGTAGTTGTTGCTACTTTTTTAATTTTGCTCTTTGGAGAAATTCTTCCAAAAGTATATGCAAATAGAAACAAGCTCAAATTTGCTTATTTTATGGCATATCCCTTGAATGTTTTAGATACACTTTTCTATCCTTTAAGTATGCCAATGCGCTCCATAACCATCTTTTTACAAGATAAATTAGGAAAACAGCGTACCAATATTTCAATAGATCAACTTTCTCATGCATTAGAACTTACCTCGGAGGAAGATACAACAATAGAAGAACAGAAAATCTTACAAGGAATTGTTTCTTTCGGAAATACGGATACACGACAAGTAATGCAGCCTCGAATAGATGTTTTTGCATTAAATGAAGAGATGAAGTTTCAGGAAATTGTGGATGAGATTATTAAGAATGGCTATTCTAGAATTCCAGTTTTTAAAGATAATATGGACAATGTAACTGGAGTTTTATATGTAAAAGATTTATTGCCATATCTAGATAAAAAGAATTTTGATTGGACTTCTTTAAAAAGAGAGCCTTATTTTGTCCCTGAAAATAAAAAATTAGACGATTTATTGAAGGAGTTCCAAGAGATGAAAAAGCATTTAGCTATTGTTGTGGATGAATATGGAGGAACTTCTGGTTTGGTAACTTTAGAAGATATTATTGAAGAAATTGTAGGAGATATTAGTGATGAATTTGATGATGAAGATCTTGTTTATTCTAAATTAGATGAAAAAAACTTTGTCTTTGAAGGAAAAACAGCATTAAAAGACTTTTATAGAGTTATTGATATTGAAGATGAAAGTATTTTTGAAGAAAAGAAAGGAGAATCTGAAACCATAGCAGGATTTGTTTTGGAAATAGCGGGAAGCTTCCCAAAAAAAGGAGAAAATATTGTTTTCAATAATATTACCTTTAAAATTGAAGCGTTAGATAAAAAGCGAATCAAACAAATAAAAGTTACACTTCATTGAAAAAAACAATCTTTATAAACATACTTATTTTAAGCGTAGTTTTATATTCATGTGGAAATGATCCAGTTCCAAAACCTAATGGAATGCTTCGTTTGGAATATCCTACTGCTTCTTATGTTTCAGTAGAGAAGAAAGTATGTCCTTATATTTTTCAAGTGAATAAAGAAACAACGGTAAAGACCTCTAACAATTGTTCCATGACGGTTGATTATCCGCAAATGAATGCGAGTATCTATATTACGTATAAGCCCGTTAAGAACAATTTGGACAAATTATTACGAGATGCTCAAAAACTTACTTATGAGCATGTAGCTAAGGCCGATAATATCCAAGAACAGCCATTTGTAAATCCAGATAATAAGGTCTATGGAATGTTTTATTTGGTAACAGGCAATGCGGCTTCGGCTTCTCAATTTTATGTAACCGATAGCACTTCTCACTTTCTAACAGGGTCATTATATTTTAACACCAAACCTAATTACGACTCGGTACTTCCAGCCGCTAAATACTTAGAAGAAGATATTAGAAAGATTATGGAAAGCCTAAAGTGGCAAAATTAACTACCTAAATAATATATTATGTTGCGTATACTAATTTTAATAGTATTGATTCTTCCATGGTTTTCATGGTCGCAGGCTGCGGATATCGACAAGGAGTATTTCTCTGTTGCTTATGTGAGATTACCTTCTCATCCTATTTTAAATGAAAACGAACGAACTTATAATGTTTCAAGTACAATAGACGAAACCGTAGGGAATTTAATTTCTGAAACAGCTATTTCTAATGATATCCAAATACAAGGGTTTAGAAGAGAAGAAGTAGCTCCTAAAGTACATGTAAAGTTAAATTTATCGAGTTTTTTAATCGATCCCCAATCGTTTTCTATTGACAGTAAGCTTATAGAGGTAAAAGACGATGATGGGAATGTTGTGCGGTCATATTATGTATACCGTTATTTGTTTAGTTACAAAGTAAGAGGAGGGTATATGGTTGAAAATCCGTTTGAACTTAAAATGGAAAATAACCTAGACAGAGTGGAGAAATACGCTTCAGATTATTTTAACAGTAAACAAGAGGCTTACGCACATTACGATGTAAATAAAGAGGAGATAAAAGAAGAAATACTTTATAATTTTGTGGAGTATGTTAGTTATAGAATAGATGATATAATAAACTCGGCTTTTGGATATAGACCCTATAAAACGAATGCTTATTTATGGATATTAGATTCAAGAAATAATCCGCTTACAGAGCCTCAGAAAACAGAATTTAGCAAGGTAAAAGCGATAATGAGTGGAATAAACCATGAAGCTCCAATTGAAGAAACTAGAGAAGCATTATCTCCAATAGTTGAAGCGTTTGAACAAATGGCTAATCAAATAGAAGGAGATTCTAGAAGAGAGCGAAAGGTAAAATTTGCTTGTTTATATAATTGCGCTATTCTATCATACTATATGGACATCCCTAGTCAAGCCATAAAATATGCTGAAATGATTTTTCCACTTAAGTATAGCGATACAGATGCAGAAGAGTTAATAAATACCGCCAGTGATTTAGATAAAATACTAGCCGCAAATATGGTAGATAGTAGAAGAATGGTAGTTCCAATAGATGAGAAATTTAATGAGGTAGAAGTTGAAGAAGTAAGTAGTTTTGCATATTTGGTTACCGTTGAGAACGATACATTAATCGCAAATATGAATTATCAAGATCTTGCAATGGTAGGAGCAGAAGCAAAGGTATATTTACCCGATGAGAACGGAAATTTAAAGCTAAATATATTTAATGCAGCAGATTTAAAAGAATTAGTTTTTGATGAGAACAACATATATGTTCAGAAGGAATTTATTTCATACAAAAACAACCCTCGGGCTAAGTTGCCAGAAAAATATTTGGTACGAAAAGAATTTGAAACAGAAGAGCTTTCTATGTATGCATTTCTAGACGATGAGGTTGTTTTCTTTATAAAAGATGAAGAGGTAGGTTATTCTAACCGTTCGTATAAATTTTTGATGGGGTTTAAAAATGAGTTAAAAAAGTTTACAGGTTCTTGTTCTAAAGTAAATGAGTTGATAGATAAGAACTATTATAAAAACAATACAGCAAGCTTACGCAGTTTTATAGAAGATGTTGTGTATTGTGAATAGAATAAAAAAAGAGGTCTAAAAAGTAATATATAGTTGTCAAAGGAGCTTGTCGAACTGAGCTTGTCGAAGTTTCAAACAACTAACCCTCAGTAGAATCCTTCGACAAGCTCCTTTTGACATATAAAATTTAGATATTTTTTAGACCTCTTTTACCTTATAAGTACATTGTATTTAAATCGATAGTAGTGTCTATTCAGATTTAAAAACTTTAACCTGATTTTTTACACTATAATAAATATCATCGGTAGCATAATCTACATCGTAAATTGGTCTTAGATTATCAACAGTTATTTTATCTAGTTCTTCTCCTGTTTCTTTATCTACTTTTATTAATAAGCGTTCACCATTTTCTCCTTTAGCAAAAAGAATAGCATATTTGTTTGTTTCTTGTAGGGCATTGTGTCTTTCCTTAGCAAAAAGCATTGCTGCAGCGGTAGCTATATAGCCTGCATCGCCAATTGCTTTAGCTTTATCACCAAAAACTGCCGAAGTAGAACTTCTACTTACTATATTTCCTTCAGAATCTCTGTAGTAAGTATTTGTAGTAGAAGTTGCACCAGCAACAGCAAAGCCAATATTTGCAAGTCCTAGCCCTATATTTTTTAGTACACGACCTGTTTCTCCAGGTTGCTTGTATTGGTTATGAAATATAACTTTTCCACTTTTATCAACTCCAACAACTTCATTTAACCCTGTTATTGTTACATTATTAGGAAAAATTTCTAGACTTGTTAAATCTTTTTCATTTTTAAGTTTTAATTCTGCATAAGGCTCGGGTTTTTCAGTACTGTTTTCATCAAATCGGTAGAGCTCTTCATCGTTGTATATAATAAAGTTTCCAGAGTTTTCATTGTATTCAGCAAATGTTGGTCGCTTTTCGTTCAACTTTAAATTTTTTCTCCATATTTTTTCACCTGTTTTATAATTTACCATATTTGCGTAGGTGGCAGTTATGTATAAAACACGACCGTTTTTAGTTTTTTCAAGAAAATAAATAGGATCCTCTTCATCATCACATATTTTCACATCTTTTTTCCACATTTTCTCACCTTCTTTATTAATAAGCATCATTTCATCATCATACACATACAAGAAATCGGTACCAATGGGAACAACACTCTTAATTCCTTTTCCTTTAGGATCTTTTTTCCATACTTTTTCACCAGTTGTATAATCGTAGAAATTGAATCCTTTCTGATGTGCTAAAAGCATTTTATCTTGCCAATCTTCAAAAAGAACAACATATTTGGTAGTTAGTTTTTTATCCCATATTTGGGTGCCATTTTCTGCATTATACAGCATTACTTCGTTTTTGTTGGAAATTATTCCTTTACTTTCTATAGTTACTACTTTTGCTCCGTCTAATGATCTTTTGAAATCAATAATATCACCAGAGTCTACTTTCCATAATAATTCTCCTGTTTGCTTATCTAGCACGAAGAATTGTTTTTTAATTAAAGAAAAAACTTTATCGTTGGTATAATCCATTTTGTCTAGATCTCCAATTTTATTCATTCCAGCTATTTTACTCATGGTTTGTAACCATTCTGCATAGGTTTCAGAAACAACGGTTTGCCATTCGAACTTTTGTTCTGGAATATTGTATTTAGCAATTATGAGTTCTTTGCCTTTAACACCTCTTAGTAAAAAGGCATTTTCATCAAAAAGATATTCCGCTTGGAAATACTCTGCTTCGCCTTCAGCAGAAAAAAGTATTTGCCCATCATAACTATTAATAACAAAGAGTCTTCCGTCAAAAAATTTCTCAACAAAGGGAGTGGATTCAATAACATTAAACTTGGTATAATCAATCCCTCCAGTAGTTAAAAATTCAGCTGCCATATCGACTCCTGTACGTTGAGGGGCTGGTTTCTCCCAAATAATTTTTTCTTGTTCGGGGTCGTAAGCATATACCTTGGCGCCATCTGAAATTACAGTAATGCCGTTGAAAGGTACAACTAGAAGGTCGTCTACTGTGTTTTCAAAATCTAAAGTTTTAGACGCTTCTCTCTGTGAAAAGCTAAGCTGCGTTGCAAGAAAGCAGCATAACATAAGTACTATTTTTTTCATTTTATTTACATAATTTGATAGCTCTAAATATAGAAAAAAGTAATCATATAAAAGTAAATAGATAATTTTAGTTAGAATATTTTTTATGTGTTTTACGTAAGAGATACTTAGAAGAGGATATTAGAAAGATTATGGGAATAGTTCATTGGAAATAAGATATTCCTTCTCCAAGAATAACTTATTAGTGCTTTCAAATTCTCAAATTATAGCTTGAAAAAATAATTAAGTAGGGTAAATCTTAATGTTTAATCAAAAATTTACTACTTATTGATGTTAAATTATGATTTTATATTTGTAGGAGGTATCTTTATAAAGGTCTAATTATAAATATAATATATATGTCTATCTCAAAAACATATCCGAGATTTCTCCTTACAACACTACTTTTTTTGTCTTTTGTAACAAGCACGCTAACTGCTCAAGATTCTGTGGATATAATCACCATGCTAAATGGAGATATTAAAAAGGGGAAGGTAATAAGTGTAAATTCCGATGCTATAAAGTTTACTTATGTTGGGGAAAGTTTGGAATATGAGATTTCCAAAGAGGAAATAAATCAAATTCAATTTTCCAGTGGTAGGGTAGAAGTTGTGAATGAGCCAAAGCAAGCTTCTAGTTTGATAGCAAATAATTCATCTTCAGGAAGTACTAAAAATAAAGTGGCTGTGTTACCTTTTTCTATTGTATCTAATGATGATGCCATAAAACCTGATGTTTTTGGGGTGCAAGTACAAAACGATTGTGCAAATATTTTGCGAGAAGAGAGTGCGTTTGCTGTAACTATTCAAGACCCAATGACTACAAATGCATTATTGGCTAAAAAAGGAATTGATGCAACGGCTATAGCTACACTTCTACCAACTGAATTAGCTTCTATACTTGGAGTGGAATATGTTATGTATGGCGCAACTGAAGTTATAAATGAAGGAACAAGAACTTATGGTAGTGATGTAGTTTCTTACAAGGATAAAGAAAAGGAGAAAGATAGAAAAAATACAGAGAATAAAGGGGTAGCAATAGCTTCATCTAATTCTTCAACAACAATAAGCTACGATGTAAAATTAGATTTAAAAATCTTTAATGATAAAGGGGAAAATATATATGCAGAGTCTAGACATCCTTTTGGATTGGGGATTGATGCGTATCACTCAGGGTTAAAGTATATGATTAAACGTTGCCCTTTTGGTAGTAAGTATAAAAAATAATTAAAAAATGCCTTCAAAACTTAATTTTGAAGGCATTTTATTTGATTAAGATGTCAAAAATTACTTTTCATTTAACAATAACTCAGCATTTTCAATACTGGTATTGATTTCTTGTTTTAAGGCTTTTACGTTTTCTTCTTCTTCTTTTAATAATTCCTTTTTTTCTTCGGAGAGTTCTTTTCCGTTAAGGATTTCTTCATGGTCAAAACGTTCTCCAAAACTCTGCATCCAATCCATCATTGATTTATGTGCTGCTTGGAGGTCTTTTTTTGCCGCTTCATATTGCATTCCAGTTTCTGTGGAATCTACTTTTACATTTAACGCGCCAATTAATTTAGTTATGGTATTCATTTTAGGCATCAAACTATCGTGTACAGCCATTACCATTTCCATTTTAGAAGGCTCTGAACTTTGTTTTTTCTCTTGCTTGCAACCAATTACGCTAAATGAGATTGCTAAAATTATTAATAGTAATTTTTTCATTTTTAATGATTTTTTATTTTCAATAGACTTTCAAATATTCTATAGTTGGGTTTGTAGTTTTTTCTTGTTAAAACTTCCAATAAGAGCAAAAATACAGATTAATATAACACTTAATCCAAATAGAGGGAGTAGAATACAAAGAATTCCAACCAGAATAACAACACCATAACTTGCTTTAAAAGATGCTGGAACTTTTGGAATTCCCCAATCTCCTTTGCGTTTTCGTAAAGCATAGGAGATTAATGCGGAAAGACTCATTAGGAATAAAACTGCCCCTGCAAAAATCATTAAAATCCAATTCCACTTTCCAAATTGCCCTTGATGAAAAGCCATCAACCACATTCTGCCGCGCATTAAAATTCCAACATCTTCCCAATTGTGTTGCAATACTTGTGCTCCAGTATGCGGATTAAAATGAATCATTTTTTGGTCATTTTGATTTGCATAATATGTGTTGGAAACACTGTAAACCCCGTTTTTCCCTTTTGGAAAACTTATTTTTACCTCCCCAGGAAGGTTTAGCAGTTTTGCTTTTACTACCATTTCATCTAAGGAAATTATAGGAGCGTTTTCAGGGTTGTTATTTACACTAAACTTATTCCAAGTGGAAGGGTAACCCGTGTTGGTTTGCTCTTGAACCCATTTAAATCCAGCTCCCCAAATATCTGTCCAAGGTAATCCTCCAGCTAGAATTATTAGGAATAAAATAGACATCCAAAATCCAGTAATAGCATGGGTGTCTCTAAAAAAAGTACGTTTACCTAGATTTGTTCTCGGAATAAAATAACCTTTTATTTTCCAACCACGTTCTGGCCACCAAATAAATAAACCAGTAAGGATTAAAACTACCATCCAGCAGGCAATTAATTCAACTACTTTAGTTCCATATTTCCCCATGAGAAGCTCTCCATGAAGTTTTCTTACTTTATACATAAACGATTTTTGGGGCAATATTTCTCCAGAAACGTCTCCTTTATACGGATTTACAAATAAACTGCTAGCATGTCCAAACATTCCAGAAGTAAATTCGGTTGCTTGAGTTTCTTCAGAAGAAAGAATCATCCCGTTAGGCTTTTTCACCGCATTTTCTTTGGCTATTTCCCATTGCTTTTGGTAAGAAATTACCTTCCCTTGTGCTGCTACTTCTTTTACGGGTTTATAAATGGGAGCTTCGTATTGTGCTTTAAATAGATATATTACTCCAGTAACCGAGAGTAAAAGTATAAATGGAAGCGAAACAAGGCCTGCAATAAAATGCCATTTCCAAAGCCACTTGTTGAGTTTAGTGTTTTTTTTCATCTGTATTAAAATTTATAACGAATTCCTACATGAAAAGCACGCGGATTTCCAATGCTGTAATTATTTTCTTTACTGTATTGGTTAAAAGACGCCCTTGTAGAATAGAGGGTATCGAAAATGTTTAAAGCATGTGCCCAAATTTCAAATTGTTTGAGTTGGTAGCTAGCCCGTAAATTAAAAATATTATGTCCATCATAGGTTGCGGTGCTAAAAGTTCCATCGCCATTATCTATTTGGTTTTCGAAACTAGTATTGTATTTTCCTACCAATTCATATTCTAAACCAAGCATAAAATTTTTAATGAAATTAGGGTGATAATTTATTTGAGTGTTCCCTAAAAGACTAGGAGCCGTTTCTTGGTCGGTGTTAGAGTAATCTATACCCCCTTCGTAAAATTTAATGTAGCGATGCTTTGCAAAACTTCCATTGTGGGTTAAGCTTAATTCTGGAATTGGTTTATAGGTTATTCCATATTCAACTCCGTAAGAGCGTGTTTCTCCAGCATTGGCATTGTAAAATTCATCGTTAGTATCTCGCAAGGTTACTAAGGTGTTTTTTCCGTCTAAAATGTAAAGTGCAGCATCCAGTTTCCATTTTTCAGATACAAAATATCCACCTATTTCATAATTGTCATAGTGGCTAGGCTTTAAGTCAAAAACTTCTCCACCAACACCTACATAACTATTTCTGTATAAAGTAGAAGTCTGCGGGGGTGTAAATCCGTTTGAATAATTAGCATAGACACCAGAACGGTTTGTAAAGTTGTAATTAAAACCAATTTTAGGAGCAAAATTATCATAATTATTTTCTGAATCTTTAGGCCCTGCCTGCCCGTCTAACATATTATTGTAATCATAATCAAAGCGGTCGTAACGTAATGCAGCTGTAATTTTTAAGTTTTCAATAGGGTTAATTTCATACTGAAGAAAACCAGCATAATTAAATATATCGGCATTGTAATTAAGGATGTAATCTCCATTGTTTGAATTATAACCAGTATTAATTCCTGTAGATGGATCCACAAAAACAGTTATAGATTCTGCAACATAAGTCTGCGGAGAATAATCGGCGGTTGCCCCAATAATTAATGATGAGTTTGCAAAATTAAAATCTTTTTTATGCTGAAGTAAACCAACAAAACTATTGTAAGTATTAGAGTTTATTTCTCCAGAACCTTCTCCCGTTAATTGTCCGTTTTGTCTAATTTGACGAATTCGATACGACGGAATTTGATCCATAGTATTGTTTCTGAAAACAAAGTTGAACGAAGTTTTATTTTTTTCATTCCAAACCTTATTTAATGTGGATCTAAAGCGAAAAGCTTTGGCTATCCTTTCAGTAAAAGTTTGATCGCTTTCATAATTTCCTGCTTGATAATCTTCTTCTGTTAAAGAACCAGACATATCTGACCGATAATCTACCATATCAAAAACATTTGTCCATCGAAGCGATGGATCTATTTGATAGACAGTTTTAAAAGTAACCGCAAATTTTTCGTAATCGCTATGTTGTATTGGACCATTATTTCTCTGAATGTATTGTGTGCCGAGGTAGAGTCCTAATTTTTCACTTACATTTTTTGAAGCATCAAAAGAATACTTTGTGAGTCCTAAATCGTTAATTTCAAAACCTAAACTCCCTTGTAATTCTGGAGTAGGTTCTTTGGTGATAAAGTTAAAGCTTCCTCCAATAGCTTCGCTTCCATAGATGCTAGAAGCAGGGCCTTTTAAAATTTCTACTCTTCCAAAAGAAACATCGTTCATTTCCAATAGAGCATTATGGTTAAAAACTGCTGTAGGTCTAATTGGAAGTCCGTCTTCTAAATATAAAAACAAAGATTTTGTCGAGATAGGAGAACGTACAGCCATCATATGTTGTTCGTTGCTCGATGCTTTGGAAGTAGACATATAAATACCTGGCGCTTGATTAACTAATTGCTCAATTCCAAAAGGCTTTGTTTCTTCTATGGTTTTTGCACTAATAACCGAAATAGCACCCGGAACTTCCGAACGCTTTTGTTCTTCACGACTAGCAGAAACTATTATTTCTTCCAAATTCTCGGTGCTTTCTTTGAGAATAATGGTATTAAAATGGTTGTTTAATACGATCCTTCTTGTTTCATACCCCATGTATTTTACAATAACTTTAGGGGCGTTTAGCGTAATGGAAAAATTACCATTTACATCTGTAGAAACTCCTTTATTTTGATTGTTTTCTGATATAATTGTTACTCCATCTAATGGAGTGTTTTGTGAGTCTTTTACTTGCCCTTTAAATGCATTTTGTGCAGTAAGAGTATATCCCATCAAGAAAATGACGGTTGCTATAAATATATTTTTCATTGGTTTACGTTAGCTTATAAAGAATATTGAAGTCCGAAGGTTAATGTTTCTTGATTTTTTAGTTGAATACCATTCATGTTTTGATAGATAGGAAGCGCTGCTTCAAAACCAAAACGTAAATTTTTCAAACTTCCTTTAAAAGCATATAAGTTGAAGCCTATACCTGCTTCTGCATATGTTTTTCCACTGTTTGCAGTGTCTGCTGTTACAACCATCATCGGATTTAAATCTGGATTCTCACCTTCTATTTTTCCGAGAGATGCCCACTTTATACGCCCAGAAAAGCTAAACCATTGGTTAACAGGCATTGCTACCCAGTTATTAATGCTGTATTCGTTTCCTAAGCGGTATTCGTTATCATTTTCTCCAAAACGGAAAACCCCTTTAATTTGTGACCCAAACGATAGGCGCTCCCATTGTTTTAAATAAGTAAGTCCTAAGTTGGTATCAAAAGTGCCGCTTCCAATTTGCATGGGGTAAGGTAGAATTGTTTCGTTTGGAGCAGACATTGGAGTAATGTCTTTTTTGTCTATGCTTCCTGTTGGCAATGAAACACCTACTTGAGCATGTAATTGCTGGCTATTTTTATTGAAAAATGTATACAGAGCCGCAAGTTTAAGGTCTCCAAAACCTGAAGATTCTGTATTAAATTCTCCTCCCATTATGTTGCCTAATGTCATCTCTTGGGCAGTATAATTTGCCATTGCCATTAACGTAATTTTGTTGGACGGCGCATACATAATTCCTAGCATATGCATATTCATAGGCATACTCTTTGGGGTAATCATATATTGTGAAAGTGCATCGCTGTATGGAGCATCGCTACTTCCGCGGTTTAAGTCTTCCATATTCATATACATATACCGGTAGGAAAACATCCATTCTCCTTTAGAGTGAGTGTGGTCTCCCATTATCGATATTGGCGCATGTCCATCTGGTCGTCCAGATGTCCATTTTGTAGCTTCTTCCTGTGCTTGTACTATTGAAATTGCCATGAAGAGCATGGTAGCTATATATTTTTTCATTTTTTTCTTGATACAAATGTGTTATTGTGCTAGTCCTAAAAGTAATTTGTAATTGTCAAGCTGAACTTGTTGAACTGAGCTTGTCGAACTGAGCTTGTCGAACTGAGCTTGTCGAAGTTTCACAACGAGCTTAGGACGATATTTATAGTTTTGATACTTTTTAGACAGACACTTTTTTTTAAATGTTAGTGTGCTGTTTTATACTCCAATAATTATGAAATAACCATTATAAACCTTCTCAACCTTGTTGGAGGAGAGCGCTTTTTGGGTATTCAAAAAAACGTAGTTAAAACAACTGTTTTAAAATCAAACTTGTGATAGAATCAACTACCTCGGGGCAAGCCCACAAGGTATTCAAAGGATACAAATTTAATTAATATCGACGCAGAGCCCTTAGGTAAATTCAGCACAGGCTCTGGGTAATTAGACCCTCTATGAGGGATTAAATATTCGAAAGAGGTGTTTTTTAATAAATTGTTTTTAGTTTGGGAGTTCTCCCTTTTGCGTTAGGGATTGAAGCAAGCTACCGCGTAGCGCGAAAAGCCCGCCCGAAGGGAACGCCCAAATAAAATAATTGTTTCGAATAAATAATATGATTAAGAAAAAATAGGAGGGTGGAAATATTGGTAGCTATTAAGAAAGCTATATTTATTGGTATAATTGTTTGTATTTTTTAAATCTGATGGAGAAAAAGTGGTGTTTTCTAATGTTAAAACGGTAACAAACCCTATTGGATACTCTCTTAAATCTATAGAAGGTAAGTTTTGCTTTTTCTCATTGCGTTGCTCTTCTAACATCTGCATTAAATAACATTTCCCATCACAATGCATTTCGGGTTTGTCTTTATTAATACATAAATACTCGGCAATATAATCTTGATTTACCACATAATCGAATACTGGCAAAACTGGTTTTAGCATGGCCAGCATGTACAATAAAGTAAATAATATTGGGTAAATTCTTAACATCAATGTTATTGATTATGCAATTGCAAAAATATATAAAAAAGCGATAGAATCTACTTTAAAAATCTCAATTTTGCGACTTCAAAAAAATGTGTTGGATGGATACGAATCGGAAAAAATGGATTTATTTAATTGTACTTTCTCTTATTTGGGGAAGTTCCTATATCTTAATTAAGAAGGGATTGGTTGGATTAACACCAATTCAACTTGGAGCGGTACGTGTACTATTTTCTTCTATTTTTTTATTTCTGATTGGTTTTAAGTGGTTGTGGAAAATAGACAAATCAAAATGGAAATGGATTGCAGCCTCTGCAATGAGTGGGACTTTTATTCCTGTATTTTTATTTGCATATGCCGAAACGGAAATTGATAGTAGTATTGCGTCAATATTAAATTCTTTAGTGCCTTTATTTACAATTTTTATTGGGTTTTTGGTGTTTAAGGTTGATTTTACAAAAAATCAAGTAGTTGGTGTGGTTGTGGGATTACTAGGTGCGATTTTACTTATTTTTCAAGGTGCGAATGTGAATCCAGGGCAGAATTACTTTTTTGCACTTTTGGTGGTAATTGCAGCAGTTTGTTATGCTATCAATGCTAATATTGTAAAATCTAAATTGCAAGAAGTTCCTGTAATGGCAATCTCAGTTGGGATTTTTGCGGTTATGATTTTTCCTGCAATTATTGTCTTACTTTTTTCTGGAGTTTTTAAAACGGAAACATTACAGAATGAAGCTTTTCAAACTTCCTTACTTTATATAGCAGTTTTAGCTGTATTTGGGACTGGGATGGCTAAAATTTTATTTAATAAACTCATTCAAATCTCAAATGCTGTTTTTTCAACATCTGTTACTTATTTAATTCCTGTTGTTGGTATTTTTTGGGGAATTTTGGATGGAGAAAAGTGTACATCTATTCATTTATTAGCCTCAGGAATTATTCTTTTAGGAGTTTATATTGTAAATAAGGGGAGAAAAAAAGAAACCCCAAAAACATAATGCTTTTAGGGTTCTTTAACTCGTGAATTGAGATTGTTATAAAAAAATCTTATTGAAATCTCTATTCAAAATCTGCTTCGGTTAATTCAGGATTTATTATTACTTCTGTAAGAGTGCTTTCTACAGTTTGTCCGCCAAGAGCTGCCTTTTTTACGGAAGGGAATTTAATTCCTTCATAGTCTTTATAGTCTAAAAGCAAGGCTTCTTGATTTTGAGTTTGTCCTCCCATATTAATTACCGCTAATTCTTTTACTTTTAGACCACTTTCAGTATCATAAAAATAAAATGCTTGAACGGCTTCTCCAGGAACTTCAACTTTATAAGCATCTTTTCCTTCTACTTTTTCAATTCCAACTACTTTAACAGCGTCATTAGTTAGCAAAGTAAGTTCTGGAAATATTCCAACAGCATTTTTCATATCGTTAACCATTGCTGGAGGAAGTGGAACTTTATTACCGCCTTGTTTCATAAATACTTCCGTTTCGTTTGCCACAACAGCCATCATCGGACTCCCATTCATGTAGGTAGTTTGCGCATATTTATTGGCAGTTCTTTTTTCTTCAGCCTTAATTGTTGCACCATTAAAACTTCCTTCGTAGGTAAATGAGATAGAATTTAAAGCTGAAACTTTATCTTTTCCTCCAATGGCTTCGATGTATTTATTTAAAACACTTTCTGCAGTTACATCTTTTGGAATAGCAACATTATAATTTGGCTTTTCAATTTTATTAGCCTCTTTGTCATAATAAGTAACAGGGTAATTTAAAGCTTCTAATTTGTCTGCTACCTCATTACCTTTTCCTGTAACTACAATACGAGCATTGTCTGCTTTAAAATATTTGTTGGCCACTCTTTGTACATCTTCAACAGTTACTGCATTAATTTTTTCAAGATAGTTTACATAGAAATCATCTGGTAAATTTCTAGTTTTAATATTTAGGGCATATCTAGCAATAGTTCTTGGGTTTTCTAATGCAATTACAAAATCTCCAACATATTTAGCCTTAGCATTAACCAAATCTTCCGCACTAACAGGTTCAGTTCTAATACGTTTTATTTCTTTCATAAACTCAACAACTGCACTATCTGTAACCGCATTTCTTACACTTGTAGAAGCAGAAAAATTTGATGCATTGTATTCGTCTGTATCTAAATAAGACCTAGCTCCGTATGTATAGCCATGAGCTTCGCGTAAATTCATATTAAGGTAACTGTTAAAGCTTCCTCCAAAAATATGATTTGCAATAAGTGCTGCATGGTAATCTTTGTCAGACATTTTAAGGTCGATCATATTTCGAACTTTAATTTCCGACTGCACAGCGTTAGGCATGTCTATAAAATCTATTTGAGTATACTGCACGTTTCTTGGAGCTCCGTAAGTTACTCCAGGAGCACTGTCTTTTTTCCAAGAAGAAAAGTTGTCTCTTACTAATTTCTCAACTTCCAAAGGTTTAACATCTCCAACAATAACTAAATAAGCTTTCTCTGGTTTGAAGTAGGTATTGTAAAAATTAGTAGCATCTTCTAAGCTTACATTATTAAGTGTTTCTTCTGAAATAAATTCCCCATAAGGGTGGTCCTTTCCATAAGATAAAGCGTTGGTAACTCTAGAAGCAATAGAAGAAACATCGTTTTCTGAAGATTTGATACCTTCTTCCAATTGCTTTTTCTTTTTATCAAATTCCTCTTGACTGAAAACAGGATTAAGAGCCCCATCTGCCATTAAAGAAAGTATCTCAGGAAAATATTTAGATAAACAACTAGCATAAGCACTTTGAGATCCAAAATTAATATTGGCGCCTAGAAAATCAATTCTTTCGTTGTACTCATCTTTTCCAATAGATGTAGTTCCGCTTCCCATAATATCACCTGCAAGTTGAGAAACTCCAGCTTTTTTACCTTCTAAAACAGGAGAATTGTCTATTGTTAGTGTTACGGAAACTCTTGGTAATTTATGGTTTTCTACTACCATAACTGTAAGGCCATTTTCTAAAACAAAAGTTTCAGGTTCCTCTAAATTAATAGTAGGTGCTGGTCCTGGAGCAGGTTGTTTTGAGCGATCTATTTGTGCAAAGGTAAAACCTACACAAAATAATAATAGTATCGATAAAATTTTTGTCTTCATAAGGATATTTTATTTTTCTTCTTGAGTAGATTTTGGTAGATACTCAATACGAACACGTTGATTTTTATTTAAATATTTATTGGCAACTCTTTTGATGTCTTCTTTGCTGATATTTCTATAAATTTCAATTTCAGAATTAATCAAGTTTGTATCGCCATAAAGCATATAATATCTAGCTAATGAATTTGCAACCCCAGAAATACTAGCATTGGAGTTTACAAAATCGTTTTCCATTTTATTCTGAAGCTTGGTATAATCGTTATCAGAAATTAAAGAAGTTTGTAGCTTTTTTATTTCTTCGTCTATTTCAGTTTCAAGCTTTGAAAGCGGAACATCTCCTAATGGAAGCGCAAAAATATTATACATACTATAATCTTCTTGAGATCTATTAAAAGCAAATACTTGTAAAGCTGTTTTGTTTTCATCTACCATTTTTTTGTAGAGTTTAGAGGTTTTTCCGTCACTCAAATAGGTGGAAATCATGTTAAGAACATAGGCATCTTTGTCTTTCATTGAAGGTGTTCTATAGGAAAGTGCTAATGCAGGAATTTGAATGTTGCTATCATATTCCGTAGCTGTAATTTCTTGAGTAATAGGGTCTTCTTTAGGATGATTTCTAACGATAGCTGCTCCTTCTGGAATAGGACCGAAATAGTCCTTAATCATTTTTTGAGTCTGCTCAATATTAATATCTCCAGCAACCACTAAAACAGCATTGTTTGGAACATAGAATTTTTTATTAAACTCTTGGAATTCTTCTAATGTAGCGGCATCTAAATGATTCATAGACCCAATAACACTCCATCTGTAGGGGTGTTTGGTAAATAGATGCGGCTGGATAGCCGTACCGTAGCTAAGTCCGCCATAAGGAGCGTTGTCTACACGCTGTCTCTTCTCTTCTTTAACTACCTCATTTTGCGTTTCTACCCCTATTTCGTTTATAATTGGATGCATTAATCGTTCAGATTCCATCCAAAGTCCTAATTCTACTTTGTTAGAAGGGAAAACTTCATAATAGTAAGTTCTATCTGCCGTTGTATTTGCATTGTTGCTTCCGCCGTTAGAGCTCACTATTTTAAACCATTCGCCTCTCCCGATATTTTCGGTTCCTTCAAAAAGTAAATGTTCAAAGAAATGTGCGAAACCAGTACGTTCCGGATTTTCATCTTTAGATCCTACATGATACATAACAGAGGTTGTTACTACAGGAGCTGTGTTGTCTTGATGAAGAATAACATGCATGCCATTGGCAAGATCATATTCTTGGAATTTGATTTCTTGAGCATAGGAAGTAGCGCAAATTGCAGTACCTAATGCTAAAGAGAGTAATTTTTGTTTCATAATGAAAAATTGTTTTAGTAGTTATTTGACAAATTCCATGCGGAAATGTTACAAAATATTTTTTTAAAGTTAGAAAAATACTGATTTTATTCTATAAAAAAAATGGATTGAATGAAAATTAAAAAATCTTTAACTTTCTTAAACTGTTTTTTTTGTAACTTAATTGTCTATAAACCAAATATTAATCACATGGATTCAAATAAGTTGTATTTAAAATATGGTATTTATATAGCAATAGGTCTTATAGCTTATTTTTTAATTATTAAATTAATAGGACTTCAAGAATACATATGGTTACGTTTGTTAAACGGACTTATAGTGGGGTATGGGATTTATTCAGCAATAAAAAAACGCAAATTACTAGAAGGAGATAAGTTTGATTATTTTAAAGGATTCAAATCTGGTTTATATTCAGGATTTGTAGCAACTGTAATTTTTGTGGTTTTTATGGCTATCTATATGTATCATTTAGATCCAGAATTCCCAAATTCTATCATGGATTCTTGGATAGAAGATTACAATCAAGGGCCTGGAATACTGATATTTATCTTGTTTATAGAGGGCTTGGCTTCCAGTGTGGTACTTACCTTAACCTTTATGCAGAAATTTAAACCAAGTTGGAATACAAAAAAAAGTGTGCAAAACGTATAAAAACATTTGTTCTTTAATGATTTAGCAGTATATTTGCACCCGCTTAAATTTTATTTAGGCAAGGTTTATATTAGTTAAATTAATTAATTATTACGCTATGTACGCAATTGTAGAGATAGCAGGGCAGCAATTTAAAGTTGCGAAAGACCAAAAAGTTTTTGTTCATCGTTTGGCTTCTGAAGAAGGAGATAAAGTATCGTTTGATAACGTACTTTTATTAGATAATGATGGCGATGTTACTTTAGGCGCCCCGGCTATAGACGGAGCTTCTGTTGAAGCAAAAGTCGTTAAGCACCTTAAAGGTGATAAAGTTATTGTTTTCAAAAAGAAAAGACGTAAAGGTTACCGTAAGAAAAACGGACACAGACAATCTTTAACGGAAATCGTTATTGAAAGCATCGTAGCAAGTGGAGCTACAAAAAAAGCAGCTCCTAAGAAAAAAGCAGCACCAAAAGCTAAAGAAGAGGCTAAACCTGCAGCAAAAAAAGCTACAACAAAAAAATCTGCTTCTAAAAAAGGAGACGATTTAAAGAAAATTGAAGGAATTGGACCAAAAGCAGCTGAGGCTTTAACAAATGCAGGCGTTGATACGTATGCTAAGTTAGCTAAAAAATCTGCTGATGAAGTTAAAGAAATTTTAACGGAGGCTAGTTCTACTTTAGCTCACTTAGATCCAGGAACATGGGCAGATCAAGCAAAACTTGCTGCTGATGGAAAATGGGACGAGCTACAGAAATGGCAAGACGAATTAAACGGTGGTAAATAATCCATCGAGAGTTTTAAAATAAAGTATAATTTTCTTGAGTTAAATCAAGAGCATTAAAACCGAAAGAAATGGCACACAAAAAAGGTGTTGGTAGTTCTAAGAATGGTAGAGAATCAGAATCGAAACGCTTAGGTGTTAAGATTTTTGGTGGTCAAGCTGCTATCGCTGGGAACATCATCGTAAGACAAAGAGGTACCTCTCACAATCCAGGTGAAAATGTATATATGGGGAAAGACCATACATTACATGCTAAGGTTGATGGTATCGTTAAGTTTCAAAAGAAAAGAGATAACAGATCATACGTTTCAATAGAGCCTTTCGAGGCCTAGTGAGCTCAATCTCTTATGGTACTAAACCCTTTCTAATTTAATTAGAAAGGGTTTTTGTTTTTAATACAACATTTTGTTAACACTAGTTTAATCATTTCAATTTCCTAAAAAAGTACTTTTCAAAATTTTAAAGTACTTTGATGAATCTTTATAAATACTTTTTAGTTTTCTTCTTATGTTGCTCTTGCTTTATACAATCGCAAGAAATTAGTAATGATTCTATCCTTTCTCAAACGGTTGATAGCGTTTTTTTTAAGCTGAAAAAAGAACTCACTCAGGCAATAGATGCAGATAACGATACTATTGTTCTTCAAAAATATATTGAGTTCGCCGATTTTTATAAGAAGTCGGGTGCCGTAAACGAGGCAATAGTTAATTATCAAATAGCAGATACTATATTAAAAGATAAAAAGGACACTTTGAGAGTCTATTTAAAACTTCAAATTGGAGCTGTAAACTTTTCGGTTAAACAATTTGAAATTGCTAAATCTGCTTATAAAGAAGCTCTTGAGATTTCAGAAAAAATAGATTATATAAAAGGAGAAGCTTTAGCGCAAAGTGCTATTGGAAGTTGTTTTGAAAAGCAAGGAAATTATAATAAGGCGCTCTTTCATCAGTATAAAAGTTTACCTCTTTTTGAAAAAATACACGATAATATTGGACTAGCGCTTGTAAATGAGAATATAGGTAGTATTTATGAGGATAAATTGGCTTTTGAAAAAGCATTTAATTATTTCCAGAAAGCACTTGACTATATTGTTTTAACTGATGATGTTGATAGGAAAATTAATATTTTAAACAATTTAGGAGACGCTAAAAGGAAAGATGGAAAATATGAGGAGGCTTTAATTTATACGCTCCAAGCTAAAGAAATGGCTAGTGAAACTTCTAATAAGCATCAACTAGAAAGCGCTTACAAAGACTTGTCTAAGAATTATGCCCTTACTAATAATTATGAAAAAGCATATCTAAATTTAGGGATTTCAGATTCCATTAGAGATGAAATTTTATGGCGGCAAAATGTACAGCAGGTAAATGCATTACAAGCGCTTTATGGAGCAAAAAGTAAGCAAGCTAAAATTGATTTATTAGTAAAAGAGAATCAGGTTAAATCTGCTCATGAAAGTTTGTTGATACTAGTTATTGTTGTGCTCCTTGTGCTAGCTGTTATTTTGTATTTCTATTTTAAGAAACGAAAAGAGAATGCTATTAAACTTCAGCACTATAAACAAAAGGCGCTTCAGGCTGATTTGGAGAAAAAGAAAATAATTGAAGAGAATCTACAAAGGGAAATTCAGTTAAAAACATCCTCATTATCAAAATATAGTCTCCATTTAGCGCATAAAAACAAAACACTTTCTGAGGTTGCACATACCTTGAAAAACTTGAAAGGGAGAAAACAAATGGATATTCAAGGAAAACTTACAGAAGTAGTAGGGGTAATAAATGAAGATTTATCTGAGAAACAAGAGTGGGAACAATTTATGGGGTATTTTGAACAAATACACCCCAGTTTTTTTAAAAAACTAGAAAAAAAGTCTGTAGAGGAATTATCTCCTTCGGAATTAAGACTATGTACACTTTTAAAACTGAATCTTTCTTCTAAAGAAATAGCTTCTATTTTAAGAATAACTCCAGATAGCATTCGGATTGCAAGATATAGATTGCGTAAAAAGTTAACCATAGCTTCTGGAGATAAATTAACCCGTTTTTTACATCAGCTTTAGTGAATATTAAGGCAATTGCTTTTTTTGTTAATTCAATGTTACGTAATCATAAATGTTGCCTTTGTATACTATCTAAATATGCATTTTAATTACATTTTGTTTTCATCAGTTTTACCTCCTAAAGTATTGTTAAATATAGATTTGCATAAAAACAAACCTAATTTTATGAAATCATTTAAATTAATTTTTACAATCTTAATTGTTGCCTTTTTTACGAGCAGTATGAGGGCTCAAAATGGGAATGTTCAAGGAACTATTACCGATGAAAACGGTATTTATGTTCCAGGAGCTACAGTTTTAATACAAGACTTAAATAAAGGAGTAGTTTCCGATATGGATGGTAAGTTTACTTTTATTGCACTTCCTGCCGGAAAGCATCAACTTTTAATTAAATATCTAGGATTTACAGATTATTTTCAGGAAATAGAAGTGCTAGCAGGGCAAACTATTTCCGTAGCTGTAAACCTTAATTCTGAAAGTTTAGAACTTGAGGGAGTGGAAGTATCTGCATATGGATTAAGTGGACAATCTAGAGCCTTAAATACCCAAAAAAATAATACAAATATTACAAATGTGGTTTCTACAGATCAGATTGGTAAATTCCCAGATGCTAATATAGGGGATGCTGTAAAACGTATTCCAGGTATTACCATGCAGGTTGATCAAGGAGAAGCTCGAAATATTATTGTGCGTGGTTTATCACCTCAATTAAACTCTGTAACCTTAAATGGAAGTAGAATTCCTTCAGCAGAGGGAGATAATAGAAACGTGCAAATGGATTTAATCCCTGCAGATATGATTCAAACTGTGGAAGTAAGCAAGGCTGTAACTCCAGATATGGACGGAGATGCTTTGGGAGGGTCTGTAAATTTAATTACTCGTACCGCTCCACAGGGTTTTAGAGTTTCTGCAACTGCTGGATCGGGAATCAATTTTATTACGGATAAAAGAATCCTTAACGGATCTCTGTTAGTAGGAGATAGAACTAAAGATGGAAAATTTGGATGGATGGTTTCTGCTTCTGTAAATGATAACGATTTTGGTTCTGATGATGTGGAAGCAGAATGGAGTAATGAGTTTGAATATAATACAGGAACTCAAGATGCCGATGGGGAGGATATTATTGAAGAAATGGAGGTAAATCCATATGCTACAGATTATGAAGTAAGAACGTATTTGGTACAAAGAATTAGACGTAGTTTCTCTGCTAACCTTGATTATAAGTTAGATGAAAACAATAGTGTGTACTTAAAAACAATGTACAATTGGAGAGACGATCGAGAGAATAGATATGCATATAGCAACGCAATTTTAGATGGAGAGGATATTTCTTCAAACGATTTTACAATTGATAGTAATAACAACTTGGTAAGCTTTCCAGTGGAAGCAAAACGAGAAACAAAAGGAAGTATTCCTGGCGGAAGAAATCAGAATGCGCGTTTAGAAGATCAGAGAATGCAAAACTACAGCATTGGAGGGGATCATTTATTCGGGAAGTTAAAGTTTGATTGGATGACTTCTTATGCAAAGGCTTCTGAGGAACGCCCGCATGAAAGATATATTACGTATGCAAGTGAGTTTGGAATCAACAGAAATTTAGATACTAAAAAGCCTTTATTTACGCCTCAAAATATAGATGATACAGCGCTAAGTAATTATGAGCTTGATGAGCTTACAGAAGAATATCAATATACAGAAGAGGAAGATTTAAATGCTTTTTTAAACTTTGAATTACCAGCAGATTTCTTCGGAAATGGAGACGGAACTATTAAGTTTGGTGCTCGTACTCGTTTAAAAAACAAAAATAGAGATAATAACTTTTTCGAGTATTCTCCACTAGGTTCTCAATATGACACTATGGATATGGTTGGAACTAAAGACTATACAGATCCAGACTACCTTGCTGGAAGTCAATACCAAGCAGGATATTTTGTAACTCCAGAATTTTTAGGGGACCTAAATCTTAACGATGGGAGTCAGTTTGAAGGGGAATCTGTTCCAGATGAATTTTTAAGAGCTAACTTTGATGTTGATGAGGATGTGTATGCTGGATATGTAATGACTACACAGCAATTAACAAATAAGTTAAGTGTTTTGGCGGGACTTCGTGTGGAAAACACTAGAGTTACTGCAACAGGAAACAGCATTATGGATGAAGAAGACTTAATTGGTCAGATTACAGAAAAAAGCTCTTATACAAATGTGCTTCCAGGAGTTCACTTTAAATATAATTTTACAGATAAAACTATTTTACGTTTAGCTTGGACAAATACCTTGGCTAGACCAAATTATGTAGATCTTGTTCCGTATGTAGATGTAATTTCTGAAGACGAAGAAATTGTTTTAGGAAATGCCGATTTGGATCCAACAACTTCAATGAACTTTGATTTAATGGCAGAGCATTATTTCCAATCTGTTGGGATTTTGTCTGGAGGGGTATTTTATAAGGATATAGATAAGTTTATTTATACATCTGTAATTGAAGCTACCGATAATACATATGGAGATGGAACTACAGGTTTTGATTTATACCAGCCACAAAATGGAGATAATGCTTCTATTTTTGGTGCAGAACTTTCCATACAAAGGCAATTAGACTTTTTGCCAGGCTTTGCAAAAAACTTCAATATTTATCTTAATTATACGTATTTAGCTTCAGATGCTAAAGGAATTAAAAATGAAGATGGAGATGAGCGAGATGATATCGATTTACCAAACACTGCTCCAAATATGTTCAATGGTTCTTTAGGGTATAATGATAAAAAGCTAAGTATCCGTTTATCTGCTAATTATTCCGATTCTTATATTGATGAAATTGGTGGAAATCCTTTTGAAGATCGTTACTATGATGAGCAGTTTTTCTTAGATTTTAATATTAGTTATGCTATAACAGATAATCTTAGAATTTATGCCGATTTAAATAATATCACCAACCAACCATTGCGTTACTATCAAGGACAAAAAGATAGAACAATGCAAATGGAGTATTATGAGAAGCGATTAACTTTCGGACTTAAATACGATTTGTTTAAAAAATAAGAATTGAACTCATCTTGACTTTTTGCTCAAACACAAAAAATCAAGATGAGTTCATTTATACAATTTTCGGGAGAGAAGCAATCGTATCGATTTTAATTCCAATTCTTCAGATTGCTTCGCCCGTTTTTGTTAAATATAAATCATTAATGTCTGAGTAAATATACAAGACCGTTTCACTGTAAGAGAAAAGAACAAAGACGAAACCTTAACTATTATAAAATGAGTAGTTTAAAGAAAAAACATTACTAACTCCTCTTTTTATTCATTTTTCTTGATAGTAAGGGGACTATTTTTAAAAACCTCTTTTAAACCTTTGTATTAGTGGAGTCTAATAAATTCCGTTAACTTTTATCGGACAATAATAAAAATAAATAAAATATTCAAAATGAAAATATATAGAGTTTTAGCATTGACAGCACTTGTGGTAATTGGGTGTAAAAAGAATAATTTACCAGCTATAAGTCCAGATGTAATTACAGAATCTACATTACACGATACAGATGATCCTGCAATATGGGTTAACAAAAAAGATCCTTCTAAAAGTATTGTTTTTGGAACCGATAAAGATACCGATGGCGCTATTTATGCTTTTGATTTAGAAGGAAAAATAATAGAAAGTAAAACAATAAGAGGATTAAAACGTCCAAATAATGTTGATCTTAGATACGATTTTCAATTAAACGATTCTACAAAAGTAGATGTATTAGCTTTTACTGAGAGAGAGCGTCAGCAAATACGATTGTTTTCAATTCCAGATATGAAACCTTTAGATGGTGGTGGTTTTCCTGTTTTTACTGATGTAACAGCGCCAGAACAAAATTTACCGATGGGGATAAGTTTATACCATTCTGAAGTAGATGGGGCTATGTATGCAATTGTAGGACGTAAAACAGGTCCGTTAGATGGTTATTTATATCAATACATCTTAAAGTCGGATTCATTAGGAGTAAAAGCAGAACTAGTTCGAAAGTTTGGAAAATTTAGTGGGAAAAAGGAAATCGAAGCCATTGCTGTAGACGATAAGGAAGGAATAGTTTATTATTCTGATGAAGGTGCTGGAATACATAAGTATTATGCAGAGCCATCTAAAGGGAATGAAGAGTTAGCCTTTTTTGGGGGTGAATATTTTCTAGATGATATAGAAGGACTTTGCATCGCAGATTTACCTAATGGAGAGAGCTATATTATAGTTTCGAATCAGCAAAACCATAGTTTTGTAATTTTTAATAAAAACACGCATGAGTTTGTTAAGGAGTTGAATTTAAGTACACAAGAAACAGATGGTTGTGAGATTGTTACTACAAGCTTAACCCCTGTGTTTAAAGACGGTTTGTTCGTTGCAATGAATAATGATAAGCGATTTTTCTTTTATAACTTAGGAAAATTACTATAAAAAAGTGATGTTATTTCTAATTTTATTAATAAATTAGATTAACTAATAATCAAAAAATTTTTTTATTATGAAAAAAGTTGTCATTTCTGGTGCGTTAGCACTTACTATTTTATGTTCAAGCTGTTTAGGGTCTTTTAGCGCTTTCAATGGTTTGAAAGATTGGAACCAAGGAGTAACAGGAAATAAGTTTGTGAACAACCTTATCTTTTGGGGTTTAAACATTATTCCAGTATACGGTTTATTCTTTTTGGGTGATGCAATTATTTTTAATGTAATTGAGTTTTGGACAGGTTCTAATCCAATTGCAATGAAAGAGGGAGAAAAAGAAACTCAGATTGTCGAAAGAGACGGAAATACTTATGAAATGACAGCTACTAAAAATAGAATGCAAGTATCTGTTGTGGAAGGGCCTAAAAAAGGAGAAAAAGTAGATTTAGTTTATAGCCCAGATGCTAAGTCATGGAGTGCTATTAAACCAACAGGAGAAGTTATTGAACTTTCTTCATTCAAAGAAGGTATGTATATTGTACACCTTCCAAATGGAGAAGAAGTTAAGATTGATCCTGCAACTCCAAGAGCAGAAGCTGTAGCTTATTTACAAGAAAGAGTAGCTTGTAACTATAGTGATGCAATGGTTGCTTCTTTAGAAGATTAATTATTATACATAACACTTATTAAGTGGCTGTTTAAAAAATGTTTTGTAGTTGTCAAACTGAGCTCAGGATGACACTTAGCGTATAAATATTTTTTAGACAGCCACTTTTTGTTGCTATAAAATTGGAGTTTTTAAGCAGCTTTTTGGAATCCCGAAGCCATCAACAAGCGTATTTACATGTGGCCTTAATTCCGAACAAATCCGTTCTACCTGCTTTCTAATAGCCTTAGATTTATTAGCACTAATATATCCATGTTCTAAATACCAAGCGGCATGGTCGTTTATCTCACTCAAAGCAAATAAAGCGCCTAATTTTTTAAATAAGAACCGAAGTTCTTCTTCCTGTATTTTTTCTACAAAATTTAAAAATTCATTATAAGATAATTCTTCACTATATGCTTTTCCTAGCATAACCATATGTGTTTGAACTTTAAGAAATGCTTGGTATGATGGAATTCCTTTTTTTATGTATTTCTGAACTCTAGAAGCAACAGAAAATGTAAGTCTACGGGTTCTGTATTCAAAAGCTTCTTTATGGAATTCAGTATCAAAGAGGTGTTCTTTATCTGTTTTATTGGTAAAAATAGGATTAATTGTAGTGAGTCTGTCGGATAATTGTGTGCCTACGTATTTGAGCACATCCATAAAATTATCACTGTTAAATTCAGTTTTGAAATTAGTTAAAATACCTTTGGCAGCTAATTGAATCAATACCGTGTTATCTCCTTCAAAAGTGGTAAAAATATCTACATCTCCTTTTATATGCGGAATTTTATTTTCTATTAAATACCCTTTCCCACCACATGCTTCTCTACATTCTTGAATTGTTTGGTTAGAAAACCATGTAATTGATGCTTTTAGCGCAGCTGCTTGGGTTTCTATTTCTCTCCGCCCGTCTTCTTTAGAATTGGCATAATCCTTAATGAGTTTATCTAAAACAGTATGGTAAACATAAGATTTTGCTATGGGTTTAATTAAACGTAGTTGATGCGTAGGATAATCCATTATTAAATCCTCTTGGATTTTTTCATTACTGTTAAATTGTCGTCTTTGTAAGGCGTACTTTACAGCAATAGACAAAGCCTTTTTTGCACCACTTAATGCACCTTTTGCAACACAAATTCTACCACCAACCAAAGTGCCGAGCATGGTAAAAAAGCGTTTATTAGGATTTTCTATTGGGGAGGTGTAATTTCCATCTTTGTCAATATCTCCATACCTGTTTAATAAGTTTTCTCGTGGTACAGCAACGTTAGAAAACCATATTTTTCCATTATCAACACCGTTAAGTCCCAGTTTGTAGCCATTGTCTTCCACTTTTACACCAGGCATTAAATTGCCATCCTTATTTCTTATTCTGGTTAAGATAGCATGCACGCCTTCGTTTTTTCCGTTTACAATTAGTTGTGCAAAAACAGTTGCCATTTCCGCATGGAGTGCATTCCCGATGTATTCTTTATTATCGTTTTCTCCAGGAGTTTCAATAACAATAGAATCGGTTTCTTTTACATAAGTAGCAGTAGTTTTTACTCCTCTTACATTAGAGCCATGTCGGGTTTCGGTCATAGCGAAACAACCTAAAAGATTGGCTTCTCCAGTTTCTTTTAAATATTTGTCATGATGCTTTTTTGTTCCTAAGTTCTGGATACTTCCTCCAAAAAGACCAAACTGAACGCCAAATTTTATGGTTAGACTTCCGTCTACATACATTAGGTTTTCAAAAATACTTGCGTAAGTAGGCATGTTTCCAATACCTCCATATGCATTGTCATATGCCATAGCGCCATAGCCATCTTTTGCTAAAAATTTAACTTGTGCTAAAACATGATTTCTAAATTCTTCTTTGTTTCTTATAATTTGAAAATCAAAAATGGGATCATTTAATTTCTCTCGAAATTTATCAACATATGGAGCGTGTTCTCCTTTAAGGAGCGTGTCTATTTTTTCAGCTGAATAAAAAGCAGCGCTACTAGCAGTTTCTATTTTTACATCAAATAGATGATGATAATGATTGGGTTGAATCCCTAAATTAATCTCTATATATTTTAAACTTTCATCATAAATTTCTGTAGATTGACTATTGCTTGCCAACCTCATACTAAATGAGGTTAAGGGGTAAGCATCGTTTTCTATTAATTTTAATCCAGAATCATCAATTATTTTTTTCCAAGAAACAAGAGTTTCATCTAGAGGAGATTCTTCAGCGTTAATCCATTTTTTAAGTGTGGTTTTGGCTGCTTCAGAAATAGAATCGGTTTCTATAGATTTTTTAAATACAGAAATCTCCGAAGGCGAAAGGAGTTCATCAGACCAAATAACATATAAAAAGGGAATATATTTTAGTATTTCGGCGGTATATGTAGTTTTCTTCATAGCTACAAATTACAAATTTCTATTTCAGAAAAATAAAATTTAACCAATTTATAACTTGGTAGCTTAAATCTTATTGGTCTTTAAATTATAGCCACAAATTCACGAATATATAATACTCTCTATACTTGGAGAAGTTCTTAATAGTAGGGAAAACAAAAAATATTAGTGAATTCGTGGCTATAATTTTCAATCTCCATAGACTCTAGTTTAGAACTTTCTTAATTCTAAATACTTTGTACTTAATACTTCATACTAAATATCAAAAATAACATTAGTGAATTCGTGGCAGTAATTTTCTATAGTTTAAGTCGCAGATACACGGATTTATATAGCAGAATTTTCTAAATACTTTGTACTTCATACTAAATACCAAAAATAACATTAGTGAATTTGTGGCAGTAATTTTTAATTTCCATAGGCTCTATTTTAGAATTACGTTGATTATTTGTTAGCTCTAGTATCAATTCAAATGCCAGCGACTTTATGCTTTTCATTTCTTTTGCTCGCCCAAAAGAAACGAAACAAAGAAAAAGGCGCCTTATCCAATAAATTTTTTCGACAACGGGGTCGAAAAACCGTAACCGAAACGCTGCGTCGCTGCACTCCTGATCTCAGAGCTTTCGGTTACTATTCTGCGGATAAGGGTTTTAGCTTCGCTAGCCATCAACGCTGTTTTTAATTAAAGGCTTTCTACATTTTAAGTCGCAGATACATGGATTTATATAGCAGAATTTTCTAAATACTTTGTACTACATACCAAGAACGAAAATAACATTAGTGAATTTGTGGCAGTAATTTTCAATTTCCATAGACTCTAGTTTAGAACTTTCTTAATTCTTAATACTTTGTACTTCATACTAAATACTAAGAACGAAAATAACATTAGTGAATTCGTGGTAAGCATATTCTTATTTGATGCAGATAAATGCTTCCCCGCAGTCGGGAAGCATTATAAGGTTGCGGGGAAAGCATTCCAAGTCTGCAGGAAGGGTAACAATGCCTGGGGGAAGCTATACAAGAACGGCAGGAAGGGTAACAATGTTTGGGGGAAGCTATACAAGTTCAGCGGGAAGGGTATTTACCATGTGGGGAAACCTTTTTTTTAGTGCAGGAATACTTTTTAACCCCTTATTGAGGGTTTTTCCTCGATGTTTTTATAAATTACTTATTTTGTACTAGTTGCTATTTAGTCTTTATGCTGCTTTCTTGCGGCAAAATGACCTTGTATATTTACCTGTACATAAATGAAGAAAAATATAGTTTTTTTATTGACAGTTAGCGAGCATTATCAATGAAAAAAAATCACGTACTTTTGTAATCTATGAACGAATATTTAGATCCTACAGGCGATAATTTTTCTGCGGAAGAAGTAGATATAGAAAAGGCATTACGACCGTTAAGTTTTGATGATTTTGCTGGTCAAGATCAAGTATTAGAAAACTTAACTGTTTTTGTGCAAGCGGCTAATCTACGTTCCGAAGCGTTGGATCATACTTTGTTTCATGGTCCTCCAGGGCTAGGAAAAACAACTTTGGCGCATATTCTGGCAAATGAGTTAGGGGTAGGAATAAAAGTAACCTCTGGACCAGTGCTTGATAAGCCTGGAGATTTAGCGGGATTACTTACTAATTTAGAGGAGCGCGATGTACTTTTTATAGATGAAATTCATAGATTGAGCCCTATTGTAGAAGAGTATTTGTATTCTGCAATGGAAGATTATAAAATCGATATTATGATTGAAAGTGGTCCTAATGCAAGGACGGTACAGATTAATTTGAATCCGTTTACGCTTATAGGTGCTACTACACGCTCTGGATTATTAACAGCGCCAATGCGTGCTAGATTTGGAATTAGTAGCCGACTCCAATATTATTCTACGGAGTTATTGGCAGATATTGTTCAAAGAAGTGCACAAATTTTAAAAATGCCAATTTCTATGGAAGCGGCTATAGAAATTGCAGGACGTAGTAGAGGAACGCCTCGTATTGCAAATGCACTTTTACGCAGGATTCGAGATTTTGCTCAGATAAAAGGTAATGGAAAAATAGATATTGAAATTTCTAAATTCGGACTCAAAGCGCTTAATGTAGATGCCTTTGGTTTGGATGAAATGGATAATAAAATTCTAACAACTATTATTGATAAATTCAAAGGAGGGCCAGTGGGAATTACTACATTGGCAACTGCGGTATCCGAAAGTGCGGAAACTATTGAAGAGGTGTATGAGCCTTTTTTAATACAACAAGGATTTATCCATAGAACTCCACGTGGGAGGGAGGTTACCGAGCTTGCTTATAAACATTTGGGAAGAGTAAAAGGAGGGATTCAAGGAGGACTATTTTAAAGTATTCCTTATTGGAAATAACAAAAATTCGAGATTTTTATGCATAAATTACCGAAAGTTCCACATTGGAGAGTGATTTTAAATGCAAAGCGGATTTTAAAAAATCCTATTTCTTTTCATAGAGAGATTTTTGAAGAATTAGGAGCAATCTTTACGGTTCGGACGCCTGCTGGAGAACCAGTTGTTTTTACAAAAAATCCAAAAATTATTCGACACGTCCTTCAAAAAAATCATGGGAATTATAAAAAATCACCATTACAAACCGAGGATTTAGCAAATTATATTGGTCGTGGTTTATTAACTTCAGAAGGGGAACATTGGCTTGTGCATCGAAGAATGATACAACCAGCATTTCATAAAAAGAAGCTAGCAGATTTGCTTCAAATAATGTGTCAAGCAATAAAAGGAGAGCTTCTTCAGATTAAAGAAAATACTACATTGGATGTTTATCCGCTAATGGGCGACTTAGCATTTCAGGTGGTTGCAAAATCGTTGTTTAGCAGGTCGGATATCCGAGAGGCTATGGCAAAACTTCAGCATATAACAGAAGTGAATCAGCAAATGGTAATTCGAGAAATGAGGCAACCTTATCTTCAATGGTGGTTTTCTTTATCAGGAATGAAAAATAGACATCTTGGATATGCTAAAGAAGGAAGGGATATTCTAAATACCATAATCGAAGAAAGGATTTCTTCAGAAAAAGAAGAAAATGATCTTCTCGATATGTTGCTAAATGCTAAATATGACGATGGAACTTTTATGTCGAGACAGCAATTAATTGATGAGGTTTTAATTTTATTTACTGCGGGACATGAAACAACAGCAAATGCGCTGAGTTTTACATTATTTCTCTTGGCTAAAAATCCTGAAATTCAAGAGAAACTTTATCAAGAAGTAAAAAATATAAATATTGATAAAGGTAATTTAGCTGAAATTTTTGGGAAACTACCTTATGCAAAAGCCTGTATTGAAGAGGCAATGCGTTTGTATCCGCCCGTATATGTTATAGATAGAGTAGCTGTTGAAGATGATGAGGTAGAAGGACATACTTTTAAAAAGGATACACTTATATTATTGTCTATTTATGAGTTGCAAAGGGAGCAGAGTTTTTGGGAATATCCAGACGAATACCGTCCAGAACGATTTTTAGATATCGATAAAAAAGAATATTCAGCATATTATTATCCATTTGGAGCGGGTCCACGAATGTGTGTTGGAAATAACTTTGCTATGTTTGAAATGATACTTGTTTTGGTAGAAGTAATTAAAAAGTATGAGGTGTCTTCTAAATTAAATGCCATAGAGATAAACCCACTTATTTCGTTAAAGCCTAAAAACGTTCCACTTTATTTTAAAATGAGAGTTAATAATTGACAATAAAAGAAAAACATACAGCCCTAATTAAAACGGAAGCTAAACGCCTCGGATTTTTGTCGTGTGGAATTTCTAAAGCAGATTTTTTAGAAGAAGAAGCGCCTAGATTGGAGAAATGGTTGAAAAATAATATGCATGGCGAAATGCAGTATATGGAAAATCATTTTGATAAGCGTTTAGATCCGCGACTTCTAGTAGAGGGGTCAAAATCTGTAATATCGTTATTGCTAAATTATTTTCCTTCGCAAACCCAACAAGATCCAGAAGCGCCTAAAATATCAAAGTATGCTTATGGAACCGATTACCATTTTGTAATAAAAGATAAATTAAAGCAACTTCTAGCTTTTATAGAAACGGAAATTGGAGAAGTTGGTGGGCGAGCTTTTGTAGATTCTGCACCTGTGCTTGATAAGGCTTGGGCAGCAAAAAGTGGATTAGGATGGGTAGGTAAAAACAGTAATTTACTTTCTAAGCAAGTGGGGTCTTTCTTTTTTATTGCTGAATTAATAGTAGATTTAGAGTTGGATTACGACGCTCCTGTAACAGATCATTGTGGGAGTTGTACTGCCTGTATAGATGCTTGCCCTACAGAAGCAATTACAGAGCCCTATGTGGTGGATGGCAGTAAGTGTATTTCTTATTTTACGATTGAATTGAAAGACCAAATTCCTACAGAATTTTCAGGTAAATTTGATGATTGGATGTTTGGTTGCGATGTGTGTCAAGATGTATGCCCATGGAATCGTTTCTCAAAACCTCATAACGAACCCCTTTTTAATCCAAATCCTGAACTTCTTTCTATGTCGAAAAAAGATTGGGAAGAAATTACACAAGAGGTTTTTAGTGAAATTTTTAAAAAATCACCCGTAAAGCGAACAAAATTTGCTGGATTAAAACGAAATATTGAGTTTTTGAAGGATAAATAATCCATTCAAACAGACATAGTAGAAAGAGAATTATTTTAAGCTAGGATTTTACATCTGCACATAACTTCTTTCTTCAAATTGATTTGGGATGCTTTCTGGATCTTCGCCTAGATTCTGTCTTAAATCTATTTCGATTCCTCTTGCAATGGTAAAAATAGGCACGTCGTTTGCAGAGCCTTCAAATGGATTTTCACCAACTCTTCCTATCCTATTCATAGTATGAAAAACCCACATTACAGCTATTGAAAAAGGAACAGATAACCAAACAAACCATTGATCTAAACCAACTGTTTTTTCTGCAAGGGTTTCTCCTAAATCATGAAATTGAGCGGCAATAGCTATAGGGATTGTCAAAATAAAAAGCCAAGTAAAGTAGTGTAAAAGAGAGGCAAACTGTCTTGGATATGGAAAGTTTTTTATCCTTTCAGATTTACCTTGGTGTGTAAAAAGTTCTTCTATTACATTTTCTAATTCTAAAAAAGAAAACTCCCAAATAAGCCCCTTTTCTTTTAATTTTTTTAAATGCTTGGATTGTAAATATAAAATTGCAGTTTGTTTGTTGCTTTTATTTTGAAGATGTTCAATTTCTTCTTTAGATAGGTAAGGGGTAATAGCTTCGTTGAAAGGGATATTAAATTCAGGAACATAAATTTTATTTGCCCACTCTTTATTAGTGTTTTCCTTCATTACGTATTCCCATGGTTTGGGTTGCCGCATTGCATAACGCAAAGCGGTCATCCAAGCAATATGTCTGTAGGTTATTGTTTTAATTTCTTGTTGAAGATCCTCTTCACTTATAGGATTTTGCGCATGTTCATTATTGATAAAGTCTTTTGTCATCATTCCAAAAGTTCTGGAAGAATTAACTATAGAACCCCATATTTGTCTTGCTTCCCAAATTCTACCATAAGCAGAATTACTCTGAAAACCAATAATAAAAGCAACAGCAGTACCTACTAAAGCAACTGGAGTAAAAGGGATTTGTACAATCCCATCACTTAAATTAAATATAAGAACTTCTACAGTGGCAATAATTATAAATTTGTAGAGTTCAAAGCGTGTCCAAAGCAACATATCCTTTGCACCAAATATCTTTTGTGTATACATGAAGTATTATTTAGCTTGATAATTGTTAAGCGTTAAGCAATTAAATATAGTAAAAATATTATATATCTAAATGCAGCGCTAAGACATAATTAATTGTAATTTAAGAGATGTATAATTATTTAAAATTTACAAAAACATTTCACTTTTGAGGTGTTTTATTAGAACAAGTTTCTTATACCTTTGTATGATAAAATGAATTGTCGTTTTTGATGTTATAAATTATAAGTAAATAGGAGTCTAGATATTCAGTATCCAATTAAGGATTAAAATAGCAACTATGAGTAAAGAAAGTAGAAGAAGAGAAGCTTTAGTATACCATGCTAAGCCCCAGCCGGGAAAAATAAAGATAGTCCCAACAAAACGTTATTCCACACAAAGAGATTTAGCGCTAGCATATTCTCCAGGAGTAGCAGAGCCTTGTTTGGAAATTGCAAAAAATAAAGACAACGTTTATAAATATACTGCTAAAGGAAATTTAGTAGCTGTAATTACTAATGGAACAGCAGTTTTAGGACTTGGAGATATTGGGCCAGAAGCCTCTAAGCCTGTCATGGAAGGAAAAGGATTGCTATTTAAGATTTTTGCAGATATAGATGGAATGGATATCGAATTAGATACTAAAGATATCGATAAGTTTATTGAAACTGTAAAAACAATAGCCCCAACTTTTGGAGGAATTAATTTAGAAGATATAAAAGCTCCCGAAGCTTTTGAAATTGAGCGTCGTTTAAAAGAAGAGTTGGATATTCCTGTAATGCACGACGACCAACATGGAACAGCAATTATTTCTGCAGCAGCATTGTTAAATGCATTAGAAATTGCTGAAAAGAAGATAGAAGACGTAAAAATTGTGATTAGTGGGGCTGGAGCAGCTGCAGTTTCTTGTACAAGACTTTACAAAGCATTTGGTGCTATGCCAGAAAATATTGTAATGCTAGATAGTAAAGGGGTTATTAGAAAAGACCGAGAAAATCTTTCAAAAGAAAAATTAGAGTTTGCTTCCGATAGAAAAATAGATACTTTGGAAGAGGCTATGGTAAACGCCGATGTGTTTATAGGTCTTTCAATTGCCGATATTGTTTCGCCAGCAATGTTAAATTCAATGGCAGATAATCCTATAGTTTTTGCAATGGCAAATCCAGATCCAGAAATAGATTATGAGCTTGCAATGAGCACTCGTAAAGATATTATTATGGCAACTGGAAGATCCGATCATCCTAATCAGGTAAATAATGTACTAGGTTTTCCTTTTATTTTTAGAGGGGCTTTAGATGTTCGTGCTACAAAAATTAATGAGGAAATGAAAATGGCTGCTGTAAAAGCATTAGCCGAGTTAACAAAAGAGCCAGTTCCTGAACAAGTAAATATTGCATACGGAGAAACCCGATTAAATTTTGGTCGCGATTATATTATTCCTAAACCATTTGATCCAAGACTTATTGCGTCTGTACCGCCAGCGGTTGCAAAAGCTGCAATGGATAGTGGAGTTGCCAAAGAGCCAATAGAAGATTGGGCTAAATATGAGGAAGAGTTATTACAACGTTTAGGAAACGATAATAAAATTGTTAGGTTACTACACAATAGAGCAAAAACAAATCCTAAAAAAGTAGTTTTTGCAGAAGCAGATCATTTAGATATTTTAAAAGCTGCTCAAATTGTTTTAGAAGAAGGAATTGCAGAACCTATTTTATTAGGAGATAAAGAAACGATTCTTGAATTGATGAAGGAAATCGATTTCGATGCGGACGTTTTAATTATCGATAATAAAACAAATGAGTGTAATGAAAAGAAAAATCAGTACGCAAAAAAATATTGGGAAGCTAGAAAGCGTCATGGAGTAACCTTCTACGATGCGCAAAAGAAAATGCGCGACCGTAATTATTTTGCTGCCATGATGGTAAATGAAGGAGATGCGGATTGTTTGATTTCTGGGTATTCTAGAGCGTATCCAACCGTTGTTCGTCCGATGTTAGAACTTATCGGAAAAGCAAATGGGGTAAGTAAGGTTGCAGCCATGAACTTAATGATTACAGAGCGTGGACCAATGTTTTTATCAGATACTTCAATAAACATAGAACCTACCTCAAAAGAGTTGGCTAAAATAGCGCAAATGACAGCAACTGCAGCAAAAATGTTTGGGATAGAACCTGTTATTGCAATGCTTTCTTATGCAAACTTTGGTTCTTCTAGAGATGATAGAGCAAACAAGGTTGGAGATGCCGTGGCATATTTACACCGCCATTATCCAGATATTACGGTTGATGGAGAGGTGCAATCAGATTTTGCTTTGAATAAAGAATTGCTTCAGAGTCAGTTTCCATTTTCAAAACTTGCTGGAAAAAAAGTGAATACATTGATATTTCCAAACTTAGATTCGGCAAATATTACTTATAAATTAATGAAAGAATTGAATCAATCAGATTCTATTGGACCAATCTTACTTGGAATGAATAAACCAGTACATATTTTACAGTTAGGTGCTGGGGTTGAGGAGATTGTGAATATGACGGCTGTGGCGGTTGTAGATGCTCAAGAAAAAGAAAAGCGACAGAAAGCAGCCTTATAGTAAGAAATTTAAATTCAAAATAAGATTAAATGCTCTAAGTGTAATTAAATTTGTTACATTTGGAGCATTAACGTTTTATTAAGAATGATTACACAGATCAAAGGAAAACTTGTTGAAAAGAATCCAACCGATGTGGTTATCGAGTGTAATGGAGTAGGATATCAAATACATATATCTTTGAATACCTATTCGAAGATATCCTCCAATGAAAACTTACAGTTGTATACCCATTTACAAGTAAAAGAAGATTCACACACCCTTTACGGTTTTGCAGATAAAGCAGAAAGAGAAATTTTTAGATTGCTAATTTCTGTTTCAGGAATTGGGGCAAGTATTGCTAGAACAATGCTAAGCTCTTTAGAACCTGTGCAAATACGAGATGCAATTGCTTCTAGTGATGTTGCAACCATTCAATCTGTAAAAGGAATCGGTGCAAAAACTGCACAACGTGTAATTATAGATTTGAAAGATAAAATACTTAAAATTTACGATATTGATGAAGTTTTTGCTAAGCAGGACAATACAAATAAAGATGAAGCGTTATCAGCTTTAGAGGTTTTGGGATTTGCCCGAAAACAAGCTGAAAAGGTGGTGGATAAGATTGTGAAAACTGAACCCGATTTAAGTGTTGAAAGCATAATAAAAAACGCGCTTAAAAACTTATAACTGGCTTGAAAACTATAACCAGCCCTAACTTAATTAATAAACAGTTGAGAATATTTATTGTTGTTTGCTGTTTATTTTTAACAACTACTGTATTTTCCCAGGAGGAGTCCGAGCAAGAGCAAGATTCCACCCAGGCAGGGGTTTCCTTGGGTAGAATTAAAATGCAGAAGTTAGAAAGCGTTTCTTCAAAATATACCTACGACCCAGTAACAGATAAATATATTTATACAGAATCTATAGGGAATTATGATATCTCTTATCCTGTTATTCTAACTCCTGAAGAGTATGAGCGACTCATTTTAAATGAGCAGATGAGAGATTATTTCAAAGAGAAAATCGATGCTGTTTCTGGGAAAGAAGGAACAGAAGAGGCTCAGAAAAATCTTTTACCTAATTTTTATGTGAATTCTAATTTCTTTGAAAGTGTTTTTGGAGGGAATACTATAGAAGTAATTCCACAAGGATCCGTGGCGATGGACTTGGGAGTGCGTTTTCAAAAAAATGATAATCCAGCCTTATCACCAAGAAATAGAAGTAATGTTTCCTTTGATTTTGATCAGCGTATTAGTTTGAGTTTATTAGGGAGAGTAGGTACGCGGTTATCAATTAATGCAAATTATGATACAGAGGCAACCTTCGATTTTCAAAATCTTATAAAACTTGAATATACTCCAAATGAAGATGATATTATTCAGAAAATAGAAGTTGGTAATGTAAGTATGCCACTTAATAGCTCTTTAATAAATGGAGCACAAAGTCTTTTTGGAGTAAAAACAGAATTGAAATTTGGTAGAACTACTGTAACTGGTGTTTTTTCGGAACAACGCTCTCAAAGTAGAAGTGTAACAGCGCAAGGAGGAGGAACTATCAATGAATTTGAGATATTAGCGTTAGATTACGATGAAGATAGACACTTCTTCTTATCGCAATATTTTAGAGATCAATACGATCAGGCCTTAGAAAATTACCCTTTTATTAGAAGTCAAGTTCAAATTACGAGAATTGAGGTATGGGTAACAAATAGAGCACAGCGTACAGATAACGTAAGAAACTTAGTGGCACTTCAAGATTTAGGAGAACCAGAGCCAGCCAATACACGTATTAATCAGAATGCGCCTCCAGGATTTTTTGGTACTATTAATAACTTACCCCGAAATGCCTCCAATGCTTACGACCCTTTTAATATAGGGGGAGCTGGTTCTGCGTTGACAGAATCTATTAGGGATATAGCTACTGTTCAGCAAGGATTTAATGTTGCTGGCTATAATCCGAGTCAGGGGTTTGATTATTCTATCTTAGAAAATGCTAGAAAATTAGAGCCAAATCGTGAATACACAGTAGATACACAACTCGGTTATATCTCCTTAAACCAAAGATTAAGTAATGATGAGGTTTTAGCTGTTGCATTCCAATATACTTATCAAGGGGAAGTGTATCAAGTGGGGGAATTTGCAAATGATGGGGTAAATGCTACTGAGTTTGAAGAAACAAATGGGGTGGTAACGCAAGTAAATCCTCAGGCGTTAGTTTTAAAAATGCTGAAAAGTAATATTACCAATGTTAGCGACCCTATATGGGATTTAATGATGAAAAACTTCTACTCAACAGGAGCATATCAGCTTTCTCAAGAAGATTTCAGAATGAATATTTTATATACAGATCCTTCACCAATAAATTACATCACTCCGGTAGACGATGCTACTTGGCCGCAAGGATTGGAAGATAGAATATTGCTAGATGTTTTTAATTTTGACAGATTAAATGTGTATAACGATCCGCAGAATGGTGGAGATGGTTTCTTCGACTTCCTGCCTGGTGTAACTGTAGATGTACAAAATGGCTTAATAAAGTTTACAAAAGTAGAACCTTTTGGAGAGTTTTTATATGATGTTTTAGGAGGAGGAAATAACTATGATGATCCTAATTTTACTCCTAATAATGACAATCAAGCGCAATATGTGTATCGAAACATGTATAAACTTACAAAAGCTGCTTCTTTAGAAAGTGCTGAGAAAAATAAGTTTATGCTTAAAGGGCGTTATAAAGCAGAAAGTTCTGGAGGAATTCCATTAGGTGCTTTTAATGTTCCCCGAGGTTCTGTAAGAGTTACTGCTGGCGGAAGAGTGCTTCAAGAAGGAATTGATTATACAGTAAATTATCAGGCGGGAACAGTTCAGATTTTAGATGAAGGCCTACGAGCATCCAATGTTCCAATTGAAGTGTCTGTGGAAAACAATGCCGTTTTTGGACAGCAAACTAGAAGATTTTCAGGAGTTCATATAGAGCATCAATTTAACGAAGACTTTATGTTAGGAGGTACGTTTTTAAATATGAGTGAGCGTCCGTTAACACAAAAGTCAAACTTCGGAATTGAACCTGTAAATAATACCATTCTTGGTTTAAATGGAAACTATTCTAAAGAGCTTCCTTTTTTAACTAGGTTAGTAAATAAACTTCCGAATATAGATACCGATGTAGCGTCTAACCTGTCTGTACGTGGAGATTTTGCTTATTTATTGCCAGGCTCACCAAAGAGTTCCGACTTTGATGGGGAGACAACCTCATATTTAGACGATTTTGAGGGAGCTCAGGCATTTATAGATATTAGATCCTCTTTAGCTTGGTCTTTAGCTAGTGCTCCAATAGGATATGGAGGAGAAATTGAAAATGATAATATAGCCTCTAGAGCAAAACGGGCAAAAATGGCATGGTATACTATTGATCCAATTTTTTATAGTAACCAACGTCCAGGAGGAATTACGGATGATGATATCTCTACAAATCAAACACGACGAATTTTTATTGATGAAATTTTTCCTCAGCAAGATGTAGCGCAAGGTCAAACATTGGTACAGCCTACTTTAGATGTTGCATATTATCCTGGAGAGAAAGGACAGTATAACGATAATGCTAATTTCGAAACACTTCCAGCTCAAGAACGTTGGGGAGGAATTATGCGCTCTGTTAATAGTACAAATTTTGAGCAATCTAATGTTGAGTATATCCAATTTTGGCTTTTAGATCCTTATTATGAAGATGGTCCAACAACGGGTGGAAGTGGAGAACTTGTATTTAATTTAGGGAATATAAATGAAGATATTTTAAAAGATGGAAGGAAGCAGTATGAAAATGGATTGCCAGTAGAAAGTAACCCTGCATTAGTAAATACTACCTCTTTTGGGAGAGTACCTTCAACACAATCTTTAGTCTATGCTTTTAATGCAGATACTTCCAATAGAAATATTCAAGATGCTGGTTATGATGGACTTTTAGATGATCAAGAGGCTAATTTTTATAATAATCCAGGGCCAGATCCAGCTTTAGATAACTACCAGTTTTATTTAGAAGCTACTGGAGACATCTTAAATAGATATTATAATTATAATAATCCGCAAGGAAATTCTCCTGTACAAGTAGGAAATAATAATAGAGGTTCTACAACTTTACCAGATGTGGAAGATGTTGATCGTGATTTAACGATGAATACGGTGGATAGTTATTTTCAGTATAGAATTCCAATTGGACCAAATATTCAACGTACCGACCCTTTTGTTACAGACATTAAAGAGGTTGAGGTGGAAACACCAAATAATGATAATTACCGTGTGCGGTGGATTCAATTTAAAGTTCCTATTGATGAATATGATGAGGCTATAGGAGGAATTACCGATATCCGATCTATCAGTTTTATGAGAATGTTTATGACAGGATTTAATGATCCTATTGTATTGCGTTTTGGAACCTTAGATTTAGTACGTGGAGATTGGAGGAACTACTCTCAAAGTTTACAGCCAGAAGACGATCCAGATCCAGATGACGATGGTACTTTTGTGGATGTAAATACCGTAAATATTCAAGAAAACGAACAAAGAGATCCTATTCCATATAGATTGCCGCCAGGGGTTGTTAGAGAACAATTAAATAATAACAATACAATTATACGTCAGAACGAACAATCACTTTCGTTTGCCGTTTGCGACTTAGAACCAGAAGATTCTCGAGGAGTATTTAAAAGTATTAATATTGATATTAGACAATATAAGCGCTTAAAAATGTTTATTCATGCAGAGCAATATAAAACCAATCCGGTAGCAGATGGAGATTTGGTTGCTTTTTTAAGAATAGGAACAGATTTTACAGAGAATTATTATCAAGTAGAAGTTCCTTTACAGATAACTCCTGGAGGGACTACAGATCCATCAACAATTTGGCCTGATATAAATAGTATTGACTTACCGCTTTCTTTACTTTCAAAAATTAAAGCTGCCGGAATAGCTAATGGATCGCTTCAAGAGGTAACTTATTATGATGAAGAAGGGAATGAAATTGATGAATTTGCACCTCGGGAGCTTGGAGATCTGCGAGTTGCGGTAAAAGGGAATCCTAGTTTAGGAAATATTAGAGCCGCTATGGTTGGGGTAAAAAATCCAAGTTCGGCTGTTGGAGATGATGTTTGTGGAGAGGTTTGGTTTAACGAATTGCGTTTGGCAGAATTAGATAACGAAGGAGGATGGGCGGCAATAGCAGCAATGGATTTAAACGTGGCTGATTTTGCGAATGTTTCGGCTACTGGGAATATGAGTACTTCTGGATTTGGAAGTATAGATCAGACTCCAAATGAAAGAAGTCGTGAAGATGTGGTTGGTTATGCACTTAATAGTAATGTTAATTTGGGACAATTACTACCTAAAAATTGGGGGGTTCAAGTGCCTATGAATTATAGTGTTTCTGAAGAATTAATTACTCCAGAGTTTGATCCTTTATACCAAGATATAAAATTAGATGATAGACTGGATGCAGCAACGAGTACTCAAGAAAGAGAGCAAATAAGAAATCAAGCTGAAGATTACACAAAAAGAAAGAGTATAAACTTTATTGGAGTTCGAAAAAATAGAGGAGAAGAGCAAAAACCAACGGTATACGGTATTGAGAACTTCACTTTTAATTTTGCTTACAACCAAGTAGAGCATAGAGATTATGAAATTGAACGATTAAGGGATCAAAATGTAAGAACAGGGTTTTTATATAATCATAACTTTAAGCCATTGGAGGTGGTGCCTTTAAAGAATTCGGATTCTATTTTAAAAAGTAAGTATTGGGATTGGTTAAAAGAATTTAATTTCAATTTACTTCCAACAAGTGTTTCTTTAAATTCAAATATAACAAGGACTTTAAATAGACAATCTTTTAGACAAGTTTTAGCTGCAGGAGATTCCTCTAATTTATTAGGATTACCAGAAGTGCAGCAACGAAATTATTTATTCGATTGGCAATATGCAGTAAATTATAATTTGACAAAGTCGTTGCAGTTTAATTTTACAGCTGCCAACAATCATATTATAAAGAATTATTTTGAAGAAGACGAAAATGGAGATCAGATTGTAAATAGAGATCTCGCTCTGTGGGATGGTTTTTGGAATGTTGGAGATCCAAATAGGCATATGCAGCAACTTCAATTAAATTATGATATTCCGCTGGATAAGATTCCGTTTTTAAATTTTATTACTGCAACTTATGCCTATACGGGAGATTTTGATTGGCAACGTGGAAGTGAGGTTTTAAATGAAGTAGCAGGCGAAGATTTAAATACAATTCAAAATGCAAGTACTCATAATTTAAATGCTTCTTTTGGAATGGATAAACTCTATTCTTATCTCGGGTTAAAAAGAAAAACAGGTACTACTGCAAATCAGTCTTCTAGAGGAGCTTTACCAATTGCCGATCCAGATCAAGAACAAGCGCCAGCGGAAATTAAGACTAAAAAGTATGGAGGTTACAATACAATGATAGACTTGGTAACCATGGTTAAAAGAATCAATCTTAGTTATACTTCCAACACAGGAAAAGTGTTGCCGGGATATACGGAGTCGGTTGGTTTTATAGGAACATTGCGTCCTTCATGGGGGTTTGTTTTCGGAAGTCAGTCTGATGTTCGTTATGAAGCCGCCCAAAAAGGATGGTTAACTACCTTTCCAGAATTTAACCAGCAATATATGTCGAGAGAAGCTACGCAATTGAATATTTCTGCAAACGTTCAGCCCTTTAGAGATTTAACTATCGATTTGGTAGCAGATAGGCAGTATTCCGAATCGTATGCTGAAAACTATAAAATTGAAGATATAAATGGAGATGGGATTTTTGATTATAATGCGCTTATTCAAAATCAATATGGAGATTTCTCAATTTCTACAATAATGATAGGTACTTCTTTTGATCAAACTAAAGAAGAATCATCAGAAACATTTAATCAATTCAGTAAAAATAGAATTTTAATAGCCCAACGCTTGGCTGGAGAACCAGAAAACCCAGATGCTGCTGACTATCCTGTTGGGTATGGGCCAACCAATCAAGCTGTATTATTACCTGCATTTATAGCCGCTTATACTGGTAAAAATGCAAGTAGTGTCTCTTTAGGAGCTTTTAGGGATACTCCAATACCAAATTGGACGGTAAAGTATACTGGACTTATGCGGATGCAATGGTTTAAAGATAATTTTAGACGTTTTTCTTTGGCGCACGGGTATCGTTCTAGTTATAGTATTAATAGTTTTAGATCAAATTTGGATTACGGAAAAGGAAGTCAGTTTGATCAATCAGGAAACTATAAAAATGAAATTTTATACACCAATGCAACCTTGGTAGAGCAATTCAATCCACTGATTAGAATGGATTTTGAAATGAATAATTCTGTAAGTGTTTTAGCAGAAATGAGAAAGGATAGAGCGCTTTCTTTAAGTTTTGATAATAATTTACTTACTGAAATGGCAGGGAATGAATATGTTGTTGGTTTAGGATATAGAATTCCAGATCTTAGGTTTGTAACTAATATTGGAGGAAGAAGAAATGTACTGAAAGGCGATTTAAATTTAAAAGCAGATTTATCGTTACGAGACAATATAACGGTTATTAGAAATTTAGATATCAATACAAATCAAGTAACAGCAGGGCAGAATATTTGGGCACTTAAGTTTACTGCAGATTATGCGCTTACCAAGAATTTAACAACACTTTTCTTTTACGATCATACGTTCTCAGAGTTTAAAGTTTCCACTGCATTTCCGCAAACTACTATTCGTACAGGGTTTACATTACGATATAATTTTGGAAATTAACAACTTTCTGTTTGAAATCATTAGTATAAAGAATTACATTTGTCGAGCTAATATTATAATATTTTATTTTTTATGAACATTCCTTCAGAATTAAAATACACAAAAGACCACGAATGGGTTAAAATAGAGGGCGATGTAGCTACCGTAGGAGTTACAGATTTTGCTCAAGGTGAACTTGGAGACATCGTTTACGTAGAAGTAGAAACCGTAGATGAAACTCTAGAAAGAGAAGAGATTTTCGGGACAGTTGAAGCTGTAAAAACAGTTTCAGATTTATTTTTGCCACTTTCTGGTGAAATTATAGCGTTTAATGAGTCTCTAGAAGATGAGCCAGAAAAAGTAAATTCAGATCCTTATGGAGACGGTTGGATGATTAAAATTAAAATTTCTGATGCTTCTGAAGTTGAAGATTTATTGAGCGATGCCGATTATAAAGAACTTATTGGAGCTTAATAAAAATTGGTATCTTTTTTTAGCCGTTTTATGGCTGTTTTGTATTACAGTAGCAAGTTTAGTTTCCGTTGAAATTGTAAAAGAAGTCGAATCGGGGATTGAAGTTTCAGATAAACTAGTACATGGTATATTTTACTTTGTAAACACAGTTTTATTCTATTGTTACTTTAAAAGAATCAATTTAAAAAGAGCAATTTCTAAAGTTTCTCTGTTTTCTTTTGCTTATGGTATAATTATTGAGTTATTACAATATGTATTACCATACGAAAGATCCTTTGATTTGAGAGATATTATCGCAAATTTAGTAGGAATTTTAATAGCTATCTTTTTGATAAACTTTTATTTAGCAAGAAGATTGCGTTAAAAAAGGAAATTTAATTGGAAATTACACAAATAAATAATTAAATTAGCAAACAAATATATAGATTATGGAACCTAAAAAGAATCCAAAAGCTGACTTAACTCGTAATAGCGGTTTATACTTTGCTATCGGGCTAGCTATCATCTCGTTTGTGTGTTGGCAAGCAATCGAATGGAAAAAATACGACAAAGTAGAAGCTTTTAATTATACTATGGATGTTGATGAGCAGTTAGAGGAAGAAGTGCCTTTGACGGAGCAAATTAAAACTCCACCACCTCCACCGCCACCAGCGGCACCAGAGGTTATTGAAGTTGTAGAAGATGAAGAAGAAGTAGAGGAAACAGTTATTGAATCTACTGAAACTACTCAAGAAGAAGAGATTGCAGAAGTTGAAGACATTGTTGAGGTTGAAGAGCCTATTGATGTTGATGTACCTTTTACAGTTATTGAGGATAAACCAATGTTTGAAGACTGTAAAGGTGTTCCTAAAGCACAGCAATTTGCTTGTTTTAAAGAAAATCTTGATAAGCACGTAAGAAAAACATTCCGTTACCCTGATATGGCTCAAGAAATGGGGATTCAAGGTAGAGTGTATGTAAACTTCCGTATTAATAAAGATGGTACTATTACTATTCTTAATACAAGAGCTCCAGATAAGAGTTTAGATGAAGAGGCAAGAAGAATTATTAATAAATTGCCTAAACTTATCCCTGGTAAACAAAGAGGTAGACCAACACCAGTAACATTTGCTTACCCAATTGTATTTAAATTAAACTAATTTAGTTTTATATAATATTTTTAAAAGCCTGAGTTTAAAACTCGGGCTTTTTTATTTTTGGTACGTTTCTTGAATATGGTTTTGAAGTTAACTATTTTAAAACCATATATTTATGAAAGATTTTACAAAAAAAGAATCCGAAGTTGTTAAAGACCGCTCATCAAGAGCTTCTAAAAAAGATTTTAAGATTAAAGGTGGAGTAATTCGTTTTCAGATAGGATTGTTAGTAGCCTTGGTAGGATGTTATTTTTTAATCGAAACTGCATTTGCAATTCCAGAAGCGGCTAATTTACCTGAAGTATCTATGTTAGAAGAGGAGAAAGTGTATGTAATGCCTGCTTTTGAAGTAGAAAAGGTTAAAGAAGTTACACAGAAAAATGACCTTCCGAAAATTTCAAAATTGATTGATGAATTGAAAGTGGTAGATGATGATACTAAAATTGATGCTAAAGATGAGTTTTTAAATAAATCAGAAGATAAAATAGAAGTATCAGTAGACGATATAGTTAATGCGGAGCCTGTGGAAGACATAGGTCCTATCTCAATAAATACTGTTGAGTTTGTTCCTGTTTTTCCTGGTTGTGAAACTTTGGAAACAAATAGCGAGCGTAGAGATTGTATGAGTGATAAAATTAATAGGATTGTTCAGAAAAATTTTGACGCATCAATAGCTTCAGATTATGGGTTGAGTGGGACATTAAGGATAGATGTTCAGTTTAAGATTAATAAACAAGGAGAAGTTTCTGATGTTAAAGTTCGAGCTCCTCATAAATCATTAGAGAAAGAAGCGGCGCGAGTTACAGGGCTGATACCTCAGATGAAGCCCGGGAAACAGGGTAATCAGGAGGTTGATGTTGTTTTTTTAAAACCTATAATTTTTAAAGTGCAGTAATTTAACTGGATGCGATTTTTAAATTGTAGTGCAATGCCTTTTTTGTGTTTAATTCCTTATGGAGGGTTTGATCCCGAAGAGCTTGTCCTGAGTATATTAAAGAACTTTACATTGAAATGAGTTAAATTTGTTTCAATTCATACCTCGTGGGTTTGCCTCGAGGTATTTTTTTTGAGTAACATAGCAGTGTTGCAGAGCTGGAAAAGATAAAAAGCGAGTACAAAAAGGTGTTTTTTTAGTTAATTGGGAAAATCAGGATGAGTTCATTAGTTAAATCATTGCATAAAAACCTTTTGTGAGTTATCTTTGCACCCGATTTAGAATGGATTGATGAAAACCGCGTTGGATACAACTACAAATACAAATACATTTTCCCTGATTTTTGATGATTTTAAACAAATTACAAAAGCAGGTCTCGCATTTAGTGTGGTTTTTTCTTCCATAGCTGGATATTTATTGGGTGCAGAGACTTTTAGTTGGAAAGTTTTACTTCTTTTAGCTTTCGGAGGCTATTTTATGGTAGGAGCTTCAAATGCTTTTAATCAGTTAATAGAAAAAGATTTAGATGCGTTGATGAAGCGTACGCAAAACAGACCAATTCCTTCTGGAAGAATGTCTGTTAATGTAGCCTTTACAATAGCAATTACTTTTACCATTTTAGGAGTAATTACACTTTATGTAGTTAATCCTAAAACAGCAATGTTTGGAGCTATTTCTATTTTTTTATATACCTGTGTTTATACACCTTTAAAGACAAAAACACCGCTGGCGGTGTTTGTTGGAGCCTTTCCAGGAGCAATCCCTTTTATGTTAGGCTGGGTTGCTGCAACAAATGAATTTGGAATAGAGCCAGGGACTTTATTTATGATTCAATTCTTTTGGCAATTCCCACATTTTTGGGCTATAGGTTGGCTCTTAGATGAAGATTACAAAAGAGCTGGTTTTAAAATGTTGCCTACTGGGGAAAAAGACAAAGCAACTGCTATTCAAATTATAATGTATACTATTTGGATGTTATTAGCATCTGTGTTTCCAGTGACGGGGCTTACGGGGAGTTTAACACTTTCTGTTCCAGCCGCAGTTATTATATTTTTAATGGGAATTGGAATGCTTGTTTTTGCATTTAGGCTGTATCAAAAAAGGGATAATAAATCGGCAAGAGCATTAATGTTAGCAAGTGTAAGCTATATATCGTTAATGCAAATTGTATATGTAGTAGATAAATTTTTAAGTTAATGGATTTAACGCAAGGTAGTAGCGAATTAAAAAATGCTAGAGCTAAAAAGATGATGCTTTGGTTTGGGATGATTAGTATTGCAATGATGTTTGCTGGTTTAACCAGTGCATATGTGGTAAGTAAGTCAAGACCAGATTGGGTGTCGAGTATTGAAATTCCGCCAGCATTTTTTATCAGTACCATTTCAATAATAATAAGTAGTATTACTTTTTATATGGTAAAAAAATCCATTGAGAAGAATAATCGTAGTGCTGCAACTGGGTTTTTATTAGCAACTTTTGTATTAGGATTGTTGTTTGTATATTTTCAGTTTAAAGGATTTTCAGAAATTATAGATGCAGGTTATTATTTCACAGGAAGTGAAAGTACAATTACCACATCTTTTTTATATGCCATCGTGTTTTCGCACTTAGTACACGTATTTGCTGGTTTATTAGTGTTGATTATTGTAATTTATAATCATTTTAAAGAAAAATATATACCCGGTCAAACCCTTGGTTTAGAACTCGGTGCGATGTTTTGGCACTTTTTAGACTTTTTGTGGGTATATTTGATTTTATTTTTCTATTTCTTTAGATAAATAAAAAACGTAAATTTGAAAAATTTTAAAATAAGAATACTTTAACATTTATGGAAGCTACTGTTACAACAGGTTCTGAAGAAAAAGTTTGGGGTGGAGGAAATGAGCCTCTAAGCGCAAGTTATGGTAAAATGATGATGTGGTTTTTTATCGTATCGGATGCACTAACTTTTTCTGGATTTTTAGCCGCTTACGGTTTTTCTCGATACAAGTTTATCGAAACATGGCCAATTGCCGATGAAGTGTTTACTCACTTTCCTTTTTTACATGGCGTAGACGCACCAATGTACTATGTGGCATTGATGACGTTTATCCTGATTTTTTCTTCTGTTACTATGGTGTTGGCAGTAGATGCTGGTCATCAATTAAAGAAAACTCGCGTTATATGGTATATGTTTTTTACTATTATAGGAGGGATTATCTTTGTTGGTTCTCAAGCATGGGAGTGGAAAAACTTTATTAAAGGTGAATTTGGAGCAGTAGAATTAAAATCAGGAAGAATACTTCAATTCCTAGATGCTTCAACTGGAGAGCGCGTAGCGTTAGCAGATTTTGCAAAACCATTACATAGAGAACGTGTTACGCAAGAATCAAATCAAGGAATTTGGTTTATGTCGGAAACTACATTGCCATCTTTTTCAGTAGAAGAAGTAAAAGCAGGTTTTGAAGCAAATCATAATATTGTAGCTAGAACAGAAATGTCTGATGAAACTGGTAAGAAAGTTGTTCTTACGCGTGAGCAGACAGCAGAGCGCCTAGCACAAGCTGCAATGGTGGTAGAAGGAGCAAACCTAGTGCATAATGAATATGGAAATCGGTTATTTGCAGATTTCTTCTTCTTTATTACTGGATTCCACGGTTTCCACGTACTTTCTGGAGTTGTTATCAATATCATTATATTTATCAATGTTATTTTAGGAACTTACGAAAGAAGAAATAACTACGAAATGGTTGAAAAGGTTGGTTTATACTGGCACTTTGTAGATCTTGTTTGGGTATTTGTATTTACCTTCTTTTACCTTGTATAAATTATATAGTTAAAAAAAATGGCACACGCACACGAATCGAATACAAAAAGAATTTGGGTAGTTTTCGGAATCCTTTCCGTAATTACTATTGTAGAAGTTATATTAGGTATTATACGTCCAGCAGTTCTTGATAATTATGTATTAGGAATGAAATTATTAAACTGGATTTTTATCATCTTAACTCTTGTTAAGGCATATTATATTGCATGGGCATTTATGCACTTAGAAGGAGAAAAAGGAAGTTTTAGATGGTCTATAGTTTTGCCACTACTTATTTTAATTCCATACTTAATGTTTATCTTATTAGTAGAAGGTAATTACATTCATGATGTCTATCATGATGGCTTTATAAGTTGGGATTTTTAATACTTTAACAATACTCATAAGGCGGTTTTTAACCGTCTTTTTTATTTTTGTACTGTTTTTAATTACATGCTAGATGAAGAAATATATCGTTCTTGGAGTTTTGTTTATACTTCCTATTGCTGTTTATCTTTTTTTTGCTTCAGGAGTAAATAATTTTGGAAAATTACCTGTTTTAAACGAGCAAGTCCAAGATGTGAGTTCGTTCTCTTCTGAAGGGAATAAAGTTAGTCTTCACGGTAAAATAACAGTTCTTGGTTTTTTAGGGCAGAATGTGAGTTCTAAAAAACTAAATGCCTTCAATTTAAATCAGAAAATATATAAACGATTTAACGGATTTAAAGATTTTCAATTTGTTTTTCTCTCTCCAGAAGGAACACAAGAAGCAGTTAAAGGTTTAAAAGAAGAATTAAGTCCGTTAGCAGATGTTTCTAATTGGCATTTTATTTTTACTTCAGAAGAAAACATAGCTTCGGTTTTTAATAGCTTGCAAACCCCATTTTCATTGAATGAAGATTCCTATAGTCCTTATGTTTTTATAATTGATAAAGAGGTTAATCACCGAGGACGTCTAATAGACGACCATACAAACAGAGAGTTGTATGGCTATGATGCTACTTCTGTAGCTGTTTTGAATAATAAAATGATAGACGATATTAAAGTTCTTTTAGCTGAATATAGAATGGCTACCAAGAAGAATGGTGTAAGTGATAAGGAGTCGTATTTAAAATATAACAAGAAAAGCAATGAAGAATAAGTCTTATATAGTTGTTGGGTTTGTAATTTTAGTTTTCGGGATAATTTTTATTCCAAAAATTATTGATCGTGTAAAAAGCGGTACGGTGGTGGATATGGATCGTCATGCTATTGGTGAAAAGAAATTAGAAGCTGATGATTTGTTAAAGATGGGGAAAGTACCTGGCTTTGAATTTGTAGATCAACACGGAAATACTATTACAAACGAAGACTACAAAGGAAAGGTTTATGTGGTAGAATTTTTCTTTACTACTTGTCCTACTATTTGTCCTGTTATGACAGGGAATATGGTTAAAATTCAAAATAAATTTAAAAGAAATGAAGATTTTGCAGTAGCTTCTTTCTCTATAAATCCAGAACATGATACTCCAGAAGTTTTATTGGCATATGCTAAGGAATACGGAATTACAAGTCCAAACTGGCATTTGTTGACAGGAGATATGGAGCAAGTTTATGAGTTGTCTAACACAGGATTTAATTTATATGCAGGGCAAAATGCAAATGTTAATGGAGGTTTTGAGCACTCAGGGCTTTTTGCTTTAATTGATAGAAATGGATTTATTAGATCTAGAGCAGACAATTTTGGAAATCCTATTGTATATTATGATGGCACAACCGATGAAGGTGTTAAAATGATAGAACAAGATATTGCAACGCTTTTAAATAAATAAGATGAGTACAAAAACACCAGAAGAAAAAAAATATAATAAGTGGATTGTAATTTTATCAATTGTAATTCCTGTAGTAGTAGCTGCTTTATTTGGAATAAAAATTCCAAATGTTGAGCCTTTATCCTTTTTACCGCCTATTTATGCTAGTACAAATGGGTTAACCGCTATTTTTTTAATAGCCGCTTTTATTGCTATTAAAAAAAGAGATTATGTATTACATGAGTGGTTAATGAAATTTTGTATCGGACTTTCAGTAGCTTTTTTGGTAATGTATGTAGTATACCATATGACCTCCGATTCTACCGTTTTTGGAGGAGAAGGCGTTATAAAATATATCTATTATTTTATTTTAGTAACACATATTATATTATCCATTGCAATTATCCCGTTGGTATTAATTACCTATGTACGTGCGCTTTCTAAACGTTTTAATAAGCATAAGAAAATTGCAAGAATTACATTTCCGTTATGGTTGTATGTTGCTGTAACAGGGGTAATAGTTTATATTATGATTTCTCCATATTACGCCTAAAATTATTTAAATGAAGAGCTTTAAAATTTTAATACTGATTGTTGCTTTCATACTGTTGCCAGATTTTATTCATGCACAATGTGCTATGTGTCGTGCTGTTTTGGAAACAGGAGAAAATCAAGAGGTAGCAGAAGGAATTAATAATGGAATAGTCTATCTTATGGCGGTACCATATATCTTAATTGCTGTATTAGGTTACTTTATTTTTAAGCGAATGAAATAATTTGTATCTGATAATCAGTTGTTTATTGCTGTTCGTCAATTTTTTTTAATTTATTCTGTAACATTTCATTTGTTTGGTAGTCATATATGTGTAAGTAAGTTTTAATCGAGCTTATATTTTTGTATTTTCACTAAGTTTTTAGTGTCTTACTTAAGAAAACTAACCATCATGATTGAAATAAAAGACCTTCACAAGTCGTACCACATGGGGAGTAATTCACTTCATGTATTAAAAGGAATAAACTTTTCTGTAAAAGAAGGAGAGTTAGTTGCCATCATGGGGTCCTCAGGATCTGGAAAATCTACTTTGTTAAATATCTTGGGAATGCTCGATAATTTAGATGAAGGCGAGTATCTTTTAGATGGAGTTACCATAAAAAATCTTAATGAAACCAAAGCGGCTAATTACCGCAATAAATTCTTAGGTTTCATTTTTCAGTCTTTCAATTTAATAAATTATAAATCTGCTTGGGAAAATGTAGCACTTCCGCTATACTATCAAGGAGTTAATAGAAAGTTGAGAAAGGAGCGTGCTATAAAGCATCTTGAATCGGTTGGATTAGGGCCATGGGTGGATCATTTACCTAGCGAACTTTCTGGAGGGCAAAAGCAAAGAGTTGCTATTGCAAGAGCTTTGGCAGCAGAACCAAAAGTAATGCTGGCCGATGAGCCTACAGGAGCTTTGGATAGTAAAACGTCTCATGAGGTAATGGATCTTATCCAGAAAATTAATGATGAAGGAAAAACCATTTTAGTAGTAACTCACGAAGACGATATTGCACATATGTGTAAGCGTATTGTGCATTTAAAAGATGGTGTTATAGTAGAAGATAAAGTAGTTGATCAAGTAAGAGTTACTCCGTATGTTCAGTAGAGATCTTTGGTCGGAAATATTCCATAGTATAAAAAGCAACAAGCTTAGAACATTTTTAACAGGGTTTTCTGTGGCTTGGGGTATTTTTATTTTAGTATTGTTGTTGGCTTCTGTAGATGGTATGAAAAATGGATTTACAAAGCAGTTTAATGACGATGCTACTAATTCTATTTTTATATATCCTGGATCTACTACAAAACCTTATGGAGGTTTTGAAGCAGGAAGAAGAATACAATTTGATAACGAAGATTTAGATTTTATAAAACAGAGTTTTACAGGGTATTTAGAATATATAACTCCTAGATTTTCTAAAAGTGTTACTGCAAATTTTGGAAAAGAAACAGGAACTTATTCTATTAGAGGTGTAAATCCAGATCATCAAATAATAGAGCGTACGGTAGTTGAAAAAGGACGTTATATTAATGAAAATGATATTCAAAACACTTTAAAAGTTGTTGTTATTGGGAAAGTAATAGCCGATGAACTTTTTAAAGATGTAGACCCAGTTGGTCAAAATATAATTTTAAACAAATTATCTTATAAGGTAATAGGGATTTTTTCTGATGATGGAAATGAGCGTGAGGAACGAAATATGTATACGCCTGTAAGTACGCTTCAGCGTTTGTATGGAAATACTCGCAACATTGATCAGATTGCTTTGACCTATAATCCAGAATTTAATTTTGCGGAGGCTATAAATTTTTCAGACAATATAGAAGTAGCTTTAAAACGAAGATTAATTATAGACCCTGAAGATCAAGGAGCACTGTATTTTAATAACTACGCAGAACAATTCTCTAATGTTTCCAACTTTACTACAATGCTTTCAGTAATAAGTATTGGTATTGGAATGTTAATTCTAATAGCTGGAATTGTTGGGATTGGAAACATATTAGTTTTCATTATAAAAGAAAGAACAAAAGAGATTGGGGTTAGAAAAGCATTAGGAGCAAAACCTTTTGATGTAATTAAATTAGTCTTGTTAGAATCGGTATTTATCACTTCTATATCTGGACTAATAGGAATGTTGTTTGCTATGGCTGTGGTTGCATTAATTTCTCCAATTATAGATGCTCCTGCCTTTTCAAACCCATCCGTAGATAATGTAACTATTATTACCGCTACCATTGTATTGGTTGTAGCGGGAGTATTAGCAGGATTGATTCCCGCAATGAAAGCGGCAAGCGTTAAACCAATTGTAGCACTAAGAGCAGACTAACTATGGGAATATTTGACAGAGACCTTTGGAGCGAAGTTTTTAGTACGCTAACTAAAAATATGCTTAGAACATTCCTCACAACACTTGGGGTTATTTTTGCAATAGTTATTTTAATTCTTTTGTTAGGCGGTACAAACGGAATGTCTAATGGATTTAATAGAATTTTTGCAGGAACCGCTACAAACAGTATGTTTATGTGGACTCAAACTACCTCTATGGCTTATAAAGGTTTTGAAAGAGGAAGGCCTATAGATTTTACCTTAGAAGATGTAGATTTAATAAAACAACAGGTTAGTGAAGTAGATATTATTGCACCTAGAATTCAACTAGGCGATTTTGGAGGGACAGCAACCGTAATTCGTAATGGTAGAACTAGCGGTTCTGGAGTTTATGGAGATTACCCAAGTATAGATTTAGTATCTAAAAAACGTATTGTAGAAGGAAGATTTATAAATCAAAATGATATTGAAGACTCTAAAAAGGTATGTGTTATTGGGGTTGATGCTTATAAATTGCTGTTTGATAAAGGGGAGAATGCAATAGGGAAGTCTATTAAAATAAATGGAATCTACTTTTCTGTGGTTGGGATTTATAAGAAAAATGATAATATAAATTTTGAAGGAGAGAATGCAATATTTGTTCCTTTTACCACCTTTCAGAATGCATTTAACAGTGGTAATAAAATAGGTTGGATGGCTATTTTAGTAGATCCTGATAAAGAAGTTGCTGTTGCTGAAAAAAAAATAAAAACACTCTTAAAAAGGAAATATAACATACATCCAGATGATATAAGAGCAATTGGATCGTTTGATTTTTCTGAGATTTTTAAAGGAATTAGTGCTTTTACACTAGTGCTTCAAGGGTTCTCGTTTTTTGTGGGGACATTCACCTTGTTAGCAGGAGTAATAGCTGTGAGTAATATTTTACTGATAACTGTAAAAGAGCGAACCAACGAAATTGGAGTTAGACGTGCTTTAGGCGCTACGCCAAAAATAATAAAGCGTCAAATAATATTAGAATCTATTGTACTTACAACTTTTGCAGGCTTAATAGGTTTTGTAATATCGGTAGCGGCATTGCATTTTTTGGATTATAAATTTGGACATACAGATGAGTATCCTTTTGTGAACCCAACGGTGAGTATTCCGCAGATATTATTTTCATTTATCCTTATGATAGGATTGAGTGTATTAATAGGATTGATTCCAGCCAATAGAGCTGTAAAAATAAAACCAATAGAAGCATTAAGAGAAGAATAAACTAAACAACTATGAAAAAAATTTTAAGATACGTTTTAATTGGAATAGGCGTAATTTTGGTTCTATATGCCGTTGCAAGAGTTTTAAAAACAAATAGCAAACCAGCTGTAACTTTTGATACGGCAACTGCAACAGAAGAAACTATTACAAATAGAGTTGTTGCAACAGGAAAAGTTATTCCTGAAGATGAAGTATTGATAAAACCACAAATTTCTGGAATTATCGAATCTATTTTAGTAGAAGAAGGAGATAAATTAAAATCTGGAGATTTAATTGCAAAAATTAAAGTAGTTCCAAACGAGCAGTCGTTGGTAAGCGCTAGAGGACGTGTGAGTAATGCTCAAATAGCACTCAATAATGCTAAAATTGAGTACGATAGAAACAAGAAACTTTTTGACAAAGGAGTTGTTGCTAGTCAGGATTTCCTTTCTGTAGAACTACAATACAATCAAGCAAAGCAAGAATTGCAAAATGCACAAAACGATTATCAAATTATCCGTGTAGGATCTGCTGGAGGATCTGCAACTGCAAATACAAACATTCGTGCTACTGTAGACGGAACTGTTTTAGAGATTCCAGTTAAAGAAGGAGATCAGGTTATTGAGGCTAATAATTTTAATGATGGTACTTCTATTGCTACAATTGCCGATATGTCTAAAATGATTTTTGAAGGGCAAGTAGATGAAGCAGAAGTAGATAAATTAGAAATGGGAATGCCAATCTCTATTAATTTAGGAGCTGTGCAAGACAAGGAGTTTGATGCTAAGTTAAAATTCATCGCTCCAAAAGGGGTTGAAGACCAAGGAGCGGTTCAGTTTACCATAAAAGCAGATCTTTCTCTTCCTTCAGATGTTTTTATCAGAGCAGGATATAGTGCAAATGCTTCTATTATTTTAGAGAAAAAAGAAGGTGTTCTTGCTATAAAAGAAGCTTTACTTCAGTTTGATAAAGAAACAGAGAAACCGTATGTTGAAATTGTTACTGGAGAGAATGAGTATGAGCGTCGCGATTTAGAGCTAGGTGTTTCAGATGGAATTAATGTAGAAATCTTATCTGGAATAACAAAAGATGATAAAATTAAGGTTTGGAATAAAACTGAACCTATGGACGATGAAAAAAAAGGTGATAGCTAATTAATACTGAAAATTTAAAATGAGCTTTATGAAGTTTAAAATATTAATTTTAGCATTAACGTGCTCTGTTGTTGGCATTGCTCAAGAAAAAAAGCTGTGGACACTTGAAGAATGTGTAAGGTATGCTGAAGAGCACAATCTTACTATTCAACAAGCAGAATTAGATTTAGAAAGTGTTAAGCTTGACAAATCGGACGCTATAGGGAACTTTATACCTTCTTTAAATGCGCAAGCGTCTGCCTCTTCAAGTACAGGGTATTCTATTGATCCAACTACAAATAGTTTTGTGAATCAAAAGTTCTTTAACGTTACACCGTCTATTTCTTCTTCTTTAACTTTATTTGATGGGCTTCGTAATTTTTATCAGTTAAATAGAGCTAAATTAAATGCAATGGCTGTTCAATATCAATCGGACGACATTCGAGATGATATTAGACTTTCTGTAGCAAATGCATACCTACAAATATTATCTAATAGAGAAACGCTTAATGTTTTAAATGCTCAATATAGAGCTACACAACAAGATTTAGAGCGTACCAATGAGTTAGTAGAAAATGGAGTGTTGCCAAAAGGAGACCTTCTAGAGATCCAAGCTACTGCTGCAAATCAAGAACAACAAATAGTTGCTGCTGAAAACAGTGTGCTTATAGCAAGAATAAGTTTAGCGCAATTGCTTCAAATAAGCGATTATGAAAATTTTGATGTAGTAGATGAAGGGTATGCTATTCCAGATGATGCTGTATTGGAGATTACCCCAAGAGAAATTTATGAGAAAGCTTTGACTTTTAGAAATGATATAAAAGCATCAGAAGCAAATGTGGATTTAGCAGAAAAAGATCTTCAGATAGCAAAAGGAGCTAGGTATCCTACCATAAGTGCTTTCTTTCAATATAATACCAGATATTCTGATAACGCAAGATATCCAAGTACTATAGATCCTAATACGCAACAAATAATACCTGGAGCAGAAATTTCTTTTAAAGACCAATTGTGGTTGCAAGATGGTTTTGCGTATGGTGCGCAAATTAATATTCCAATCTTGAATGGGTTTTCTGTAAATAATAATATCAAGAGAAGTCAAATTGATGTGGAGCGCGCTAAATTACAGTTTACACAAGAGAAATTAAATTTAGAAACAGATATTAATCAGGCTTATGTAGATGTAAAAGGTTCTTATAAAAGTTATGAAGCAGCAGGAAAAACAGTAGAAGCTAGACGTCTGTCTTATGATTATGCTAAAGAACGCTACAATGTTGGATTAATGAATAGCTTCGATTTTAGTCAGGCGCAAGCACGTTTAGACGATGCAGAAGCTACTTTAATTCAAACAAAATATGATTTTATCTTCCGTTTAAAGGTGCTTAAATTTTATTATGGAATTCCTTTGGAAGAATGGTAATATAGCTAGTATTTTTGCATAATGGCAAAGATTCTAAATATAGAAACCGCAACAACCAATTGCTCTGTGAGTATAAGTGCTAACGGAAAAATAGTAGCATTAAAAGAAATTAATGATAGCGGTTATACGCATGCTGAAAATTTACATGTATTTATAAAAGAAGCGTTGAAAGACGCTTCTTTGTTGTTTTCAGAAATAGATGCTATTGCGGTAAGTAAAGGTCCTGGTTCTTATACAGGCTTGCGCATAGGAGTTTCTACTGCAAAAGGATTGTGTTATTCTTTGGATAAACCATTAATTTCTGTTCCTACACTGGCTGTTTTAGCCGAAAATAATAATGAAAAAACCGATTTTGTAGTCTCTTTGCTAGATGCAAGAAGAATGGAAGTTTATGCTGCTATTTTTAAAAATGGAGTGCAAGTAAGGGCTACAAAAGCTGAAATAATTACTCCAACATCTTTTTCTGAGTTTTTAGAGGAGGGAAGCGTTTATTTTGTGGGCGATGGTGCTGAGAAATGTAAGACTGTAATTACACACGAAAATGCTATTTTTTCTTCTGAAGTAAAATATCCTTCAGCAAAAGATATGGCAGTTTTAGCAACCGAAAAATATAAAATAGGCGACTTTGAGGATGTCGCCTATTTTGAGCCTTATTATTTAAAAGATTTTGTAACTACAAAACCTAAAAAATAAACTAACTCGCAGGACAAGCCCACGAGATATTCGAACGAAACAATTTAACTTCTTTCCCTGCAGAACCCTATAGTTAACTTATAAAAGAAAAGGCTCTGGGAAATTAAACCCTTCTTGAGGGATTAAGCTTGTTTTTGAATCTCCACTTGATGAGGGTAAGGAATTTCAATACCTTCTGCATCAAATCTATTCTTTATTTCTTCTAAAACATACCAACGGCAATCCCAGAAATCATCGTTTGTAGCCCAATATCTTAATGATAAATTTACAGAGCTATCTGCAAGTTCTGCAACCATAACAGCGGGTTCTGGATGCTTTAACACCTTGTCATTACTACTTACAATATCAAGTAAAATTGCTTTTGCTTTTTTAATATCAGAATCATAGCTAATTCCAGCTGTTATATTTTCTCTTCGGGTGCTCTCTGCACTATAGTTTACAATGTTTTCATTGGAGAGCTTTCCGTTTGGAATAATAGCTTGTTGGTTTCCGAAAGTATTTAAAACGGTATTGATAATTCCAATTTCTTTAACGGTACCAGAAAGCCCTTGTGCTTCTATAAAATCGCCTACTTTAAAAGGCTTGAAAATAAGAATAAGAACTCCTCCAGCAAAGTTTGCTAAAGAACCTTGTAGTGCCAAACCAACAGCTAAACCAGCCGAGGCAATAATAGCAGCAAAAGAGGTAGTTTCAATACCTAATGTTCCTAAAATAACAATAATTAGAAGTATTTTTAGCGCCCAATATAAAAGGGTTCCTAAAAATTCACGAAGACTTATTTCATAGTTTCTTCGCTCCATTATTTTTCGTGCGTATTTTACTACTCGGCTAAATATTATAGAACCAATAATCCATATTAAAATAGCCATTACAATTTTTGGAGCGTATTCTACTACTAATGCAATTCCTTGCTCTAACCACTTGTCTGTTTCCATATTAATTTTTTTTAATTTTTTCAAAATTAGAACCTATAATTCTAAATAGAAAAAATATCAGGTGCTTTATGATGTTTATTTTCATAAAAATAAAAAAAATCTGTTTAACGGCTTTTAGCAATTAAACAGACTTTCTATCTTTTTAAGACTTAATCTATTTCGAAAGTGATTTTTAGATTTACCCGATAATTATCAATTTCTCCATTATTTACCGTTGCACTTTGTTCGTTCACATAAACCGATTTAATGTTATTAACCGATTTAGATGCTTTCTGTATTGCATTTTTTGTAGCGTCTTCCCAACTTTTGTCAGAATTAGCTAATACTTCAATTACTTTTAAAACTGCCATAATATTACATTTTGATGTTAATTATTCGTTGTACCTAAATATAATTTATTTTTATCAGTATCTAAAATTCATAGCAACTAACTTATGGATTCATAGTTAGTTATTAATTTCAAAGTAATATTTTGGTAACTTTAAATTAACTTGGCTTTTAAATTGTTAATAGACTTTTGCTTTTAGTTAAAAGTTTATATGGAGCAGTTTTATATTTTTATGTTGGTGGTACTTTTTGTATTGGCCATTACAGATTTAACAGTAGGTGTGAGTAACGATGCGGTGAATTTTTTAAATTCTGCCGTAGGTTCTAAAGCAGCGTCCCTTAAGACCATATTAATTATTGCTAGTATTGGGGTAGCAGTAGGAGCTATATTTTCGTCTGGATTGATGGAGGTTGCTAGGAAAGGTATTTTTAATCCGGGACAGTTTTATTTTGATGAAATCATGATCATCTTCATGGCCGTCATGATAACAGATATTTTGCTTTTGGATCTATTTAATTCACTTGCATTACCAACTTCTACTACAGTTTCTATTGTATTTGAACTGTTGGGCGCATCTGTAGCAATTTCTATTCTTAAAATTATAAAAGCTAATGATGCTATTGGGGCTTTAGGTAATTATATTAATGGAGATAAAGCCGCAGAAATTATCTTTGGGATTTTACTGTCGGTTGTTATTGCATTCATTGTAGGTGCTTTTGTACAATGGATTTCTAGATTTATCTTTTCTTTTCATTATGAAAAACGTATAAAATATGTTGGCGGAATCTTTGGGGGGATAGCTATAACTGCAATTACTTATTTTATTCTGATAAAAGGAATAAAGGGAGTTTCTGTAATTCCGCAATCTTTTTTAGATTTTATTGATGGTAATAAATTATTAATAGTAGCTTTCTGTTTTGTTGTTTTTACAGGGATTTCGCAAATAATTATCAGCTTTACTAAACTGAATATTTTAAAAATAATAATCCTTATTGGAACTTTTGCATTAGCATTAGCTTTTGCTGGAAATGATTTGGTGAATTTTATAGGCGTTCCAATTGCAGCATATCAGTCTTATGAATTATGGCATGGAGCCTACCAAGCTTCTGGGGTTTTACCAACAGAATATACAATGAACAGCCTATCTGGGCAAGTGGAAACGCCAACTTATATGTTGATATTGGCAGGTTTGGTAATGGTTGTTACGCTTTGGCTTTCTAAAAAAGCACGTTCGGTAATGTATACAGAAATTAATTTGGCAAGAAGTGGAGAGGGGTCAGAAAAATTTCAGCCTAATTTTTTATCTAGATTTATTGTACGCGCTTCTGTCAATTTAAATCAAGCTATAGCGGTAGTGCTTCCTGATGAAATTCAACAGCGTATTGAAAAGAGATTTTCAAAACCAGAAAGTAAAAGAACAAAAAAGAATGCAGATGAACCTGCGTTTGATATGGTTAGAGCAGCCGTAAATCTTATGGTTGCAAGTATTTTAATATCTATGGCAACATCCTTAAAGCTTCCATTATCTACCACATACGTTTCTTTTATGGTAGCAATGGGGACTTCTCTTTCCGATAAAGCTTGGGGTAGAGAAAGCGCTGTTTATAGAGTTGCTGGTGTTTTTAATGTTATTGGAGGCTGGTTTATAACGGCAATTGTAGCGTTTGTAGCGGCTGCAATATTTGCCACGGTTATTTATTATGGAAAAGGAATTGCACTAGTAGTTTTGTTGATTATTGCTGTATTATTAATTACTCGTAGCTTTTTAAGCTACAAGAAAAAGGAAAAGGAGAAAGAAGCAGCAATTCAAATTGATAGAACATCTCTAATTACAATTAATGAAATTATAAGCGATAGTTCCGATAATATCTCTAAAGTAATAAGACGTATAAGCAAAGTTTATGGAGAAGTGGTAGATAATTTAGGTTTGCAAGATCTTAATAAACTTAAAAAATCTAAAAAACAACTCAGTAAATTAGAAGATGAAGTTGATACGCTTAAAAGTGACATCTTTTACTTTATAAAGTCTTTAGATGAAAGTTCTGTTGATGCAAGTAAATTCTATATCCTTACCTTAGATTATTTGCAAGACATGGTACAGTCTATTAGTTATATTACAAAAAATAGTTACTCGCATGTAAATAATAACCATAAGAATTTAAAATTTAATCAAATTAGAGATCTTAAGAGAATTGATGAAAGATTGGAGGTTCTTTTTGAAAGAATAAAAGTTGATTTAGACGGAAATACTTTTGAAGATATTGGTTTTATTATTGAAGATAAAAAAGAATTGCTTGATAATGTTTCAGCATTAATTCAGAAGCAAATAGACCGCATTCGAAGCACAGAAACGAGTCCAAAAAACACGAAGTTATATTTTAGTTTATTGTTAGAAACAAAAGACTTAATTACAGCTACTATTAATTTACTAACACTCTTTAAAGAGTTTCATGACGATTATAAGCGCATAAAAAGTTAAGAAATTTGTTATGAAGAAGAACAAAGCCCGAGTTAAATCGGGCTTTGTTTTTTTAATATTTAAAATAAATTGTTATTTACCCGTTAATGGCAACTACTTCATTTACTTTATCTACTAGCATGCTTTTTAACATACTCTCAATTCCATTTTTTAAAGTGAATGTAGAAGAAGGACAGCCGCTACATGCTCCCTGAAGAATTACACTTACAGTTTTAGATTCTTCATCATACGATTGAAAAAGAATGTTTCCACCGTCACTAGCTACAGCAGGTTTTACATATTCTTCTAAAATGTCAATAATTTGTTTAGAAGTATCATCCAAATTAGAAGTGTCTACGCTTTTATTGTTATTAGGAGTTTCTGCTGCATCTGTAGTCTTGCTTTGTGCGTTGTCAGATACTATGTCTTTCCCTTCTTCAATGTGTAAACGAATGTATTCTCTTAATTCAACTACAATATCATCCCATTCCGCAATATCATACTTTAGAATAGAGATGTAATTTTCGTCAATAAAAACTTCTTTAACAAAAGGAAAATGGAAAAGACCACTTGCTAAAGGAGAATCTTTAGCTTCTTCAATATTTTTAAATTCGTAGGTTGATAAAACTAATTTTTTGTTGGAAACAAATTTTAAAGCAGCTGGATTTGGAGTGCTTTCTGCATAAATGGTTACTGGAATTTTAGAAGGAGTAGTATCATCTTCTATAATAACAGGTTCTCCAGAGTTTAAATAATTTTCAATCTGCTCAGCTACTTCATCTTGAACATCTGCCCACTCAACAATATCATAACGTTCTATAGCAACAAAATTACCAGAGATATATACTGTTTTTGTAAACGGAAGATAGAAAAGCTGCTTTGCCAAAGGCGAATTCTTAGCGTCGTCTACGTTTTTAAACTCATAATTTTGCTTACGAGTTAAAAACTTATTGGCTTCAAACTTTATAATTGCTGGCCTATTTGTTGGCTGTATGTTTATTTTATATGGCTCCATTTCATCGATTTTGTTGCAAAATTACAAAACGTAACTCATCTTTTGATATCTTTGAGCCATTAACCTACCAAATAAAGGTACTTTCATGAAGTTCTTTCAGAAAATCTATTTTTCTTTACTTTTTTTACTTGTAACATCTTCCTATGCTCAAGAGGGAATCCCCGTGTATTTTGACTACCTATCCGATAATTATTACCTTGTATATCCATCAATGGCTGGAGTTGGTCAAGGTGGAAAGGTTAGAATGACTGCAAGAAAGCAATGGTTTGATGTAGAAAAAGCGCCTGCATTACAAACACTCAATGCACATATGAGAGTGGGCGATAGAAGTGGGGTGGGAGCTATATTATTTAATGATAGAAATGGATACCATTCTCAAACAGGAATGAAATTAACATATGCGCATCACATTACGTTGTCCGAATATAGAGATGGAGTTAATCAATTATCGTTTGGAGTAAATGTAGGTTTTTTGCAAAGTAGGTTGGATGAGTCTGAGTTTGTTTCTATTATTCCAGATCCAATAATAACAGGTACTAGCAACAACGTAAATTATTTTAATGTTGATGTTGGGATGTCTTATAATTTTTTAGAGTTTTATGCTCATTTTGCTGTTAAAAATATGTTGGGAAGCGGGAGAGATTTGTATTCTGCGGAAGAGATAGATAATGTAAGACGCTATTTGTTTTCTGCTGGTTATGTTTTTGGAAAATCTCAATGGCAATTTGAACCTTCTTTTCTATTTCAATTTTCAGAATATACAGAAGAGTCTGCTGTAGATGTAAACGCAAAGGTATATCGAGAAATGGATTTTGGTAAAATATGGGGAGGACTTTCATATCGGAGAAGTTTTGATGGCGCCGAATATGAAATTAATGGGAACTCTGGAAAACAAAAGTTACAATTATTCACTCCAATAGTAGGTGTGAACATTAAACAATTTATGTTCTCATATAATTATTCGTATCAATCTGGAGATTTAAGATTTGATAATGGAGGGTTTCATCAAATAACTTTAGGATACAATTTCCTTCAAGGAAAACCACGTTATAAATGTAAGTGTCCTGCTGTAAATTATTAAACTCCAAGTATCTTTGTAGAAATTCTAATTATGATTATTAAAGAAGTAAATGGAAAGCATCCAGTTTTTGGCGCGGATATTTTTATTGCCGAAAATGCCACAATTGTTGGAGATGTATCAATGGGAGCTAATTGTAGTGTATGGTTTAATGCAGTAATTCGTGGAGATGTGCATTATATAAAAATAGGCGATAAGGTAAATATTCAAGATGGAGCTGTTATTCATTGTACCTATAAAAAACACCCTACTACTATTGGAAATAATGTCTCTATTGGTCATAATGCAATTGTTCATGGTTGTACCATAAAAGATAATGTGTTAATTGGAATGGGGAGTATTGTAATGGATAATTGCATTGTAGAAAGCAACTCTATTATAGCTGCAGGTGCTGTGATTACTCAAAACACGCATGTAGAAGCGGGTTCTATATATGCTGGCGTGCCTGCAAAAAAAGTAAAAGAAATTAGTAAAGATTTAAGTAAGAATGAAATTGAGCGTATAGCTAATAGTTATGTTATGTACGCTTCATGGTTTAAGGAGGATTAATTATAGCGGTTTTTATAATTAGTTTCTATTGAATGCCTCGTTGCTTGCCTTTATGCTAGTTAATTCTTTTTGAAATATAATTTCTATTTTTGCTGAAAACCTGTAAATAATAAAACACATGAATGCATATATTTTTCCTGGACAAGGAGCACAATTTGTTGGAATGGGACTTGATTTATACGAGAAATCCGATTTGGCAAAAGAATTGTTTGAACAAGCAAATGAAATATTAGGTTTTAAAATTACTGATATTATGTTTGAGGGTACTACGGAAGATTTAAAACAAACTAAAGTTACTCAGCCAGCTGTATTCTTACATTCAGTTATATTAAGTAAAGTTATAGGGAATACATTTAATCCAGATATGGTTGCTGGACATTCTTTAGGAGAACTTTCTGCTTTAGTTGCCAATAAAACTTTAAGTTTTGAAGATGGTTTGAAATTGGTGTCTCGTAGAGCATTGGCAATGCAAAAGGCTTGTGAACTTAAGCCAAGTACAATGGCTGCTGTTTTAGGATTAGACGATACCATTGTTGAGCAAGTATGTAAAGAAATTGAAGGAGTGGTTGTGCCTGCAAATTACAATTGCCCTGGGCAACTTGTTATTTCTGGGGAAGTAGAAGCAATTAATGCAGCCTGTGAAGCACTTAAAGAAAAAGGAGCTCGTAGAGCTTTGGTTTTACCTGTTGGTGGAGCGTTCCATTCTCCATTAATGGAACCAGCTAGAGAAGATTTAGCAGCTGCCATAGAGCAAACAACTTTTAGTAAACCTATTTGTCCTGTTTATCAAAATGTAACTACAACAGCAGTTGTTAATCCGGATGATATTAAAAAGAATTTGATGGCTCAATTAACGGCACCAGTTAAATGGACTCAAAGTGTTGAGAATATGGTAAAAGATGGTGCATTATTATTTACCGAAGTTGGTCCAGGAAAAGTACTACAAGGACTGGTTAAAAAGATTCATAGAGAGTCTGAGGTTGCTTCTGCTTAACATGTTGTAACTATTTGATATTGTGTTTAGTGGATTAACAGCGAATTAACATTTTAAGTTAAAATTCCTTAAAGATACGTCAGAAAACACTTTGTGTACGTATATTAGAGTATAACCAAAAAACTTAAATATTATGTTACGTTGGACAATCATTTTTTTAATAGTAGCAATTGTAGCTGCTGTATTTGGCTTTGGTGGAATTGCTGGAGCTGCTGCAGGAATTGCTAAAATATTATTCTTTGTATTTTTAGTGTTATTTGTAATATCACTTATAAGTAGAATGACCAGAAGATAAAAATAATTATAATTAATAACCATTAAAACTAAACAACATGAAAAAGATATTTTTAACTCTTGCATTAGTATTTTCATTAACAGCTTTTACAACTAGTTGTAAAGAGAAGAAAGACACTCCTGCTGAACAAGTAGAAGAAGCAGTTGATGACGCTGGTGATAAAATTGAAGAAGGGGCAGAAGAAGTAGAAGATGAAATCGATGATATGACAGATGAAAACAAATAAATTCATCAGTTTATAAAAACAAAAAACCACGCATTTGCGTGGTTTTTTTATATCAATTTTTTTTAAAAGCTAAGCTGTTAAAGTACAATCTTTACAGTCTTTAATAGTACCGTAATAAGTTTCTCTGTACTTGTGAATAGTTCGAAGCGGTATTCCTAATAAATGTTTTCTAATATAAGTAACTTTAACACTTATACTTCCCATTTTCTTACTGTACCTTTTCTCTAATTTTGTTTTTCTTCTAATTTTTATAAAAGCCATAATAGTTATTTGCTCACTTTGTGAGGTTTTAGAATGTTTCGACTGTACTGTCGAAATTGATTCATTTTCAATACCCTATAAAATTTGTAGAGTATATTGTTAGAACAAATATCGTTAATATTATGCTTAAAATCAAATAGTTATATTCTATGTTATTAATCTTACTAAAGATAAAATCTATAGTAAGTAGTTATTTTTAATAAATTTATTGATAATTGTATGTTGTTTTGAGGAATTAATAAGGTTATTTTTTTTCTATAATCGAGCTTTGAAAGTTTCAAAGTCTGCCTCTAAATATTTTTTAGATTTTCCTTTAAATGCCTCATCAGCTTGCTCCGAGATAGTTTCTATCTATTTTTTTCCTAATTTTGAATCATTGTTATCCGATAAAAGTAAATAGATTTTACTCTTTTTTTCTTGAAGGAAATGGGTCTTGTATCTTAAATCAAATAAAAACTGAATAAAATTATTTTGAAAAGCATCATTCACATAAAGTTATTTGTAATACGATGCTTTCTCATTTTAGGAGTTTTAATTTATCTATTGAGTCCTTTTAAAAGTTCAGTTTTTAATTTTTTACATTTTGTGAGTCACAAAGTAGAATTTTTTACAGAAAATGGACATAAAGAGTCAATGCATCACTCACACAATTTTCAATCGGTTAATCGTTTTGCATATAGTGGGTATCGTGGTCACGGCAGTAATTCAAATCAAAAGCATTCAGCTAATAATAGTCATCATCATGGAGCGCTTTCTTTTATAGCATCGCTATTTATTTCCGTGAAAAATAAAAAGGAAGATGAAAGGAAATTGTTGTCTAACACTAAATTAGATGAACATTTGTTCTCCGAAATTTTTAATTTTTATCCTATTACGCTAATAATTTTTCAAGAAAAAGAATGGCATCTAAATAGTACTTCTTATTATATTTCTATAGATGTAACTACACCACCTCCGCAAATAAGCTAATTTATTTTTAAAGAGTTGTTTCTGTCTTATCAGTCCTTTCTTGCTTCGAGGGAATTGGGGTTTGATTTAAAGGCAAAAATGCGTATGTCTCAAAAGAAATACTAAATTCAAATAAGAATTATAATGAAAAAAATAATAACAGTATTTGTTATACTTGTTGTAAGTGTGTCTTATGCACAAAATTTATCGGGAAGAATTGTTGATTCTGAGGGGAACCCTCTTTCCGATGTTGGTGTTTTTAATAAAACATCTGGTAGCCATTCTCATTCTAATCAGAGTGGCACATATAGTTTGATAAAAACTTCTATAAAAGACTCTGTCTATTACTCTAGTTTAGGTTATAAAACAGTTTTGGTTGTGGTAGATGATGCCGATTTAAATCAGCAGAAAAATATTACTTTATCCCAAACTAATATTTCATTAGAGCAAGTTGTTTTAGTGTCAGAAGTAAATACGTTAAGCAAGTTTGTAGATGTAGATATTCAAACAAACCCAGTAAAATCTTCTCAAGAAATATTAAGAAAAGTTCCAGGCTTAATTATTGGTCAGCATGCAGGAGGAGGGAAAGCAGAGCAAATATTTTTACGTGGTTTTGATATTGATCATGGAACCGATGTTTCTATAAATGTGGATGGAATTCCTGTAAATATGGTTTCTCATGCCCATGGGCAAGGGTATTCAGATTTACATTTTGTAATTCCAGAAACTATAGAAGGTATAAATTTTGGGAAAGGTCCTTATTTTGCTAATCATGGAGATTTTACAACTGCAGGTTATATAGATTTAAATCTTAGAAAAACGCTCGATAATAGTTTAGTTTCCTTGGAAGTTGGGCAGTTTAATACGAGTCGTTTTATGGGGATGTTAAAGGTTTTGGATACTGAAAAAAGTAATGCTTATGTAGCTTCAGAGTTGTATTTAACAGATGGTCCTTTTAATAGTCCGCAGAATTTTAACCGGATTAATGTGATGGCTCGTTACAATTATAAATTAGCTGCAGATGAAGATTTAACCATTACAGCCTCTCACTTTCAAAGTAAATGGGATGCTTCTGGGCAAATTCCACAGCGTGCTGTAGACGAAGGTTTGATAGATAGATTTGGAGCAATAGACGATACCGAAGGCGGTGAAACTAGCAGAACTAATTTGTCGGTTAATCATTTTAAAGTTTTAGATGAAAATAGGGCTGTAAAAACAAAAGCCTTTATTTCTAAATATGATTTTAATCTTTTTTCAAACTTTACATTTTACTTAGACGATCCAGTAAATGGAGATCAAATAGAGCAAAAAGAAAGTCGTGTAATTGTTGGAGCAGAGAGTGTATTTGAAAGAAATAATTATGAGTTAGGAAATAATATTCATTTTGAATACCAAGCAGGAGCTGGATTTAGATATGATAATGTGGACGATATGCAGCTTTCTCACACCTTAAATAGAATGGAAATTCTAGAGCGTTATGCCTATGGAGACGTGGACGAGGTAAATACATATGGTTTTGTAAATACCGAATTTAAAATTGGAAAATGGACCTTCAATCCTGCAGTACGATTGGATTATTTTAAGTTTGATTATTACAATAAGTTAACCGATGTTTATGATAATAAAAGTGAAAGTAAAGTAGCTGTAAGTCCTAAGCTAAACACTATTTTTTCTGTAAATTCTAATTGGCAGCTCTTTTTGAAAACAGGAATGGGCTTTCATTCTAACGATGCACGTGTGGTTGTTGCTAACCAAGGCGAAGATATTTTGCCAACGGCTTATGGAGCAGACTTAGGAACAATCTATAAACCCTTTAATAAACTAGCTTTAAATGCCACCTTATGGTGGTTGTATTTAGACCAAGAATTTGTGTATGTTGGAGATGCGGCTATAGTGGAGCCAAGTGGAGAAACACGTCGTTTAGGGGTTGATATTGGTGCTCGTTACCAAGTGCTACCTTGGTTGTATATTTATGCCGATGCAAATTATGCCCACGGAAGAAGTGTAAACGATCCTGATGGAGAAAATTATATTCCTTTAGCGCCAGATTTTACTACGGTAGGAGGAATTTCGGTTGAAAATTTAGGTAATTTTTCAGGAGCACTAACTTACCGATATGTAGATGATAGACCAGCAAATGAAGATAATTCTATTATTGCTGAAGGCTATTTTGTAACCGATTTTAATATTAGTTATTCTTGGAAAAATTGGACTTATGGTATCATAATCGAAAATCTTTTGGATACAGAATGGAACGAAACACAATTTGCAACCGAAAGTCGTTTGTTTGATGAACCTGCTCCAGTAGAAGAAATCCATTTTACACCAGGAACGCCTTTTTATCTAAGAGGAAAAATAACAGTAGCTTTTTAAGGAGCTATTTATTGTTATAACTTTTAAATCCCTCATTGAGGGTTTTATTCCCCGACGTCGAAATAGATTAAATTATTTTCCTTTGCATCCCTAGTAGGCTTGCCTAGAGGTAGTTGATTTAAATACATAAAAAAACGCGGTGCTTTGCACCGCGTTTTAATTTTTATGGGAGTGATATTACATCATTCCTGGCATTCCTCCGCCGCCCATTGGAGGCATTGCAGGAGCATCTTCTTTAATATCTGTTAAAGAGCATTCGGTAGTTAAAATCATACCAGCAACAGAAGCAGCATTTTCTAATGCAATTCTAGTTACTTTAGTAGGATCTATAATACCAGCTTTTAACATTTGTACATATTCTCCAGTTTTTGCATTGTAACCAAAGTCGTCTTTGCCTTCGTACACTTTAGCAACAACTACAGAACCTTCATTTCCTGCATTTTCCACAATTGTTCTAAGTGGTGCTTCAACGGCACGTGTTACAATTTGGATTCCTGTTTCTTCATCGTCATTATCAGCTTTAAGCTTGCTAAGTACTGCTTTGGCTCTAAGTAAAGCTACACCTCCACCAGCAACAATACCTTCTTCTACAGCTGCTCTAGTTGCGTGTAATGCATCGTCTACTCGGTCTTTTTTCTCTTTCATTTCAACTTCAGAAGCAGCACCTACGTAAAGTACAGCAACACCTCCAGCCAATTTAGCTAAACGCTCTTGAAGTTTTTCTTTATCATAATCAGAGGTAGTAGTATCTATTTGTGCTTTAATCTGGTTTACTCTTGCTTTGATAGTTTCAGCATCTCCAGCACCATTAACAACAGTAGTGTTGTCTTTATCTATAGTAACAGTTTCTGCAGAACCAAGCATATCTAAAGAAGCATTTTCTAGAGAGAATCCTCTTTCTTCAGAAATTACAGTACCTCCAGTTAAGATTGCAATATCTTCAAGCATTGCTTTACGTCTGTCTCCAAATCCTGGAGCTTTAACAGCAGCAATTTTAAGTCCACCTCTTAGTTTGTTTACAACTAAAGTAGCCAATGCTTGTCCGTCTACATCTTCAGCAATAATTAAAAGAGGTCTTCCAGATTGAGCAACTGGCTCTAAAATTGGAAGGATTTCTTGAAGGTTAGAGATTTTCTTGTCAAATAAAAGGATGTATGGATTGTCTAAATCCGCAATCATTTTATCTGTATCGGTAACAAAGTATGGAGAAAGGTATCCTCTGTCAAACTGCATTCCTTCAACAACATCTACATAAGTATCTGTTCCTTTTGCTTCTTCTACAGTAATAACCCCTTCTTTACCAACTTTAGTAAATGCTTGCGCAATTAGGTCTCCAATAGTGTCATCATTATTTGCAGAAATTGCTGCAACTTGTTTGATCATATCTGAAGAATCTCCAACCGTTTGTGCTTGTTTTTTAAGGTCTGCAACAATAGCTTCAACAGCTTTATCGATTCCTCTTTTTAAGTCCATTGGGTTTGCGCCAGCGGTAACGTTTTTAAGTCCTTCTTTTACAATAGCTTGAGCAAGAACGGTAGCTGTTGTTGTACCATCTCCTGCAAAGTCGTTAGTTTTAGAAGCAACTTCTTTTACCATTTGCGCTCCCATATTTTCTAGCGCATCTTCTAATTCTATTTCTTTTGCTACAGAAACACCATCTTTTGTTACTTGAGGAGCTCCAAAAGATTTATTAATAATTACATTACGTCCTTTAGGACCTAAAGTTACTTTTACTGCGTTTGCTAAAGCATCCACACCGCGCTTTAGTCCGTCACGAGCTTGAATGTCAAATTTTATATCTTTTGCCATGGTTTTTAAATTTTACACTTAAAAGCAATTTGCATAATGCTGTATGCTTTCCTAGTGTTTGTTTTAATTGTATTTATTTTATCGTTTGCCATTTGTTTTTTGAGATTTTTTAAAACCTCACTTGCTTATGGCTTGTTGTATATAGCTTATAGCTGTTTATACAATAGCAAGAATATCGCTTTCGCGCATTATTAGGTAATCGTTACCTTCTAATTTTAATTCGGTACCGGCATATTTTCCGTATAATACAGAATCGCCAACCTTTACAGTCACTTTTTCGTCTTTAGTTCCTGGTCCTACAGCTACAACAGTTCCTTTTTGAGGTTTTTCTTTTGCGTTGTCTGGAATAATAATCCCTGAAGCTGTTTTAGTTTCAGCAGCTTGCGGCTCAATAAGAACTCTGTCAGCAAGCGGTTTAATGTTTAACTTCGACATATTTTTAATATTTGATTAATTAATTTAAAATTCACTTTCATTAATCAGACAGAAATTGTGCCACGCATTATAAACTGACAATTTTACTCATGTGCATATATTTTTCATGTCTTAACTGTCATTTTTATAAATTTTCAAGTAAAAAAATGTCAAAATGTAATTCTAGGAAAAGTAAGAAGAAAGTGTTTTAAAATAAAAATGCCAGCTTAATTATAAGCTGGCATTTTTTATATGTGTAATAAGATAAATCTTTATTGTCCGTCAGTACTATCTGTAGCTGTTGCAGGAACTTCTGCTGAAGGTACTGTAGTACTAGGCGCAGTAGTTTGTACATCTCTTCCGTCTAATAATTTAGATTCGGTAGAATCGTTAGAAATTAATGTAATGTTAGAAAGCAATATTAATGCTACTAAAATAGTTGCTAGTGTCCAGGTACTTTTATCAAGAAAATCTCCTGTCTTTTTAACTCCTCCTACAACTTGACTTCCGCCACCACCAAAAGAAGAAGACAATCCGCCTCCCTTAGGGTTTTGTACCATAATCACTAAAACTAATAAAAAGGCTACTATTATAATTAGTACCAAAAAAATTGAAAACGTACTCATTTCTATATTAATTATTGTCTTTTAATTTCTTAACTGCGTTAATTTGGTCTGCAAAGAAACCACTTTTTTCTGGATATTTCAAACTTAAAATTTTATAAGCTTGAATTGCTTTTTTGTATTTCTTTTGCTCCAAGTAAACCCGTGCCAAAGTTTCCGTCATTAATTCGGTTTTTTCGGCATTATTTTCTTTTGCCAAATTTACCTTGTTAGCTGTATTGGCAGCTGGAGGAATTTTAGGATTGTTTTCTAAAAATTTATCTATAAGCTTTAATTTTCCTTCTATTCCAGACTTCTTTTCTTTTTTATCTTCTTGTTCTTCTACAGGTTTTTCTAATGCAATATGCTTCTTTTCTTCTCTTTTAATGGGTTTAGCAGTAGCAGATAGCTGCATCCATTCCATAAAAGAATGGGTTTCTCTTTTGCTGAAGTCTAAAGGTTTTCCGAGCTGTAAAGTTGATTTTTCTTCTGATAAAGTTTCTTCTGTTAGGTTTTCTTCTTTAGGTAGAAACAACTCAGGATCCATTACAGCATTTGAATTTACTTCGTTAAAATCAAAAGAAGTTTTATTATCTTTTACAATAACCTCTTCTGCGGTAACATCAATTCCATAGAGCGTTTCGTTAGTAGTTTGTAGCGCTATTTTTTTAGCAATAGCATGTTGCTCAAACGCTTCCGAAGTAATGTATTCAAATAAAATAGAACGGTCTGTAGTGTAAGCTGCGGTATGCTTTAACTCGCTATTGTATTTAAAACTTTCTTGTGCTTTTAAAGCTTTTAGGTAAACGGCTCTTGCTGCTTGGAAATAAGGGAACTCTTCGATAATCTTTTTTAGAGAATCGACGTGTTGCTGTGTAATTTGTTCAGGCTTTTGTAATAAATATGAAAAATCAGTAACATTCATTTATTACCAGTTTGCAAGGGTTTCGTTAAAAATATCTTGTGTTATACGCTCAAAAATTTCATCATGAGCAGCTTGTTTTACAGTAATCAATTGGGTTGCCGCAGGGTAATCATAGAAGAAAGAAAATCTTCTTTCAAAATCTTCTTCAGGGTTTTTGGTGTCGTAAAAACGTACATTAACCGAAATTGTTAATCGGTTTTGTGCCGCTGTTTGATCGGCGGTAGCAGACATTGGAGAGACTCTGTATTCTACAATTTCACCTTCATAAATTAAATCTGCATTTCTGTTAACTAGTTGTAAGTTTGTTTGATTTAATATTAAATCTTGCAGCGCATTTGTAAAATCATAATCCAAACCAGGCTCAATAATTGGAGCCTCATTTCGGAAAAAGTTTACCTGAAAGGATTCTGCAGTTGTGTTAACTCCTGTAAAAGAATAAGGACCACAGCCTTGTATGCTTATAATTGCTATAAAAAGTACAAAAAATTTCTTCATTTTAAAAATTGTGTAAGGTTCAAAAGAACAAAAAATATTATAAATCGTATTGTTTTATTTTTCTATAAAGTGTTCTTTCGGAAATCCCAAGTTCGGTTGCTGCGGCTTTGCGTTTTCCTTTGTTGCGTTCCAAGGATTTTTTGATAAGTTCTAATTCTTTATCTTGAAGAGAAAGCGTTTCTTCCTCTTGGATTTCTTCTGCAAAATGATATTTGTCTTCAACAGAAGTGCTATGTGGTAAATTTTTCTGATGTTCTACTTGAAGAATTTCCATAGCATCTTCTTCATCGGCTTGTTCAAAATCTATTTCGTCTTCTTCTCCTCCATATATTTTATTGATAAGCGTTTTATTTTCTTGCTGAACTTTTTCACCATTCGTCCCATCCTTCATGAGTTCCATGGTAAGTTTCTTTAAATCGTTTAAATCTCCTTTCATATCAAAAAGGATTTTATAAAGAATTTCACGCTCGCTACTAAAATCGCTTTCCGATTTCTGATTCTTAATAACGGCTGGTAAATTACTGCCAGCATCTGGAAGGTATCCCTTTAAAGTATCATAAGTAATAGCTCTATTTTGCTCTAAAACTGAAATTTGTTCAGCAATATTTCTAAGCTGACGCACATTTCCGCTCCATCGGTATTTGTTTAAAAGTTGAACAGCATCTTCTTCTAAACGGATGGTTGGCATTTTGTATTTCTGAGCAAAATCTGAAGCAAATTTTCTAAAAAGTAAATGGATATCGTCTTTACGCTCTCTAAGTGGAGGCAAATGTATTTCTACAGTGCTTAATCTGTAGTATAAATCTTCACGAAACTTCTCTTTTTCAATAGCTTCAAACATATTGATATTGGTAGCAGCTACGATACGAACATCCGTTTTTTGAACTTTTGAAGATCCTACTTTTAAAAATTCTCCATTTTCAAGTACTCTTAATAGTCGAACCTGTGTGGTAAGTGGAAGTTCTCCTACTTCATCTAAAAAAATAGTTCCGCCATCTGCTTCCTCAAAGTATCCACTTCTAGTTTGTGTAGCTCCTGTAAAGGCTCCTTTTTCGTGCCCAAAAAGCTCAGAATCAATTGTTCCTTCTGGAATTGCACCACAGTTTACTGCTATAAATTTTCCATGTTTTCTATGAGAAAGCGAATGTATAATTTTTGGAAGTGCTTCCTTCCCAACGCCACTTTCTCCTGTAATTAATACAGAAATATCGGTAGGGGCAACTTGAATGGCTTTTTCAATAGCACGATTTAGTTTTACATCGTTTCCGATGATACCAAAACGTTGTTTTGTAGCTTGAACACTCTCCATGTTTATTTTGTTTTTAGGAAGTTGTTTTTAGTTATTCTCCGAATATCCAATAGCTTCGCCAATAAGGGTTGCCGTTGTACATTCGTTGATTTTAACATTAACAAATTCTCCAATTTTATATTGTTCTTTTGGGAAAACAGTAACCGTGTTTTGTGAGGTACGTCCCATCCAATGTGCATCAGATTTTTTAGAATTCCCTTCAATAAGTACTTCTACCGTTTTGCCTAAATTTTGCTTAGTACGGAAGGCGCTATGTTTTTGCTGAAGGTTTATAATTTCTGTAAGTCTGCTCTTTTTAGTTTCTTCTGGAACATCGTCTTCTAATTTTCGTTCTGCAAGTGTTCCCGGGCGTTCCGAATACGTAAACATATAACCGAAATCGTATTTTACATGTTCCATTAAATCCATAGTGTCTTCATGGTCTTTGGTAGTTTCTGTAGGAAAACCAATAATCATATCTTGAGAAACAGAACACTCAGGAAGGATTTTTCGGATATTATCTATCAATTCAAAATACTCTTCACGGGTATGAAGACGATTCATTTCTTTTAAAATTCTATTACTTCCACTCTGTACTGGTAAATGGATGTGCTTACATATATTCTTATGTTTTGCCATTGTTTCAATAACATCCAATGTCATATCTTGAGGGTTGGAAGTTGAAAAACGAATACGCATTTTTGGATGTGCTTCCGCAACAAGAGATAGTAATTCTGAAAAATTTACTGCAGTTGCTTTTTGCATATCCGAAGCTTTATCATAATCTTTTTTGAGTCCGCCACCATACCATAAATAGCTATCCACATTTTGTCCAAGCAGCGTAATTTCTTTAAAACCACGTTCGGCAAGATTTTTTACTTCTTCTAAAATAGATTGTGGATCTCGGCTACGTTCTCTCCCGCGGGTAAAAGGAACCACACAAAATGTACACATATTATCACAACCACGAGTAATAGATACAAAGGCGCTAACCCCATTGGTATTTAAACGTACGGGAGCAACATCTCCATAGGTTTCTTCTTTGGAAAGAATTACGTTTACTGCATTTTTTCCTTCGCCAATTTCTTGTACAAGGTTAGGTAAATCTTTGTAGGCATCTGGGCCTACAACCATATCTACAATTTTTTCTTCTTCTAGAAATTTATCTTTTAAACGTTCTGCCATACAGCCAAGAACGCCAACTTTCATTTTCGGATTAATACGTTTTACGGCATTAAATTTTTCTAAACGCTTGCGTACAGTTTGCTCAGCTTTATCTCTAATAGAACATGTGTTTACCAACACAAGGTCGGCTTCTTCCATTTTCTCGGTGGTATTAAAACCTTCTTTTGCCAAGATGGAAGCAACAATTTCGCTGTCAGAAAAATTCATCTGGCACCCATAACTTTCAATATAAAGCTTTCTAGAATTGGTTACTTCTTGCTCTAAAACTAAACTATTACCTTGTTTGTTTTCGTCAATAATCTTCTCCATCGTATCCTTAAAAAATCAATTTGGATGCAAAGATAAGATTATATTTGGTGTAGTGACAAATTGTCAGCGTAAATTTAACGCAACTTTTTAACTTAATTTGAATCTATGAGGAAATAACCAAAAAACCAAAACCAATGAAAATTAATAAGTTACTACTGTGTTTGTTGTCTTTGCTTGTGTTTGTTTCTTGTGCAAATGACGATGATTATGAAACTGTGCAAGTTGCATCTGCAATAACAATGAGTGTTGCGGAATTGCGAAACTCTACCTCTGTACTTCCGCCGCAAAACATCTCTGAGTCTGGAAAGGTTTATGTAAAAGACCATTTAATTTTGATAAACGATAAAAAAGAAGGAATTCATTTAATAGATAATACGAATCCTGCAAATCCTCAAAAAACAGCCTTCTTAAAAGTGCTTGGAAGTAACGATATGGAAATTAAAGGAGATTATTTGTATGTAGATAGTTATATGGATTTGGTGGTTTTTGATATTTCTAATCTAACTGAAATAAAAGAAGTAGAAAGATTAGAAGACGTTTTTCCTTATTATGCTCCTTATCCTGTGGATGCTACTTATATTAATTATAATACCTATCCGCAAGATCAAAAAGCGATAGTAGTTGGTTGGAATATAAAAGAAGAGCGAAGAAAGATAGAAGACAATCCTGTTTATTATGATGTGTCTAATGCTGCTTTTAGTGAAAGTTTTTCTTCTTCTGAAACTGGACAAGGAGGCTCTTTGGCGAGGTTTAAAATTGTAAATAATTATTTGTATGCTGTAGATTATAGCAATATTAATGTTTTTGATATTTCTAATTTGAATACGCCTCAGAAAAAAGAATCTGTTGAAGCTGGTTTTGATATCGAAACTATATTTAACAGAGGGGAGTACTTGTTTCTTGGGAGTATGAATGGCTTGTATATATATGATATAAAAACACCTGCAGTTCCTAGTTTTGTTTCAGAATTTAGACATGTTACCTCTTGCGATCCTGTTGTGGTGGATGGAGATTATGCCTTTGTAACCTTAAGAGGAGGGAATTTTTGTGGTGCTATAAATAGTAGTTTGCGAGTGATAGATATTTCAGACATTATGAATCCAGTTGAAAAATCGTCTTACACTCTAGAGGAACCTTATGGATTAGGAGTTAAAAACGATAAATTGTATGTGTGTGATGGGGATGCTGGACTTAAAGTTTTTGATAAAAAAGATGTTCCTTCGGTTAAGTTACTAGAAACTTATGATGTTGAAAAAGCTTACGACGTAATTCCATTAGCCAATAATTTAATAATGATAGGAGATGGTACATTATATCAATATAGTTATTTAGAAAACGGATTGGAATTAGTAAGTGAATTTGAGTTATAAATATTTAAAATATTTTAGAGGTTTTTAAAGCTTTATGTGGTTTAGTGTAAAAGCATGTTTAAAAAGAGTCGGGTATAGTTTTTAGGGCGAGTTGAGGGGGAGATTCTTGGCTTTATTTTTAAATGGTCTTTTTTAATTTGGTTCGAAAAAATAATATTAATTTCGTGCGACTAATCCATCAGAAAAAATAAAAATGAATTTTAATCTTCTATTAGAAAAAATTGAAAACAGTAAATCTATCGACTTTGGATCTGTTTTTGGAAAGGCAATTGAGTTGTTTAAAAAAACTTGGGGGCAAGGAGTGTTACTAGTAATTGTTACTTTTTTATTAATGCTTCCTGCGTTAATGATACTTTATGTTCCAATTATTGGCGCTGCAATGGCTCAATCTTATAATTCGGAAATGAGCTCGGAAATGTCTCCAGCCGCAATGATTCCTTTCTTTCTATTACTGCTTCCAGTGCTTTTAATTATTCAAACTATATCTTTAGGACTTATGGCTGGCTTCTATAAAATTGTAAGGAGTAAAGACTTAAATAGGGAAGTAGGAAATAATAGTTTGTTTATGTTTTTAAAGAAACCTTATTTAGGGAAACTTTTTAAGCTGTCATTTTTCTCATTAGTAATAGCGTTATTGGCAACACTTTTATGTGTTTTTCCTGTAATATATGTATCGGTTCCTTTGGCCTTTATTTCCATTATATTTGCTTTTAATCCAGAGTTGAGTGCTAAAGAAACGTTGAAGGCTAGTTTTAAACTAGGGAATAAAAAGTGGTTAATAACCTTTGGTTTAATTGTAGTTTCTAGCTTTTTGGCTCAAATGGTAGGGATGATACTTTGTGGAATTGGACTTTTATTTACAGCATCTTTTACCTATTTACCAACTTATTTGGTGTACAAAGAAGCGGTAGGTTTTGATGATGATAATGAAATATCTCAAATTGGTACCTCCGAAGTTTAAGAAAATGTCAATTATTTAAGTGAAGTAAAAAAGGAGTTTAAAATTAATTTCTAAGTACTCGAAAATGCGAGTATTAGTATAATTAAACTCACTTCACTATCAAAATATAAAGAGAGAGCCTTTGCTGTTTAGCAAAGGCTTTTCTATGATTTTATGGGTATTTTAATTGCTTAAAAAAACGGAAAGTATTGGAAGTTAAAAAATCTGTATACTTTTGTAATCTTAAAAAATGGCTTTATGGCAAAGAATTTGGTTATTGTTGAGTCCCCTGCGAAAGCGAAAACTATCGAGAAATTTTTAGGAAAAGATTATACGGTAGCTTCTAGCTTTGGGCATATAGCAGACCTTCCTTCGAGAGAATTGGGGGTGGATGTAGAAAAGGATTTTAAACCTAAATACATCGTTTCTTCTGATAAAAAATCGGTTGTTAAGAAATTAAAAGACCTTGCAAAAACCGCTGAAATGGTTTGGTTAGCAAGTGATGAAGACCGAGAAGGGGAAGCTATTGCATGGCACTTAGCAGAAGAGTTGAAGCTTGATGCAAGTAAGACTAAGCGTATTGTTTTTAATTCAATTACCAAAAGTGCTATTCAAAAAGCTATTGAGAATCCGCGTACCATAGATTATAATTTGGTAAATGCACAACAGGCAAGAAGGGTTTTAGATAGATTGGTGGGGTATGAGCTTTCTCCTGTGTTATGGAAAAAGATTAAAACTGGACTTTCCGCAGGGAGAGTGCAATCTGTTTCTGTACGTTTAATTGTAGAAAGAGAACGAGAAATTAAAGAGTTTACTCCTGAAGCTTCTTTTAAAATTGTTGCTGAATTTAAAAATGAAGAAGGGAAAACTTTTAAAGCTAAAATTAATAAGAGTTTTAAATCGAAAGAAGAAGCAAAAGCTTTTCTTGATACCAATGTAGGTGCTAATTTCAAAATAGCCGATTTAGATACGAAGCCAGCTAAAAAAACACCTGCAGCACCTTTTACAACTTCAACTTTACAACAGGAAGCTTCTCGTAAGTTGTATTTCTCGGTTGGAAAAACCATGAATATGGCGCAACGTTTATATGAAGCTGGACTTATAACATATATGAGAACAGATAGTGTAAACTTGTCTAGTGAGGCTGTTGAAGCGGCAAAAGATGAGATTATAAAATCTTATGGTAAAGAATTTAGCAAGCCGAGAAATTATACAGGGAAATCTAAAGGAGCGCAAGAAGCTCACGAAGCTATCCGTCCTACAGATATGACACGTCATCGTGTTCAAATAGATAGAGATCAAGCACGTTTGTATGAATTGATTTGGAAAAGAACCTTGGCTTCTCAAATGAGTGATGCTCAATTAGAGCGAACAAATGTTAAGATTGAAGCAGATAAGCATTCCGAATTGTTTACAGCAAATGGAGAGGTATTAAAATTTGAAGGTTTTTTAAAGGTTTATTTAGAAGGAACCGATGATGAAGATGAAGAGCAAGCAGGAATGTTGCCAGCTTTAAAAGTTGGAGAGACTGTTTATGATAATTATATTACCGCAACAGAACGTTTTACGCGTCCGCCATACAGATATACAGAGGCCTCTTTGGTTAAAAAACTGGAAGAGCTAGGTATAGGTCGCCCGTCTACTTATGCGCCAACTATTTCAACTATTCAAAATAGAGGGTATGTGGAGCGTGGAACTATTGATGGAGTGGAGCGTGCATATGTCCAGTTTACTTTAGAGAATAATAAAATAAAAGAAGAGAGCCTAACAGAGAATGTGGGTTCTGATAAAGGTAAATTAGTACCTACAGATATTGGAATGATTGTAAATGACTTTTTGGTAAATCATTTTTCAGGAATTCTAGATTATAATTTTACGGCAAAAGTAGAGCAGAGTTTTGATGATATTGCTTCTGGAGAAGAAGATTGGACAAAGATGATTGAGAACTTCTATAAAGATTTTCATCCAAATGTAAAAGATGTAGAAGAAAATGCCGAGCGTGAAAGTGGAGAACGAGTTTTAGGGAAAGATCCGCAAACAGGAAGGCAGTTAAGCGTGCGTTTAGGTCGCTTTGGGCCGATGGCGCAAATAGGAACTGCGGAAGAGGAAGAGAAGCCTAAGTTTGCCAGTTTATTGCCAGACCAGTCTATAGATACTATTACTTTTGATGAAGCTTTAGATTTATTTAAGCTTCCACGTCAGTTAGGAACATTTGAAGGAGAAGAAGTTGAGGTTAATGTTGGGCGTTTTGGACCGTATGTTCGTTTTGGAAAAAGTTTTGTTTCCTTAGAAAAAGGGGAGGATGTTTTTGAGGTAGATATGGATCGTGCAAAAGAGCTCATTCTTCAGAAGAAAAAAGCAGATGCTCCAATAGCAAGTTATAAAGATATAGATGTTACTAAAGGAGTTGGGCGTTTTGGTCCTTTTATTAAATGGGACGGAATGTTTATCAATGTCAATAAAAAATACGATTTCGATAACCTTTCACAAGCCGATATTGAAGAGCTTATTGAAGACAAGCTTAAGAAAGAGCGAGAAAAAGTAATTCATAATTGGGAAGAAGAAGGAATCCGTGTGGAAAAAGCACGCTGGGGACGTTCTAATATCATAAAAGGGAAAACAAAAATAGAGCTTTCTAAAGATGTTGATGCTACAAAATTAACGCTTGAAGCGGTGAAAGATTTAATTGAAAAGAAGGCGCCTAAGAAAAAGGCAGCAGCTAAAAAGAAAGCGCCTGCCAAAAAGAAAGCAACAACTAAGAAAACAAATACTAAAAAGTAATTATGAAACATCCATGTCTAATTATAGGCAAACAGCTGAATGATTATTATTTGGATGTTCCGTATAACCATTTAAAGACAATAAAAATAAACATATGAATATTGAATTTTTAGCGCCTGTTAAAAGCGTAGTTTTGGCGCATAAAGAATTATTGCCCAAACAAGCTTTAGGAAAAACAATTCATATTCATACCGAAAAAGGTGGTTTTCCTGACTTGGAAAATATTCAGCTAGCAATAGTTGGAGTTAAAGACACCCGAAGCGAAACAGCCGATAATTATGCGGAACTCGATTTAAATGCTATAAGAATTGAGTTTTATAAACTCTTTTATGGAAATTGGCATGCTTCAATTGCCGACATAGGAGATATCGAACCTGGAGAAACCTTGAAAGATACGTATTATGCGCTTTCAGAGGTAACAACTTCGCTTCTTAAAAAAAATATCATTCCTATTGTAATTGGTGGGAGTCAGGATCTTACCTATGCCATGTATAGAGCGTATGATGCCATGGAGCAAATGGTAAACTTAACCTCTGTAGATAGTAAATTCGACTTTAGTGCTTCCGACGAATTAATAGCCTCCAATGCATATATGAGTAAGGTTATTATGGAGCAGCCTAATAATTTATTCAATTATTCTATTGTAGGATATCAAACTTATTTTAATGCGCAAGAAGAGATTGATTTAATGGAGAAACTCTTTTTTGATGCGTATAGATTAGGGGAAGTTATTAATGATGTTTCTAGTGTAGAACCAGTATTTAGAGATACCGATTTGGTGAGTTTGGATATAACCTCCATAAAAGCTTCAGAGCTTGGATGTGCCTCAGGAAGCTATCCTAATGGTTTTGATGGGAGAGAGATTTGTGCTATTGCTAGGTATGCAGGAATAAGTGATAAAGTAACTTCATTTGGGTTATTTAATACAAGAAAAACACTACAATGTGCACAATTATCTGCACAAATTTTGTGGTATTTTATAGAAGGTTTTAACTTCAGAAAAAAGGACTATCCTTTTATTACAAACACCAACTATAACAAGTATATAGTGCCTTTGGAGGAAATGGATATTTGTTTTTATGAGAGTAATATTTCTGGAAGGTGGTGGATAGAAGTACCACAAATAGAAAATTTGAATAATAAATACAAAAGACATGCGTTATTACCATGCACACACAATGAATATCTTGAAGCTAGTAATGGCGTAGTGCCAGAAAGATGGTGGAAAGCGTATAAAAAAATGTTAGTTTAGCGGGTGTAGAAATAACACGATATTTTAGGTTGACTGTGGTTTCTCGGCGTTTTACAACAAAAATAAAGAGTTTATTGTTTTTTTGAATTTTATTAAATAGGTTTACCATCTTAAATCTAAGAATGTAATTTAACCTCAATTATGTATATGAAAAAGCTATTTCTATTAGCATCTGTTACATTATTATTAACCAGCTGTGGTTCTAATGACAGAGGAGAATTAGTTGGCGTGAGTGGAAAAAAATGGCATCCCGAAAAGCCCTACGGAATGTCACTTGTTCCAGGAGGAGCCTTCATAATGGGAAGGTCTGAAGAAGACATGGCCGATGTTCTCAATGCTCCAACTAAGACCGTAACAGTGCGTTCATTTTATATGGACGAAACAGAGATAACAAACAGCGAGTATCGTCAGTTTGTAGAATGGGTAAAAGATTCCACTGTCCGTACTAAATTAGCAATTCTTGCTGATGATCTCGGAGAAATTCCTGGAAATGGAGGAATTGGGGAGTATGCATTTAAAGATGCAGACACTACAAATCTTTCAGAATATGAAAAGTATATGCTTTTTAATTATGCTGGAATGGGAGAAACAGGATACGAAGGGAGACGCTTAAATAAAGATGCAGATCTTATTTGGGATGTTTCTAAATACCCAGACGAATACTACACGGAAATAATGGATACCATGTATATTCCTGTTGAGGAGTCTTACAACGGACAAAGAACTATTGATGTAACTAAATTAAAATTTCAATACGACTGGATGGATATCCAAGCAGCTGCCAGAGCTAAAGGTGGTGGAAGTCGTAAAGATTTTATTAGACATGAAGAGGTGTTGGTATATCCAGATACTACAGTGTGGATTAAAGACTTTAGTTATTCTTATAATGAGCCAATGCATAACGACTATTTTTGGAGTGAGGCGTATAGCGACTATCCAGTAGTTGGAGTTTCTTGGAAACAAGCAAAAGCTTTTTGCGCATGGCGTACAAAATATAAAAATGATTTTCAGAAACAGAAAAATCAACAATTTGTAAATCAGTTTAGATTACCTACAGAAGCAGAATGGGAATATGCTGCCAGAGGCGGAATTGAATCTGGAACATATCCTTGGGGAGGTCCATACATCTTAAACGACAGAGGTTGCTTTATGGCAAACTTTAAACCGTTGCGAGGAGATTATGCAGCCGATCAAGCTTTGTATACTGTGGAAGCTAAGTCGTATGACCCTAACGATTATAATCTTTACAATATGGCAGGTAATGTTTCTGAATGGACAAATTCATCTTACGACCCCAATTCGTACGAGTACGTTTCTACAATGAACCCAAACACTTATGATGGCGAAAACAAGCGTAAAGTTATAAGAGGTGGTTCTTGGAAAGACGTAGCTTACTTTTTACAAGTAAGTACTAGAGATTATGAGTATCAAGATTCTGCAAGAAGTTATATTGGCTTCCGAACAGTTCAAGATTACATGGGTATTGAAGCTACTCAGAATTAAACTTTAAACCAAATTACTACTTATTTAATAACTTGACTTAACTTAAAAATTTTTATTACTATGGCACAAGCAAAATCATCAAAGAAACTATTTAACATGGCCTACGGGCTAGGGGCTTCGGTTGTAATTATTGGAGCATTATTTAAGATTTTACACTGGGAGTTTGGTCCCATTAATGGAGGGCTATTATTGGCCATTGGTCTAATTACAGAAGCTTTAATTTTTGCAATTTCTGCTTTTGAACCTGTAGACGACGATTTAGATTGGACATTAGTATATCCTGAATTAGCAGGAGGTGCTACTGTTTCTAGAAAAAAAGATGCATTAGAAGTTAAAGAAGCAGAAGGTCAGCTTTCTAAAAAACTTGACGAAATGCTAAAAGAAGCTAAAATTGATTCTTCTTTAATGGCTAGCTTAGGAGATAGCATCAGAAACTTTGAAGGTGCTGCAAAAAATATTTCTCCAACAGCAGAAGCATTAACTTCTACTAGAAAATATAGTGAAGAACTTTCTTTAGCTGCTGTACAAATGGAATCTTTAAATAGCCTTTATAAAGTGCAATTGGAAAGTGCTAATAAGCAAGCAACAATTCAAGAGGAAGTTGCTGCAAACGCTGGAAAATTAAAAGACCAAATGCAGTCGCTAACAAATAATTTGTCTTCTTTAAATGGGGTATATGGTGGAATGCTTTCTGCTATGAACAGACCAGCTAATTAATTCAGTTTTATTGAATAAATAATTAACATTAAAACTAATTAAGAAATGGCAGGAGGAAATTTATCACCACGTCAAAAGATGATTAACCTAATGTATTTGGTTTTCATTGCAATGTTGGCGTTGAATATGAGTAAAGAAGTATTGTCGGCTTTTGGGTTATTAAACGAAAAGCTTACAAACTTTAATGAAAAAGCTACAGAACGTAACTTGGCAGCGTTTAACGATTTGAAATTAAAATCTACAGAACAGCCAGAAAAATACGAAGCTCTTTTTAGAGATGTAGAAGAAATAAAAGAAACATCTATGAAGTTTAATAGTTATTTAGATAGCTTAAAAGGACAGATGGTTTCTAAAATTCCACAAGAAGATCTTCAAGATTATGAAGTAATGGATAAGTCGGATTACCTAGATCAGGCTTTCTTTCAAGGGGATCGTTATTCTGCGGAAGGACAAAAATTTGTAAATTATATTAACAACTTTAGAGAGAGCTCTATAGAAACGATTACTGAGATTCCAGATTCTTTAATGAAACCTGCTCAGAAATCGGCTTTGAAATCTTCTATCGAAACTCGTTTTACTACAGGAGATGAAAATGGAAAAGCGGAAAATAGAGATGGTAAAAAGATCGATTGGTTAAACTATCATTACGAAGGATTTCCTTTAGTAGCTTCTTTAACAAAGGTTACTTTATTACAGTCGGATATTAAAACTACTCAAGATGAGATTTTAAAAGCGATGCTGCAAGGACAAATGGCTTCCGATCTTTCAATGACCAATTATACTACGTTGTTAGAGCAGCCTAAATCTGCTTACTATCAAGGAGAAACTTTTGATGGAGCAATTGTTTTAGGGAGAAAAGATGGAAGTACTAAGCCTAACGAAGTAAATCTTAAGTTAGACGGAAGAGATCTTAAAGAAGGAGATGATTTCGTTATTGAAAACGGGCGAGTAAAACTTAAAGTAAGTGCTGGTTCAGCAGGAGATCATACTCTTGAAGGGAACTTAATCTTTAAACAAGATGGAGAGCCAATAGAAGTGCCAGTTTCTCAAAAATTTGCAACTATTACCAAGCCAAATGCGGCAGTAATTTCAGCAGATAAAATGAATGTGGTATACCGTGGAGTTTCTAATCCTATTACAATTTCTATTCCTGGTATTCCAGATAATAAAGTAAGTGCATCTGCTGCCGGACTTAAAAAAGTTTCTGGAAGCAAGTATGCAATGAATCCTGGAACAGGAAGAACTGTTGTGATTAAGGCAAGTGGAACACTTCCAGACGGTCAAGGAGTTTCTTCAACTTCAGAATTCAGAATTAAAGATATTCCACGTCCTTCAGGAACGGTAAGAGGTGAATATGGCGAAATTAAAATGCCAAGAAATAACCTTGAAATCTCTACTGTAGGAGCGATGTTAGAAGACTTTGACTTCGATTTAAACTTAGCTATTAGTGGCTTTAAATTTAAAGTACCTGGTCAGCCAACTGTTGAGGTTAGAGGAAACAAATTAGATAGCCGAGCTAAATCTGCACTTAAAAGAGCAGGTAGAGGAGAGGCAGTTCAGATTTTTGATATTGAGGCTTATATAACTAATAACAGATCTTACAAACTTAAAAAAGTATCGCCTGTTGTTGTTGAGCTAACAAATTAATAAATTATTGATGTTATGAATTGGAAAGGTATTGTATTAACTATAACAACTGTTCTTGTGTCTGCAAGTAGTTTTGCGCAAGCAAACCTATTAAATGCAGAGTTTCCAGAAGAAGTTGGTGTAAAAACGGTGGATCAGATAGAGGCCGATAACGATGAGCCTTTGCCATACGGTTATGTAGATGATAGAGATATTCTTTGGTCTAAAACTGTGTGGGAGCGAATCGATTTAGATGAGCGTATTAACTTCCCATATTATTATCCAATAGATACTGTAGATATAGGAAGCGAGCGTAGATCTTTATACGATGTCATCATTAAAAATATAAAAAATGGAAGTTTAAAGGATATTTATGTTGATTCGTATTTTACCGAAAAAAGAAAATTTGGAGATTTAGAAGCTACTTTGCAAAAAGTGGATACTACAGATCTTGGATATGAACAACTAAATGCTGGAGAGCAAGTTTCTTTAGAGTATATAAACCGAAGAGAGCTTACAGCTGCCGATATTCAAGAATGGCGTATTAAAGGAGTTTGGTACTTTGATAAGCGTCAAGGAGAATTAAAATATCGTTTGCTAGGGCTAGCGCCTGTTGCTCCAGATGTGAATTTTATTGACATTGAGCAATCAGATTTAGTAGAGTTATTCTGGGTTTGGTTTCCAAGTTCAAGAGATATTTTACACGAAGCAAAAGCCTTTAATAATAAAAATTCTTCAAGACCAATTTCTTTCGATCAATTGTTAAATGCCAGACGTTTTAACGCTGTTATATACAAAGAAGAAAATGTGCAAGGAGATAGATCTATTAAAGATTATATCCCAGATAATGCCATGTTTCAATTGTTAGAATCTCAACGTTTAGAAGAGAAAATAAGAGATAAGGAACAAGATATGTGGAGTTATTAAAATTAAATAGCTACCAATTCAATACAAAATAACATTTAAGAGTCGTCTAAAAATTAATTTTTTAGGCGACTTTTTTATTAGGGTATTATTTTAAAATAGTTTCTCTTGTATAGCTATCTTTATAAAAAAGAAAAAATATGTCAAACAAAGGTTTAATTATAGAAGAGCGTGCTCGAGATATTGGAGATTTTTTAGTGGGAAGATTACTTCCCTTCAGAAAAAAAAGAATGGTAGGTCCTTTTATATTTATAGACCATATGGGACCAACAACTATAAAACCTGGTAATTATATGGATATTGGTCAGCATCCACATATTGGAATTTCCACGCTTACGTATTTATTTGAAGGAGAAATTAGGCACCGAGATAGTGTTGGAAGTGATCAAGTAATTACCCCAGGATCTGTTAATTGGATGACAGCTGGAAAGGGCGCTGTGCATACCGAACGTACGCCAGAGCTTTTAAGAAATGGCGAAGCGTTTACAACTCATGGTTTTCAAATATGGGTAGCATTACCTGAAGAATTAGAAGCAATGGAACCCGAATTTCATCATATTGAAAAGAAGCAATTGCCGAAATGGGAAAAAGAAGGAGCTAATTATACATTAATTGCTGGGGAGGCTTTTGGAAAGAAATCGCCTGTTCCAGTTCATTCTCCTTTGTTTATGGTTGAAATAAAGACCACAGGTAAAACTAATTTAGAGGTTGTAGATCAAGTAAAAGGAGAGATTGGAATTTGTATTGTAAAAGGAAGTATTCAGGCTTGTGATGAAAAAATTGATGAAGGAAATATGATTGTTTCTAAAACGGAAGATGTTTGTAAAGTAGAAGTTGCCGAGCATACACATTTGCTCTTATTTGGAGGAGAAGCTTTTCCTGAAGAGAAACATATTTTTTGGAATTTTGTAGCTTCAGAAAAAGAGACCATAGAGAAGGCTAAGGAGCGATGGATTAATAGAGAGTTTCCAAAGGTGAGTAATGACGATTCTTATATTGAAATGCCTCGAGGGTAATTTAAAAAGAAGCTGTTTAAAAAGTGCCCAAAACTCAAAATGTCCTCCTGAGCTTGTCGAGATGTCCTCCTGAGCTTGTCGAAATGTCCTCCTGAGCTTGTCGAAGGATGACATTTTGAGTTGAGATGTTCGAAACTTCGACAAGCTCAGTTCGACAAGCTCCTTTTGACAACGTCAATTACTTTTTAAACAGCCTCTTTTGGCTTAGCAAAAAAAACTACTAATATGTAAGCTAATTGTTTTTTACTAAGGTGCTATTTTGATTGAAATTAGTCTCCTATCTTATCAATAGTTTCATCTACTTCTTCGTCAACTTTATCGTCTACCTTTTCGCCAACGCGCTCAAGAACACCTTGGTCTTCTTCTGCGGCAGGTTCTTCTTTTATAATAACTTCTTTTTCCTTTGTTGTTTCTTTACACGATACAAAAGCACCTCCTGCTATCAATAACATAGATGCACTTAATATTATTTTTTTCATTTTCTTTATTTTTAAGTTTATTCCTAAGGTAAGAAATAATTTCTAAAGTAAAAATTTTCTTGTTAAATAAGGAGGGAGTCTTCGTTTTTATTGTGAAATGATATTCTTCTTTTCAGAATACAAACTTTATAAACATTAAACTTTATTATACCTTTGTCAAAATTTTTTAAGATGACATTTGAAGATTTAAAATCTGAAGTAAAAAATATAATCAAGAGGGGAGATGCTTCAGTTGATGATAGATTAACAGGTATTTGCGAGCTTCTGCAAGAGAATGTTCCGTATTATGATTGGGTTGGTTTTTATTTCAGAAATGGAAATAAAGAAGAATTAAAGTTACGCTCGTTTGCTGGAGAGCCAACAGATCATACTATTATCCCTTTTGGGAAAGGAATTTGCGGCCAAGTGGCTGTTTCTAATAGTAATTTTGTAGTACCCGATGTAAAAGCGCAAAACAATTATATTGCATGTAGCATTTTTGTAAAAGCTGAAATTGTAATTCCACTTTTTGTAAACGGGGAAAATATTGGGCAAATAGATATTGATTCGCATACTGCAGATCCATTTTCTATAGACGATGAAGAATTTTTAGAATTTGTAAATAGCCAAGTAGCTTCAATTCTAAAATAAAGCATATAATAATCTAAAAACAGCTTTAATGCTGTTTTTTTCTTTTATACAGCACAACTATTTAATGCAAATAAATTACTTTTGCACAATCCAAAAACAACACAATAACAATGAATAATTTGAAGCAAGCCAAATCGGCTTTAATTTCTGTTTTCAGTAAAGACGGATTAGAACCAATTGTAAAGAAATTAGATGAGCAAGGAGTAACAATTTACTCTACTGGAGGAACCGAGAAATTTATAAAAGATCTGGGTATAAATGTGATCCCTGTGGAAGATGTTACTAGCTATCCTTCAATTTTAGGAGGGCGTGTTAAAACATTGCATCCAAAAGTTTTTGGTGGAATTTTAAACAGACAAGATCATGATGGAGATGTTGCAGAATTAGCGCAATATGAAATTCCACAGCTTGACATTGTTATTGTAGATTTATATCCGTTTGAAAAAACGGTAGCTAGTGGAGCAAGCGAGCAAGATATTATTGAAAAAATTGATATAGGAGGAATTTCTTTAATTAGAGCTGCTGCTAAAAATTTCAAAGATGTTATTTGCGTTTCTTCTATGGAAGATTATGCAGAATTTTTGGATATTATAACAACGCAAAATGGACAAACTTCTATTGAGAATAGAAAACGTTTTGCAGCTAAAGCTTTTAATGTTTCTTCACATTATGATAGCGCAATCTTTAATTACTTCAATCAGACAGAAGAAATAGAAGCTTATAAAGTAAGCGAATCTAATGGGCAAACGTTGCGTTATGGAGAGAATCCACATCAAAAAGGATATTTCTACGGAAATATGGACGAGATGTTTGATAAACTTCATGGAAAAGAACTTTCTTATAATAATTTACTAGATGTGGATGCTGCTGTAAATTTAATGGGAGAGTTTAAAAATGATGATCCAACATTTGCTATTTTAAAACACAATAATGCGTGTGGGGTTGCAACTAGAGCAACTATAAAGGAGGCGTATGTAGATGCGTTGGCTGGAGATCCTGTTTCTGCTTTTGGAGGTATTTTAATTTCAAATACAGAAATTGATGCAGAAACTGCTGAGGAGATTCATTCTTTATTTTGTGAAGTAGTAATTGCGCCTTCATATTCTGCGCAGGCTTTAGAGGTTTTAAAGGGGAAAAAGAATAGAATCCTTTTAGTTCAAAAAGATATAGAACTTCCTAAAACAACTGTTCGTTCTTGTCTGAATGGAGTTTTGGTTCAGGAAAAAGACCTTAAAACAGATGTTTTAGAAGATATTACTTATGAGACTAACAATAAACCTACCGAAAGTGAGTTAAAGGATTTATTGTTTGCTTCTAAAATTTGTAAGCATACAAAATCTAATACAATTGTTTTTGCTAAGAACTTACAACTTTGTGCAAGTGGTACAGGACAAACAAGTAGAGTGGATGCTTTAAGGCAGGCTATTGAGAAAGCAAAATCTTTTAGTTTCGACCTTAATGGAGCTGCAATGGCTAGTGATGCTTTCTTCCCATTTCCAGATTGTGTAGAAATTGCAGATAAGGCAGGAATTACAAGTGTAATTCAGCCAGGAGGTTCCATAAAAGATCAATTAAGTATTGATTATTGTAATGAAAATAATGTTGCAATGGTGTTTACAGGAACACGTCATTTTAAACATTAATTCATTACATTTGAAAGAATTAAAACAGAAATAACCTCGCAAAGTAATTTGCGAGGTTATGAATAAAATAAACAAATAAATACCGAAATAAATATTCGGTATATTTTAGTCGCACTTTGCGGAAATAACCAGATTAATATCAGAAGAATTCATGGGATTTTTTGACTTCTTGACCGAAGAAATTGCTATAGATTTAGGAACAGCAAATACGCTAATTATTCATAACGACAAAGTGGTTGTGGATAGTCCTTCTATTGTGGCCAGAGACAGAATGACTGGAAAAATTATTGCAGTTGGTAAGGAAGCCAGTATGATGCAAGGAAAAACCCATGAAAATATAAAAACAATAAGGCCTTTAAAAGATGGTGTAATTGCCGATTTTGATGCTTCCGAAAAAATGATCAATATGTTCATTAAAGGAATTCCAGCATTAAAAAAACGTTTTTTTCAGCCTACATTGAAAATGGTTATTTGTATTCCATCAGGAATAACAGAAGTAGAAATGCGTGCTGTAAAAGAATCTGCTGAGCGTGTTAATGGAAAAGAGGTATATTTAATTCATGAGCCAATGGCTGCTGCTATTGGAATTGGATTGGATATTATGCAGCCTAAAGGAAATATGATTGTTGATATAGGTGGAGGAACTACCGAAATTGCAGTAATTGCTTTAGGAGGGATTGTTTGTGATAAATCTGTAAAAATTGCTGGAGATGTATTTACAAACGATATTATTTATTATATGCGGACTCAGCATAACTTATATGTTGGAGAAACTACTGCAGAAAATATAAAAATAGCTATTGGAGCTGCTACCGAAGATCTTGAAATTCCGCCAGAAGAAATGAGTGTTCAAGGGCGTGACCTTTTAACAGGGAAACCTAAACAAGTACAAATTTCATATAGAGAGATTGCTAAAGCTCTGGATAAATCGATTTTAAGAATTGAAGATGCGGTAATGGAAACCCTATCTCAAACGCCACCAGAATTAGCTGCCGATATTTACAATACAGGAATTTATCTTGCAGGAGGAGGTTCTATGCTTAGAGGTCTTGATAAGCGTATTTCGCAAAAAACAGATCTTCCTGTTTATATTGCCGAAGATCCATTAAGAGCGGTAGTAAGGGGTACGGGGATAGCTTTAAAAAATCTAGAGAAGTATAAACCAATCTTAATAAAATAGAATTAGTGAATGCAACAAATTGTCAATTTTTTAATAAGGAATAAGACCTTTATTACCTTTCTATTGCTTTTTGGCTTGTCGCTATTTTTTACTTTTCAGTCACATTCATATCAAAAAACTAAGTTTGTAAACTCGGCAAATTGGGTATCTGGAAAAGTATATAGTAATTCTAATAATATCTCAGATTACTTTCATTTAAAAGAGTACAACAAGCAATTAGTAGAAGAAAACTTGCGCTTGCGTAAGCGGCTTTTAAATATTGAAGATAATGCAATAGATTCTACATTTTCTTCTGATTCTTTATTTACAAATTATAATTTGTACAATGCTTCAATTATAAAAAATAGCTTTAATAAAAGGCGTAATTATTTGCTTATAAATAAAGGGAGAAATGATAGTGTAAAGCAAGATATGGGGGTAATTACTTCCAAAGGAATTGTTGGGATTATAGAGAACAATTCTAGCAATTATGCAAATGTACAATCGGTATTAAATTCGCTTTCAGAAATAAATGCATCTATAAAGAATACTAATAATTTTGGATCTTTAAAATGGAATGGAGAAGACTTTAAAACTGTTCAGTTAGTCGATATTTTACGGTCTGCTGCCATTAAAAAAGGAGATACCGTAATAACTGGCGGAATGTCAAGTATTTTCCCCAAAGGAATACCCATTGGAACCATAGAAAACTTTGATTTGGATGTTTCTCAAAATTATTATTTAATAGATGTAAAATTGTTTAACGATATGACCACGTTAGACCATGTTTATGTTATTGAAAACCTGAACAGGGATGAGATTTTAACCCTTGAAGCTTCTATCGATGAATAATACAGCTTTTGTAACCATACTTCGATTTGTGGCGCTTGTAATTTTACAGGTGGTTATTTTTAGTAATATTAACTTTTTAGGTTATTTAAATCCGTATATCTATCTACTTTTTATCATTCTATTTCCTTTTGATAAAGACAATAGGATTTTATTTATTTTTTCAGCTTTTCTTTTAGGGTTAGCAATAGATATGTTTAGTGATAGTGGTGGCGTGCATGCAGCTGCATGTGTTTTTGTAGCCTATTTTAGACCGTTAATGATGCGGTCTGTTTTTGGGGTAAGTTATGATTATCATAATATAAAGATTGAAAAAACATATTTTGGTCAGCGTATTAATTATCTCATTATCTTAATTTTAACACACCATTTTGTACTTTTCAGTTTAGAGATATTTAGTTTTGCACATATATTGCTGATTCTAAAAAAAACCTTATTTTCTGCAATATTCACCTTAATTATGTGTTTAATCTTTATCTCACTCTTTAGTAGAAAAAGTACATGAGAAAACTTCTTTTAGCATCTATTATTATTATCATCGCTATTGTTTATATAGGGAGGCTTTCTTATTTGCAATTGTTAGATAATACCAATAAAAATCCATTAAATGATACTGCAATTAATGCAGTTTATGATTACCCAGAAAGAGGGCATATTTATGATAGAAATGGGGAGTTATTGGTGGCTAATCAACCTTCTTATGATGTAATGGTTATTCCAAGAGAAGTGAAGCCGCTTGATACTCTAGAGTTTTGCGCTTTGCTTAATATTACCAAAGAAGAGTTTGAAAAAAAATATAAGAAAGCAAGAATTTATTCTCCTAGACTTCCTTCAGTATTTGTACCGCAGCTTTCTAAAAAGGAGTATGCTATTTTGCAAGAAAAAATGCGTAAATATGAAGGTTTTTATATTCAGAAACGATCTTTAAGACACTATATGACACATGTAGGGGCTAATGTTTTAGGGTATATAAGCGAAGTGAATAACCGTGATTTAAAAAAATATTCTTATTACCAATCTGGGGAGTTAATAGGTAGGCAAGGTGTGGAAGAAGAGTATGAAAATGTTTTGCGAGGAAGAAAAGGGGTGAAGTTTATTCAGAAAGATCGTTTTAATAGAGTTATTGGTCCTTATAAAGATGGTGTTTTTGATACGCTCCCTGTTCCTGGAAAGGATATCGTTTTGACGTTGGATAATGAGCTTCAGAAATATGGAGAAAAATTAATGATTCATAAGCGTGGAGGGATAGTGGCTTTGGATCCTAAAACGGGAGAAATATTGGCTTTGGTTTCTGCGCCTAGTTATGATCCAGACTTGTTAGTAGGGAGGAAGAGGTCAAAAAATTATACAGAGCTGTATTACGACTCCATTGCGAAACCCTTGTACGACCGAGGTTTGAATGCTATGTATCCGCCTGGTTCTCCATTTAAAACAGTGAATGCTTTAATTGGCTTGCAAGAAGGAGTTATAGATGAGAGTACAACTTTTACCTGTTACCATGGGTATCGCTACGGAAGAAATTCGTTTATGGGCTGCCACTGCCCATCTGGAACACGAAACAACTTAAGAAGAGGAATTGAAGCATCTTGTAATGCTTATTTTGCAAATACATACAGGCGAATTATTGAGAAGTATCCTACTTCTGCAGAAGGGATGAATGCTTGGGAGAAGCATGTAGAAAGTTTTGGATTAGGAAATTATCTAGGATATGATCTTCCAACGGGTCAATCTGGTAAAATTCCAGATGCAGATTATTATAACAGCGTATATGGAGAAAGACGATGGTTTGCAACAAATACATTGTCTAACGCTATTGGACAAGGGGAGGTTTTGTCTACCCCAATTCAGTTAGCAAATTTAACGGCTACTATTGCAAATAGAGGGTATTATTATACGCCACATATTATCAAAGAAATAGAAAATGATACCATACCAAATAAATTTTTAGAAAAACATCAAACCACAATTGATACTAAAAATTTTGAGCCTGTAGTGCAGGGGATGTATGATGTTTATAATAAGGGAACAGCAAGCTTGCTTAGAATTCCAGGGATTAATATTGCTGGAAAAACAGGGACTGCGGAGAATTTTACAAAAATAGAAGGAGAAAGAGTACAGCTCACAGACCATTCTATATTTGTAGCTTTTGCACCAGTAGAAGATCCTAAAATAGCTATAGCTGTTTTTGTTGAAAATGGATATTGGGGGAGTAGATGGGCTGGTAGAATTGCTAGTTTAATGATAGAAAAATATGTAAAAGGCGAAATTACCAGAACAGATATGGAGAATTATCTTTTAAAAGGTAGTTTGGAAGAAGAATATGCTAAGCCACTAAGTGGAGAATCGTTTAGGATAAACGATGGAAAAACATTTGTTAAATGGCCAGAAAAAGAAGTTATAAAGCAACCTACTAAAAAACCTTTGCCTTAAATGAGTGATTTTTTAAAAAAAGTAGACTGGTTTAGTATTCTGCTGTATGCATTATTGGTTTTTATTGGTTGGTTAAATATTTATTCCGCTTCTTTTACTGGGGAGTTAGGGAGTGTTTTAAATGCTGAAACTTATTACGGGAAGCAATTAGTGTTTATAATTGTAAGCTGCGTCCTCATTGTCCTTATTTTATCTGTAGAAGCTAAATTTTACGAACGGTTTTCTAGTATTATTTATTTGGTTTCGTTGCTATCTTTATTAGGGCTCTATGTTTTTGGGAAAAATGTAAATGGAGCAACTTCTTGGTATGCAATTGGAGGGATGACGCTTCAGCCGTCTGAGTTTGCTAAAGCTGCAACAGCTTTGGCATTGGCTAAATTTTTAAGTGATATACAAACCGATATTCAGAACCCTAAAGACTTATTTAGAGCTTTTATTATTATAAGTTTACCAGCATTACTTATCATTCCGCAGCCAGATCCTGGAAGTGCATTAGTCTATGCTGCTTTCTTTTTTGTATTGTATCGAGAAGGGTTACATCCAATGTATCTTTTAGTGGGATTGTTTGTTGTTGTTTTATTTGTGTCCACGCTACTTTATGGTACTATCTGGGTGTTTTTGGGTTGTGCATTGTTGTTAGGGTTGGTTTATTATTTCTCTAAAAAGAAAAAGAAAAAAGTATCTATTCCTCAGCTAACAATTATTTTAATTATAGCTACTGCTTTTTCGTATTCTGTTAATTTTATATACAATAGTGTTTTTGAGCAACGACACAGAGACCGTTTTAGTTTGTGGTTACGACTAGAAGACGATCCTCTGAAACTTAATCAGATTAGAAAAACTATTGGGTATAATACGTACCAATCGGAATCTGCTATTGGTTCTGGAGGTTTTATGGGGAAAGGATTTTTAGAAGGAACAAGAACCAAAGGAAACTTTGTCCCAGAACAACATACCGATTATATTTTTAGTACAGTTGGAGAAGAGTGGGGTTTTGTAGGAACATCTGCAGTTATTCTATTATTTTCGATGCTTATTCTAAGGTTGTTGTTTTTGGCAGAACGCCAAAAATCTGCTTTCAGCAGAATATATGGTTATTCTGTAGCATCTATCATCTTTTTTCACTTTGCAATTAATGTAGGAATGGTAATTGGTTTGTTGCCTACTGTAGGAATTCCATTGCCGTTTTTTAGCTATGGAGGGTCAGGTCTGCTAGGATTTACCGTGCTTTTATTTATCTTTTTGAAACTAGACGCTAATAGAATTAACGAGTGGATGTAGGTTAATTTTGCATGAACACAACAATTGGGAATGATCCAAAATAAGGGATCAAGTCAAAAAGTTGTGTGTAAATAGAAGTAAAATTCGATCTTTGTAAAAAAAAGACTTGCATTGGAATTATCATTAGACCTATTACGTTTTATCCTCCCTGAATTATTAGTCAGTCACTTTACCATAGCTTCCC
>NZ_JBSXNL010000073.1:0-50905 GCF_056857615.1 Galbibacter sp. L-19
GGCAGCAAGTTCAGGTATACTTGTCTGCTCTTTTATCGCTTCAATGGCTACTTTGGCCTTAAAGGATGCGCTGAATTTTCTTCTTGATGTTTTCATATTGACAGGGTTAAAATTACAACTTAATTTCCTGTCCTAAATTTGGGGAGTATTATAAAATTTGATATTGCGGACTATATTGACAGCGAAGAAATGATTGCTGAATACCTAAACACTGTACTTGAAGATGGAGAAAGTTCTGATTTGATAGTAGCCATCGGACATATTGCAAAGGCAATTGGAATGACTAAAATTGCGGAAAAAACTGGAATGAGCAGACCAAGTCTGTATAAAGCATTATCTGATGGAGCAAAATCACAATTTGAAACAATAATAAAAGTGCTAAAAGCTATTGGTGGACAAATCAATGTGAAACCAATGTCAGTATAAAAAAATGAACAAGAATAATTGTTTAGGGTGCTATTGATTTTTGTTACTCGATAATTGAGATTTAACTATTCCGACGTTTGCGTAACAATGAGGTTTTCTATTTTTAAGTAATAGTGAGTCTATATCGAGGTAGTTTAATTTCTGATTAACAGGTTTTAAGGAGCGATATTTTTTTATTTTTTTATTTTTCATTTTAAATTAATTTTTATCTTTGCCGCCATAAAAGAAAGGAGGTGGTCAACTTATGTTAATTATACCAATAAAAGAAGGAGAAAATATAGACAGAGCGCTTAAGCGTTACAAGCGTAAATTTGATAAAACTGGTACGATGCGTCAGCTACGTAGCCGTAAGCAATTTACAAAACCTTCAGTAGAGAAGAGAGCGCAAATTCAAAAAGCAGCTTACGTTCAAAATTTAAGAGATCAGGAAGAAGTATAAGGTTTTTTTCTACTTAAAATAAATACATCCCGTTTCGTTAGAAGCGGGATTTTTTTGTTTATATAAAACATATAGATTATACGTTTTGTATAAGGACATTCATTAATGTCGGAGTAAGAATACAAGACCGCTTCGCTGTAAGAAAAAAGAACTAAGACTAATTCTTATCTATCAAAAAAGAAGCATTTAATAGAAATAACATTACTGAAATCCTTTTTTAATTAATAGTGAGGAACCTATTTTGAAAACCTCCATTGAGCCTTGATGTAGTGGGGTCTAATAAATTCCGTTAACTTTTATCCCTCATTGAGGGTTTAATTCCTCAGAGCCTGTACTGAGTTTGCCGAAGTACCCTGCATCGAAATGGGTTTAATTTATTTCCTTTGAATATTTCATAAGCTTGCCTCGAGGTAGTTGATTGAAAAAATAGATTATATTAAGATTGATTCGAAAAGCTTGTTTGGAATTTGAATAGATTGTTCTTAAAAGAGTTATTTTTATTCAACTATTATGTTTAATATCAATTTAAAAGAGGGTGAAAGAAAGTATTTTTTCTTTAAAAATGCTTTTATGTTTGTTGCTTCATTTATTATAGGAGTGATGACGCATGAATATGGGCATTATGTAATGGCTAAATTTTTAGGGTATAATCCTAAATTTCATTTTAGTTATGTTTCTTATGATACAACAGAATTTCATAAGGAATTTGAAAATATTTATGAGCAGTATAAGGATGAGATAATTGAAGGAGCAGACTTCCCGTTAAAAGAACGCCGAATTGAATTGATGCGTAAATTAAATAAAGAGCGTTTTTTAATAGTTTCTTCTGGAGTTTTTACAACAGCTATGATTGGAACCTTAGGTTTTTTAGTTGTTTTATTTTTTAAGTCGAAACCATATACTATTATTTTTTTTTATTTAAGCCTTTTCTGGCTAAGAATGCCTTTTAATCTTTGCTTGTCTATAATGCTATATGGATTAGGGATTACTAATTTTATTTATGGAGGAGATGAATTAAAATTGTCTATATCATCAGGAGTTTCATTGGGAGTCTTTCCTATTGTTTTGGGTGTGTTAGGCGGTGTAATATCATGTATGTCTTTTTTGATTTTTATAAAGAAAAGTAATAGAATACTATTTATAGCGTCAGGTATACTAGGAGGAGGGATAGGGGCAATAGTATGGTTTCTATTGTTTGGCAATGTATCTTTTTTATGAGTAGTGCTAGCTTTGGTGAATGCGTGATTCAAAATTTGTATCTTTGATATAAACTCATAAGTAATGCCATTTGCTAAATTTCTCGATTATCTTCAGCTTGAAAAAAATTATTCAAAGCATACAGTGTTGGCATATAAAAATGATCTTCAGTCTTTTTTAGATTATTGCATTTCTACTTTTGAGGGGCATACGCTTGAAAATGTAAATTACTCCCAAATCCGTTCTTGGATTGTTCTATTAGTAGATAGTGGTTTAAATAATAGGAGTATAAATAGAAAAGTAGCATCGCTTAAGGCGTATTATAAATTTCTGTTGAAAACAAATCAGATTACGGTTAATCCGTTAGCAAAACACAAAGCTTTAAAAACTGCAAAAAAAATTGAAGTTCCTTTTTCTAAAAATGAGATGACACAGGTTTTAGATGAAATGGAGTTTGGAGAAGATTTTGAAGGGATTCGAGATAAATTAATGATAGCGCTTTTTTATGCCACAGGAATGCGGCGTATTGAATTGGTTAATTTGAAACTTCAGGATATAGATTTTGCCAATAAAACCATTAAGGTTTTAGGGAAGCGTAATAAAGAAAGATTTATCCCGCTTATGGTGTCAATAGAATCTTCAATAAAAAAATATATAGCGGTAAGAAACGATTATGTTAATGAGGATACAAAAGACTCTTTATTTCTTCTTAAAAGTGGTGATAAAATATATGAAAGTCTTGTTTATAGAACAATAAATAAGTACTTTAGTAAGGCGTCAACAAAACTAAAGAAGAGTCCGCATATTCTTAGGCATACATTTGCAACACATTTATTGAATGATGGAGCAGATTTAAATTCAGTAAAAGAATTATTAGGACATTCTAGTTTAGCTTCAACACAAGTTTATACACATAATAGTATAGCAGAATTGAAAAAACAATACGGAGAGGCGCATCCGCGAAATAGAAAAAAATAAATTACCTCAGAGCAAGCTCAAGAGATGTAGGGAGGAAAAACCAAAAGAAAACATTTCGAAGCAAGCTTTGGAGTATTCTAATCTCACTTAGTGAGAAACATAATTATATATTATGAGTTAGTTTGATGTTCGATGAAAATCATCGAAGCTGTAGAGCCCATTTAATTGGGAGTATTGTTTAACCTTAAATTTTAAAGGAAATGGAAGTAAACACACAATCTGTAAACTTTAATGTGGATCAAAAATTGTTAAATTTTATTCAAAAGAGATTGGATAAATTAGACCACTATTATGACAAAGTCGTCCATTCAGACGTGTATTTAAAGGTTCAAAACACAAGTGTTAAGGAGAATAAAATAGCCGAGATTAAAGTGCATGTTCCTGGGGATGAATACATAGTAAAGAAACAGTGTAAAACTTTTGAAGAAGCAGTAGATAGTGCTGCTAGTTCCTTAGAAAGGTCGTTAAAAAAAAGAAAGCAAAAATTACGTGCTTATATATAAGTAAAAATTTTTCGTAATTTGTTTTGTAAAAAGAATAATTTATATACATTTGCAGTCCGTTAGAAATAGCGGACTTTTTTACTGAAAAGCCGATGTAGCTCAGCTGGCTAGAGCAGCTGATTTGTAATCAGCAGGTCGTGGGTTCGAGTCCCTCCATCGGCTCAAAAAGTTTTAGTTTTTTGATAACTTGATGATTTTTAGAAGCGTAAAATTTATCTTCAAAAAAAAGATAAAAAAATAGTGATTAATTGAAAAGAATTAATTACTTTTGCGCTCGGAATTTTAAATAAAAAGTGGTTGTGATTAACTTCTTTTTAATTTCAAAATGCTTTATTGGGGAGATACTCAAGCGGCCAACGAGGGCAGACTGTAAATCTGCTGACTATGTCTTCGCAGGTTCGAATCCTGCTCTCCCCACAAAAAATGCAAATCGATTCTTATTTATTTTAGAATTGTGAATGCGGGAGTAGCTCAGTTGGTAGAGCGTCAGCCTTCCAAGCTGAATGTCGCGAGTTCGAACCTCGTCTCCCGCTCAAAACAGAATGGCTTGAGTTTAGGCTTAAGTTTAAAAATAGAGATGAGACTAATCTTAAGAAAATAAGGTGTGTTCTCCTCTCTTATTCTAGTACTTTGAGTTTATGGTTGTTGATTGAGGTGATTTTTTAAAAAGCAATTTTTAAACTTGAAGCTTGAATTTTCAAGCCGGTGTAGCTCAGGGGTAGAGCGCTTCCTTGGTAAGGAAGAGGTCACGAGTTCAATTCTCGTCATTGGCTCTTGTTGCGTTTAAATTTGAACACTAATATATAACTAAGATTAAAATTATTAAATCATGGCAAAGGAAACTTTTGATCGTTCCAAACCACACTTAAATATAGGTACTATTGGACACGTAGATCACGGTAAAACTACTTTAACTGCTGCTATCACTAAAGTATTGGCAGATGCTGGTCTTTCTGATGCACGTTCATTCGATTCTATCGATAACGCTCCTGAAGAAAAAGAAAGAGGTATTACAATTAATACTTCTCACGTAGAGTACCAAACTGCTAATCGTCACTACGCTCACGTTGACTGTCCTGGTCACGCGGATTACGTAAAGAACATGGTGACAGGTGCTGCTCAAATGGACGGTGCTATTTTGGTAGTTGCTGCTACAGATGGTCCAATGCCACAAACTCGTGAGCACATCCTTTTAGGACGTCAGGTAGGAGTTCCTAGAATCGTTGTTTTCTTGAATAAAGTTGATATGGTTGATGATGAGGAGCTTTTAGAGCTTGTTGATATGGAGGTAAGAGAATTACTTTCTTTCTACGAGTATGATGGAGATAATGGTCCTGTAATTCCAGGTTCTGCTCTTGGTGCTTTAAATGGTGAGCAAAAATGGGTTGACTCTGTAATGAAGTTGATGGAAGCTGTTGATGAGTGGATTGAATTACCAGTTAGAGATATCGATAAAGATTTCTTAATGCCAATCGAGGATGTATTTACAATTACAGGTCGTGGTACAGTTGCTACTGGACGTATCGAATCTGGAGTTGCTAAAACTGGAGAAGGTGTTGATATTATCGGTATGGGAGCTGAAAAATTAACTTCTACTATTACAGGGGTTGAGATGTTCCGTAAAATATTAGATAGAGGTGAAGCTGGAGATAACGTAGGTATTCTTTTAAGAGGTATTGAGAAAACTGATATCAAAAGAGGTATGGTTATCTGTAAGCCAGGTTCTGTAACTCCTCACGCTAAATTTAAAGCAGAGGTTTACGTTCTTAAAAAAGAAGAAGGTGGACGTCACACTCCATTCCATAACAACTACCGTCCACAGTTCTACGTACGTACAACTGACGTAACAGGTACTATTTCTTTACCTGATGGAGTTGAGATGGTTATGCCTGGTGATAACTTAACTATTACAGTTGAATTACTTCAGCCAATTGCATTAAGCAAAGGTCTACGTTTCGCTATCCGTGAAGGAGGTAGAACAGTAGGAGCTGGACAGGTTACTGAAATTTTAGACTAATTTCATTATAATATACAAGTTTTAAGGGTGTCTAGTTTTTATAAGCTAGACGCCTTTGAACTTGAATAAACGGGTGTAGTTCAAGGGTAGAATACCGGTCTCCAAAACCGTTGATGGGAGTTCGAATCTCTCCACCCGTGCAAAAAAAATATATAGAGTAAAAATGGTAAATTATATAAAGGAATCATTCGAAGAGTTAAGAGCGAATGTTACTTGGCCATCATGGGCTGAGGGACAGAACCTAATGGTTGTTGTTGCTGTTTTCTCTATACTTTTTTCGTTAGCTGTTTGGGGCGTTGATACAGCTTTAGCTAAGCTTATCAAGCTTTATTTCGGTGCAATTAATTAATAATATTTAAAGACGAGTATTGCAATGGCAGAAGCGTTGGCAAAACAGTGGTATGTAGTAAGGGCTGTGAGTGGTCAGGAAAATAAAGTTAAAGGCTACATAGAACAAGATATAGCTCGCCTTGGGTATTCAGATTATGTAGATGAAGTATTAGTGCCTACAGAGAAGGTGATTCAGATACGTAATGGTAAAAAGATAAATAAAGAACGAGTTTACTTCCCTGGCTATGTAATGGTGAAAGCTAATTTAGGAGGGGAAATAGTTCATGTTATTAAATCTATAACTGGAGTTATAGGTTTTCTTGGTGAAGTAAAAGGAGGAGATCCTGTTCCATTGAGAAAATCTGAAGTAAATAGAATGTTAGGAAAAGTGGATGAGTTATCTGTTAAAACAGATAATGTTGCTATTCCTTATGTTTTAGGAGAAACAGTAAAAGTTATAGATGGTCCTTTTAATGGATTTAATGGAACTGTTGAAAAAGTAAATGAAGAGAAGCGTAAGCTTGAGGTAATGGTTAAGATTTTCGGAAGAAAAACACCATTAGAGTTGAGTTATATGCAGGTAGAGAAAGTATAATTGTTACACATTATATAGATTCGTCTTGCTTCCATTAGATAAGGCGATTCAAATTTTAAATTGAACAAAAACAATGGCAAAAGAAGTTAGTAAAGTAGTTAAGCTACAAGTTAGGGGAGGTGCTGCGAATCCGTCGCCACCGGTTGGACCCGCTCTAGGTGCTGCCGGTGTTAACATCATGGAGTTCTGTAAGCAGTTTAATGCTCGTACACAGGACAAACAAGGTAAAGTATTACCTGTTGCTATCACCGTTTACAAAGACAAATCATTCGACTTTGTAATTAAGACACCGCCAGCGGCAGTTCAGCTAATGGAAGCGGCTAAGGTTAAAAAGGGTTCTGGAGAGCCAAACCGTAAAAAGGTTGCTAGCGTTACTTGGGATCAAGTAAAAGCTATCGCAGAAGACAAAATGCAAGATCTTAATGCGTTTACTGTAGAATCTGCTATGAGCATGGTTGCAGGAACAGCAAGATCTATGGGATTAACGGTTTCAGGTGATAAGCCTTTTTAAATCTTAAAAGAATCTAGAAATGGCAAAATTAACAAAAAAGCAAAAAGAAGCAGTTGGGAAAATCGACAAGAGTAAATTATACTCTGTTCAAGAGGCTTCTCAACTAGTAAAAGATATCACTAACGTTAAGTTTGATGCATCTGTTGACTTAGCAGTACGTTTAGGAGTAGATCCACGTAAAGCTAATCAAATGGTAAGAGGGGTAGTTACACTTCCGCATGGAACTGGTAAAGATGTAAAAGTTTTAGCATTGGTTACTCCAGATAAGGAAGCCGAAGCTAAAGAAGCTGGAGCAGATTACGTAGGGTTAGATGAGTACTTACAAAAGATAAAAGACGGTTGGACAGATGTTGATGTAATAATCACTATGCCAAGCGTAATGGGTAAATTGGGGCCTTTAGGACGTGTTCTAGGACCAAGAGGTTTAATGCCAAACCCAAAGACAGGTACAGTTACTATGGATGTAGCTAAAGCTGTAAGTGAGGTGAAAGCTGGTAAAATTGACTTTAAAGTTGATAAAACAGGGATCGTTCATGCAGCAGTAGGTAAAGCATCTTTTTCAGCAGACAAAATTGCTGATAACGCAAACGAATTATTACAAACATTATTAAAACTGAAGCCAACTGCGGCCAAAGGAACTTACGTAAAGAGTATCTTTATATCTAGTACAATGAGTCCTAGTATTCCTGTAGATCCTAAGGCAGTTTAATTGGCAGTATAAATTTTTTAATCATGACTAGAGAAGAAAAGTTAACGGTAATAGAAGATTTGACTGCGCAGTTAGGTGATAATGGAAATATCTATTTAGCAGATATTTCAGGATTGGATGCCGAGACAACCTCTAACTTACGTAGAGCTTGTTTTAAAGCAAACATCAAACTTGCAGTTGTAAAAAATACATTGCTTGCAAAAGCAATGGAGGCTTCTGATAAAGATTTCGGAGATCTTCCAACAGTACTTAAAGGTAATACATCTTTAATGTTTTCTGAAACTGGAAACGGTCCTGCGAAACTTATCAAAGATTTCCGTAAAAAATCTGATAAACCTTTATTAAAAGGTGCTTTTATAGAAGAAGCAGTTTACCTTGGAGATAACCAATTAGATGCCCTTGTTAGTATCAAATCTAAAGAGGAAGTTATTGGAGATATCATCGGATTGTTACAGTCGCCTGCTAAGAATGTTATTAGCGGACTTAAATCAGGTGGTGGTAAATTAGCTGGTATCCTTAAAACCTTATCAGAAAGGGAATCATAAAGTAGTACGCACTTAAACAATTATATTTTTAAAAATTTATTAAAACGATAGAAAATGGCAGATTTAAAAGATTTTGCAGAACAATTAGTTAATTTAACAGTTAAAGAAGTAAACGAATTAGCTGATATCTTAAAAGAAGAATACGGTATAGAGCCAGCTGCTGCAGCTGTTGCTGTTGCTGGTGGAGCTGCTGCTGGTGGTGAAGCTGCTGAGGAGAAAACAGAATTTGATGTTATCCTTAAAGCTGCTGGAGCCTCTAAATTAGCTGTAGTAAAATTAGTTAAAGAATTAACTGGTTTAGGACTTAAAGAAGCTAAAGAAATGGTAGACGGAGCTCCTAAAGCTATCAAAGAAGGAGTAGCTAAAGATGAAGCGGAAGCGCTTAAAGCATCTTTAGAAGAAGCTGGTGCAGAGGTAGAATTAAACTAATTCCACCCTACAGCGCTTAGCTGTAAGATACGGTTTAGGTCCTTCCCGAATATTACGGGTAGTGACCTAAACCCTTTTTGCGTATATAAATGTATACGTTTTTTTAATTTTCACTTTAATCAAAATATTGTCCATTGATGTTCACAAATCAGACTGAAAGAATTAATTTCGCCTCTGCAAAGAATACTCCGGCATACCCGGATTTCTTGGACATTCAGATTAAGTCATTCCAGGATTTCTTTCAACTGGAAACAAAATCTGAAGAGAGAGGTAACGAAGGTCTTTATAACACCTTCTTGGAGAACTTCCCCATTACTGATACGCGTAATCAATTTGTACTTGAATTTTTAGACTACTTTATCGATCCTCCTAGATACTCAATTCAAGAGTGTATAGAAAGAGGATTAACGTACAGTGTACCATTAAAGGCTAGACTAAAACTTTATTGTACAGATCCTGAGCACGAAGATTTTGAAACCATAGTACAGGATGTTTATCTTGGGGTAATTCCTTACATGACACCTAGTGGTACCTTTGTTATAAACGGAGCGGAACGCGTAGTTGTATCGCAATTACACAGATCTCCAGGTGTATTCTTTGGTCAATCATTCCATGCGAATGGAACAAAATTGTATTCTGCCAGAGTAATTCCTTTTAAAGGTTCTTGGATAGAATTTGCTACCGATATTAATAGCGTTATGTACGCATATATCGATAGAAAGAAAAAATTACCTGTTACAACACTTTTCCGTGCTATCGGATTTGAGCGCGATAAAGATATTCTTGAAATTTTTGACCTTGCTGAAGAGGTTAAAGTTTCAAAAAGTGGCTTGAAAAAAGTGTTGGGCAGAAAGTTAGCGGCACGTGTGCTTAAAACTTGGCATGAAGATTTCGTTGATGAGGATACAGGCGAGGTGGTTTCTATCGAAAGAAATGAAATCATTCTAGACAGAGACACGATTCTTGAAAAAGATCATATAGATGAAATTGTAGATACCGATGTTAAAACTATCTTATTGCATAAAGAAGATAGCCAAACAGGAGATTATGCTATTATCTATAACACATTACAAAAAGACCCTACAAACTCAGAAAAAGAGGCTGTAGAGCATATATACCGTCAATTACGTAATGCTGAACCGCCAGATGAAGAAACGGCAAGAGGTATTATAGACAAATTATTCTTCTCAGATCAACGTTACAACTTAGGAGAAGTTGGTCGTTACAGAATGAATAAAAAGTTAGGCTTGGATATCGCAATGGATAAACAAGTTTTAACAAAAGAAGATATTATTACAATTATTAAATATCTTATTGAGTTAATCAACTCTAAAGCAGAGATTGATGATATCGATCACTTATCTAACCGTCGTGTTAGAACAGTAGGAGAGCAATTGTCTTCTCAGTTTGGAGTAGGTTTAGCACGTATGGCTAGAACCATTCGTGAGCGTATGAATGTACGTGATAACGAGGTGTTTACACCTATCGATTTGATTAATGCTAAAACATTATCATCGGTTATTAACTCATTCTTTGGTACAAATCAGTTATCTCAGTTTATGGATCAAACAAATCCATTGGCAGAGATTACACACAAACGTCGTTTATCTGCATTAGGACCAGGAGGTCTTTCTCGTGAGAGAGCAGGATTCGAGGTTCGTGACGTTCACTACACGCATTACGGACGTCTTTGTCCTATTGAAACACCAGAGGGACCAAACATTGGTTTGATTTCTTCATTAAGTGTGTTTGCGAAAGTAAACGGAATGGGATTCATTGAAACTCCATATAGAAAAGTAACTGAAGGTAAAGTAGATCTTTCTGAAATACTTTATTTAAGTGCTGAAGAAGAAGAAGAAAAGAAAATTGCACAAGCAAATATTCCTTTATCAGATAATGGAACTATTGATACTGATAAAGTAATTGCACGTATGGAAGGTGACTTCCCAGTAGTAGATCCAGAAGAGATTCATTACACGGATGTTGCACCAAACCAGATTGCATCTATTTCTGCATCTTTAATTCCATTCTTGGAGCATGATGATGCCAACCGTGCATTGATGGGATCTAACATGATGCGCCAGGCAGTTCCTTTATTAAGACCAGAATCTCCAATTGTAGGGACAGGTCTAGAACGTCAGGTGGCTTCAGATTCTCGTGTATTAATTAACGCAGAAGGAGATGGAGTAATAGATTATGTAGATGCGTCTAAAATTACAATTAAGTACGATAGAACTGAAAATGATAGATTGGTAAGTTTTGATGATGATTTCAAAACATACAACCTAGTTAAATTCAGAAAAACAAATCAAGGAACTTCTATTAACCTTAAACCTATTGTAAGAAAAGGTGATAAAGTTAAAAAAGGACAAGTACTTTGTGAAGGTTATGCTACACAACAAGGAGAACTTGCTTTAGGAAGAAACTTACAAGTAGCCTTTATGCCTTGGAAAGGGTATAACTTTGAGGATGCAATTGTAATTTCTGAAAAAGTAGTTAGAGAAGATATCTTTACATCTATCCATATTGATGAGTATTCTCTTGAAGTGAGAGATACAAAATTAGGAGCTGAAGAATTAACAAATGATATTCCTAACGTATCTGAAGAGGCTACAAAAGACTTGGATGAAAACGGAATGATTCGTATTGGAGCTGAAGTAAAACCTGGAGATATTTTAATTGGTAAGATTACTCCAAAAGGAGAATCAGATCCAACTCCAGAAGAAAAATTACTTCGTGCAATCTTTGGAGATAAAGCAGGAGATGTAAAAGACGCTTCATTAAAAGCTTCTCCATCATTAAATGGAGTAGTTATTGATAAGAAATTGTTCTCAAGAGCTATTAAAGATAAGCGTAAGAGAGCAAAAGATAAAGAAGATATTGCTAAGTTAGAGTTAGAATTTGAGACAAAATTCACTGGACTTAAAGATGTATTGGTTGAAAAATTATTCTCAATTGTAAACGGAAAAACATCACAAGGAGTATTTAACGATTTAGGAGAAGAAGTATTCCCTAAAGGTAAAAAATACACACAAAAGATGTTGAATGCTGTAGACGATTTCGCACACTTAGTAAGCGGAACTTGGACAACAGATGATGAGACTAATGCATCAATCAACGATCTTCTTCATAATTATAAAATTAAATTAAACGACCTTCAAGGAGCGTTACGTAGAGATAAGTTTACTATTTCTGTTGGGGATGAATTACCAGCAGGAATTATGAAACTTGCTAAAGTGTATATCGCTAAAAAACGTAAGCTTAAAGTAGGAGATAAGATGGCAGGTCGTCACGGTAATAAAGGTATTGTAGCTAGAATTACACGTCAAGAAGATATGCCATTCTTAGAAGATGGAACACCAGTAGATATTGTATTAAATCCACTTGGGGTACCTTCTCGTATGAACATTGGGCAGATTTATGAAACCGTTTTAGGATGGGCAGGTAAAAACTTAGGTAGAAAATTTGCAACTCCAATCTTTGATGGTGCATCATTAGATCAAATTAATGAGCTTACAGATGAAGCTGGAATTCCAAGATTTGGTCATACATACCTTTATGATGGTGGAACTGGAGAGCGTTTTGATCAAGCGGCTACAGTAGGTGTAATTTACATGCTTAAATTAGGCCACATGGTAGACGACAAAATGCATGCACGTTCTATTGGACCATACTCATTAATTACGCAACAGCCTTTAGGAGGTAAAGCACAATTTGGTGGTCAGCGTTTTGGTGAGATGGAGGTTTGGGCACTTGAGGCATACGGTGCATCAAGTACACTAAGAGAAATCTTAACTGTAAAATCTGATGATGTTATTGGTAGAGCTAAAACTTACGAGTCTATCGTTAAGGGAGAGATGATGCCAGAACCAGGATTACCAGAATCCTTCAATGTATTAATGCATGAGTTGAAAGGTCTTGGTTTAGATATCAGATTAGAAGAATAATAATTTTAGTAGAGGCACTCGGTATGATACGGAGTGCCTTCACTAAAAAAGTTATAACCAACTACCTGCGGGGAAAGTCCTAAAGGTTTTTATAGTAAAACAATTTAATTCATTTCAACATAAGGTTGAAGAATTAAAACCTCAAAGAGGGTAATTACACTTAATTCATTATCACCATATATTATGGCTAGAAATAAAGATAAGAATACAGTACAACAGAGATTTAATAAAATCTCTATTGGTTTAGCGTCTCCAGAATCCATTTTAGCAGAGTCTAGAGGAGAAGTGCTAAAGCCGGAAACCATTAATTACCGTACGCACAAACCAGAGCGTGACGGTCTTTTCTGTGAGCGTATTTTTGGTCCGGTAAAGGATTACGAATGTGCTTGTGGTAAATATAAAAGAATACGTTATAAAGGAATTGTTTGTGACCGATGTGGTGTTGAAGTTACCGAGAAAAAGGTACGTAGAGATAGAGTAGGACACATCAATTTAGTAGTTCCTGTTGCACATATTTGGTATTTCCGTTCTTTACCAAACAAAATAGGATACCTTCTTGGATTACCATCTAAGAAATTGGATATGATTATCTACTATGAGCGTTATGTTGTTATCCAACCGGGTAATGCAAAAAATGCTGATGGAGAACCTGTTCAAAAAATGGATTTCTTAACGGAAGAAGAATATTTAAATATTCTAGAATCGCTTCCTTCAGAAAATCAATATTTAGAAGATACAGACCCTAATAAGTTTATTGCTAAAATGGGAGCTGAATGTCTTATAGAGTTATTGTCAAGAATAGAACTTAACGAACTTTCTTACGAGCTTAGACATAAAGCAAATACTGAAACTTCTAAACAACGTAAAACAGAAGCTTTAAAACGTCTTCAAGTTGTTGAAGCACTTCGTGAATCTCAAAAGAATAGAGAAAACAATCCAGAATGGATGATTATGAAAGTAATTCCGGTTATTCCACCAGAATTACGTCCATTAGTTCCATTGGATGGAGGTCGTTTTGCAACATCAGATTTAAATGATCTTTACCGTAGGGTAATTATCAGAAACAATCGTTTAAAACGATTAATGGAGATTAAAGCTCCAGAAGTTATCTTACGTAACGAGAAGCGTATGCTTCAAGAATCTGTAGATTCATTATTTGATAATACCCGTAAGTCTTCTGCAGTTAAAACAGAATCTAACAGACCATTAAAATCGCTTTCAGATTCATTAAAAGGTAAACAAGGACGTTTCCGTCAAAACCTTCTAGGTAAACGTGTGGATTATTCGGCACGTTCGGTAATTGTTGTTGGACCAGAAATGAAATTGTTTGAATGTGGTCTTCCTAAAAACATGGCAGCAGAGCTATACAAACCTTTTGTAATTAGAAAACTAATTGAAAGAGGGATTGTAAAAACGGTAAAATCTGCCAAAAAGATTATAGACAAAAGAGAGCCAGTAGTTTGGGATATTCTTGAGAACGTTCTTAAAGGACACCCAGTACTACTTAACCGTGCCCCTACGCTTCACCGTTTGGGTATCCAAGCATTCCAGCCTAAATTAATTGAGGGGAAAGCTATCCAGTTACACCCATTGGTATGTACGGCATTCAACGCCGATTTCGATGGTGACCAGATGGCGGTTCACTTACCTCTTGGGCCAGAAGCTATTTTAGAGGCACAAATGTTAATGTTGGCATCTCACAACATATTGAACCCAGCAAATGGTTCGCCAGTTACAGTACCTTCTCAGGATATGGTCTTGGGGCTGTACTATATGACTAAAGCTAGAAGATCTACACCAGAGCATCCTATTAAAGGAGAAGGTTTGACTTTTTATTCTGCAGATGAAGTAACAATTGCTTTTAATGAGAAAAAAGTTGACTTAAATGCAATGGTAAAGGTTCGTGCTAAGGACTTTAATGAAGAAGGAGAATTAGTGTACCAAATTATTGAAACTACAGTAGGTAGAATTTTATTCAACCAAGTAGTTCCAGAAAAGGCGGGATATATTAATGAAGTATTGACTAAAAAGTCGCTTAGAGATATTATTGGAGAAATCTTAAAGGCTACAGATGTTCCTACAACTGCAGACTTCTTGGACAAAATCAAGAGTATGGGGTATAACTTCGCATTTAAAGGAGGTTTATCATTCAGTTTAGGAGATATTATTATTCCTGAAGAGAAAGGACCAATGATTGATGAGGCAAATGTTCAGGTAGACGGAATTATGGCCAATTATAACATGGGACTTATTACTAATAATGAGCGTTATAATCAGGTAATTGATGTTTGGACTTCTACCAATGCAATGCTTACTGAACTTGCAATGAAGCGTATTCGTGAAGATAACCAAGGATTTAACTCGGTATTTATGATGCTTGACTCTGGAGCAAGGGGATCTAAAGAACAGATTCGTCAGCTTACAGGAATGCGTGGATTAATGGCAAAACCTAAAAAATCTACCGCTGGTGGTGGAGAAATTATTGAGAATCCAATTCTTTCTAACTTTAAAGAAGGATTATCGATTCTTGAGTACTTTATTTCTACTCACGGTGCGCGTAAAGGACTTGCGGATACGGCGTTAAAAACTGCCGATGCGGGTTACTTAACACGTCGTTTGGTGGATGTTTCTCAAGATGTTATTGTGAATACAGAAGACTGCGGAACTTTACGTGGTGTAGAAGTTGAAGCATTGAAGAAGAATGATGAGATAGTAGAATCTTTAGGAGAACGTATTTTAGGACGTGTTTCTTTACACGATGTTTACGATCCGTTAACAGAAGAATTATTAGTTCGTTCTGGAGAGGAAGTTTCAGAAGCAATCGTTAAGAAAATTAATGCATCTCCTGTTGAGAAAATTGAAGTACGTTCGCCACTTACTTGTGAAGCAAAACGAGGTATTTGTGCGAAATGTTACGGACGTAATCTTGCAACTGGTAAGATGGTTCAAAGAGGAGAAGCTGTTGGAGTTGTTGCTGCACAGTCTATTGGGGAACCAGGTACACAGCTTACGCTACGTACATTCCACGTAGGAGGTATTGCAGGAAACATTTCAGAAGAAAATAAAGTAATTGCTAAATTTAATAGTAAGTTAGAAATAGAAGACCTTAAAACAGTTAAGGGAACAGATGCTGAAGGAAATGAGGTTGATGTTGTAATTTCTAGAACTGCCGAAGTTAAATTTGTTGACGAAAAAACAGGTATTGTTTTAGCTACAAATAACGTTCCTTATGGTTCGCAAATTTTTGTGAAAGAAGGACAAAAAGTAGAAAAAGGAGCTGTAATCTGTCAATGGGATCCATATAACGCAGTAATTGTTTCTGAATTCTCAGGAAAAATTGCTTACGAAAATATTGATCAAGGGGTTACTTACCAAGTAGAGATTGATGAGCAAACTGGTTTCCAAGAGAAAGTAATTTCTGAATCTAGAAACAAAAAGCTTATTCCAACTTTATTGATTAAAGATGCTAAAGGAGAAACTTTACGTTCTTATAACTTACCAGTAGGTGCACACATTATGGTGGACAATGGGGAGAAGATAGCAGAAGGTAAAGTATTGGTTAAGATTCCTAGAAGATCTTCTAAAGCAGGGGATATTACAGGGGGTCTACCTAGAGTTACCGAGCTTTTCGAAGCACGTAACCCATCTAATCCAGCTGTAGTATCTGAAATTGATGGTGTAGTTTCTTTCGGGAAAATTAAAAGAGGTAATCGTGAGATTATTGTAGAATCTAAATTAGGAGACATTAAAAAGTACTTGGTTAAATTATCTAACCAGATTCTTGTTCAGGAAAACGATTATGTTCGTGCCGGAATGCCTCTTTCTGATGGTTCTATTACACCAGAAGATATTTTAAGAATTAAAGGCCCATCTGCGGTACAGCAATACTTAGTAAACGAAGTACAAGAGGTATACCGTTTACAAGGGGTGAAAATTAACGATAAGCACTTTGAAGTAGTAGTACGTCAAATGATGCGTAAAGTTAATATTCAAGATTCTGGAGATACTACTTTCTTAGAGCAACAATTAGTTCATAAAGACGATTTCATTGAAGAAAATGATAGAATCTTTGGAATGAAAGTTATCGAGGATGCAGGAGATTCAGATACTTTAAGAGCAGGACAAATTATTTCTCCACGTGAGTTGAGAGATGAGAATTCTATCTTAAGAAGAAATGACAAACAACTTGTTGAGGCTAGAGATGCTGTTCCGGCAGTAGCTACGCCAATACTTCAAGGTATTACAAGAGCATCGTTACAAACAAAATCGTTTATCTCTGCTGCATCGTTCCAGGAAACTACAAAAGTACTGAACGAAGCTGCTGTAAGCGGTAAAATAGATGATCTTGAAGGATTAAAAGAGAATGTAATTGTTGGACACAGAATCCCAGCTGGTACTGGAATGAGAGACTATGATAATATTATTGTAGGATCTAAAGAAGAGTACAATGAGATTATGGCTAGTAAACAACAGCACGTTAACTTTTAAGAATACTTAAAATTATATAGTAAAACCCCAAAGGAATTTTCCTTTGGGGTTTTCTTTTTTAAAATGCTATTTTTACAAAAGTTTGAAGAAGATTAATAAAAAGTTATTGCAACTTTAGACTTTACAAACTTTCAACTTTTAAAATTATACGATGAGCGATCAAAACGACAAAAACAAGAACCAAATAAACATAGAATTAGACGATGTAACAGCAGAAGGGACATATGCCAATCTTGCTATTATAAATCATTCTGTATCTGAGTTTGTAGTGGATTATGTAAGTATTATGCCTGGGAGACCTAAGGCTAAAGTAAAAAGTAGAATTATACTTACTCCTCAACATGCTAAGCGCTTTTTAAAAGCATTAGCAGATAATGTACAACGCTTTGAACAAGCACATGGCGAAATAAAGGATTATGAACAGCCACCAATCCCATTAAATTTTGGTCCTACTGGAGAGGCTTAGAATTTTATGGATGTATATAAAATAAGATAACCTAGATTATTACTGGTTTTAGTTTGGATTACTGTATTTCCATCTGAAACTGTATTTATAAAGCTGTAGTTATTTAAATTGAATAAAGTGAGTAGAGATTGTCCTTTGATTGAAAATGATAATTTTTCAGATAGATCATATTTAAATTCAAGATGAGTATCAGGAACATCAAATATTTCGTCATTTGTATTATATTTACGATATATGAAATCAAGATTCCAGCTGACTTTATCTCCAAAACCTTTTATGGAAAATGTATTGGTAAAGACAGATTGTCTGTTGGTTTCTTTGCCGTCAAGATTAAAAGAAAGTTCGCTCCACTCAAAACGATTGCCCATTTCGCTCATGAAAAAATTACGGGGAGCAAATGTAATTTTTGCCTCTGGATTCCATGAATTTACTTCTGCTAAGGCTTTTACATTATTGACAATGGTAGGGTAGGAGCTATACTTTAAGTTAAAATTACCACCTATAGTGAGACGATGATAAACTTTCCCTACATAGAAACCTTTTTTAGCACCAGTATTTAAAGTATGTGTTTGCTTATTGTCAAAGATAAGGTTGGAGTAAAAAAACCTATTGTTGGAAATAGAATCTAAAACACTTTGTAAAAAGTCCTGTTTGCGATTATATCGATAAATAATATGTAGACTTTTAGATCTTGCAACATTATTGTTAAACCAACTTAATGCAAGTTCATCATTGGTTGAGAATTTTTCAAGATTGCTTTCGTTTTGATTAATTATAATGTGATTATAATCCTTCACAATAGTATCGTATAATGAATTGAGATTATAAAATTTGTAATTATGACTATACCCCAATCCTAATTTATTCTGTGATTCGATATTATATGTCAAACTATGTGACATCTTTAGAAATCTCCGATTACCACTTTGTTCTTTAAAAATCAAGGTGGGAGATATTGATATTTTATAATCGAATTTTTTGACACCTCCACTAAGATAAAATGGGATTCCAATGGTGGAAACATTTCTTTTGAGGTCGGTATTATTAGAATTACTCCGACTGTATAGCTTCCCTAATTCAATATTATTAGTGGAATTAATACCTATATTTAGAGCAGATTTTTCAAGTCTAAATTTAAAATTACCTTGAGTCGAAAAAAAACTTTTAGAGAATGATTCTTCTTGAAAGATATCAGGAGCTTCAATATTTGATAATTGGGTTTTGTAATCTCGTGAAAAATTTTCATAGTAATAATCCATATCCAAATCGAAAATTGCACTGTCTCCCAACATATGTGTAAGCTTCATAACATTAGATATAGCTATATCTTTAGGGGTGTTTAGGTTTTGTTGCATAAAGTAGTTCTGATCAGGGATAAGCAATGTATCCATGCTAACTTCATTTTTTTTAGATTTCACTATTAAAGCATTTAAATTATTTTGAAGCACAGTACTTGATGAAATGAAATAATTATAGTTAGCTGTTGCAGATACAAAATTCCCTTTTTCAATGTTTTCAGAATAACTTTTTTCTATTAAGGTGTCGGCAATAAATGTATTGTAATTAATCTCTTGTTCAGTATGAATATTCCCGTGATAAACTACAATGCCTGTTTTACTTTTATCTCCCTGCCATCGGAAAGTGAGGTTGCTATTACTTACAAAGTTTTTTTTGGTTTGTACATTATCAATAAAAAAGGACTGAAAGGTTTTCTCAAGTGTAGTTGTTGCATAATTTGTAACAGAAGATAAAACATCTTGTTGGCTAAACTCTTTTTTGCCAGTATTATTGGTATGAGTTGTAACAAAGGAGTTGAACTCATCTGAAAAAAAGAATCCTTTACCTAAAAGGCTATATTTATTTTTAAACCCGTATCCAACACTTACTTCGGTTTTAAGAATTCCTTTAAATTCGCTTTTTGTATCAATGTTGATAACAGGATCTCTTATCCGATCAAAATCTAATGTAAATTTATCTTTATAGTTGTCTATAATTTGAACTTTATCCATTATCTCATAATCCAAGTTGTCTAAGGCAACCTTATTTTGATTGATGAATACTTCTTTGCTGTTGATGAGTATTTTATTAATTTGTTTTCCTTGATATGAAATTGTCCCCTCTTCACCCATAATGATACCTTCTGTTTTATCTAGAATCTCCCGAAGAGTACTTTCTTTACGAAGGCTCATGTTATTAATATCCAAATCTAAAATATCTTCGTTTTTTTTTACTTCTACAATGACTTCTTGCAGTTGAGTGACCCGCTCTTCTAAGTAGATTTCAATATTATAATTGTTGTTAAGTTGTATAAAAACAGTTTTTTCTTGATAGCCTATGGCGGAGACGTTAATAGTAATAGTTTGGATTTCAGAAGGGATTTCAATAGAAAAGCTCCCTTTTTCATCAGTATAACCATAATTTATGTTTTCTGAAGAGGATGTGTTATTTATTACAACGTTAGCATGAGGTACAAAACCTCCATCATTACTTTTAACAGTTCCAGAAATTTCTATTTGCTGTCCATATGCTATGTAGCCACAAAAAAAATAAATAATATATTTAAGTGATTTTAGCATTAAGAACTATTTTTTTGTAGAAAATCGACCATATGCAGCTATGTTCCATGCAATCATCATTGCTGAAAAAGCATATAAGTCCATTGTGATTGCTATTCCCATATGCATAAGAATAATAGCAAAAACAGTATATCTTCTAGTTAATTTTTGAATAACTAAAAATGGATAAAAGAATTCAAGTAATATTGTACCTATTCCTATTATTATGAAAATTTCTGAGGGGAATGTATGATAATTATTATCTGCTGAAGCTAGTGCTTTCCAAACGGAGTTGCCATTCCTCCACCCACTATCAAGCCCTTTGGCAATTCCTGAAAAACAATACGCCATAGCTAAGTGAATTTGAATTACCCGCCTGTAGTTGAAACCTAAATTTAATACAGGGTTAAATAATTTTTTGTCGATTGAAAAAAAATATCCTACCGGAAACACCAAACAGTAAAATAAAGACATGGTTAAAAAAAAATCATAGCCGTAGTTGAAAGGAGTAAAACTTCTAAATATGATTAGCTGAAAAACCAAAGCTATTCCAGCGGCATAACGTGTGAAAAAGCCCAATAAAAGAAAAATTAAAGCTCCTATATAGATTCTTGTTACTGTTGGAAAAAAGATGTTTGAGATCCCGTTGGTTTCTATAAATTGATATAATGGATGGAAGTATTTAAAATATCCAGATTCTAAATAAATTAATTCTTGAGGGATTAAAGTTTCTGCAGAAGAAAATAATAAGGGTAAATCCTTTATTAAACTAGCAATTTCGATAAGCGCAATGGTACTAATTGTTAAGCGAAAAAAAATTAAAAAGAGTTTTTCACTACCATCTATTTTGAATAAGCCTTCTAATTTATTGTACAGGAAATCTACCTTCTTGAATAACATATATATTAGGTTTAGCTTGACGTTCCTTCCTTTCCCAAATATTTTCGGGAACTATAGTAAGTAATTCTATTTTATATGAAGCACATTCGGAGCGCTTTAAGGCTTCTTTTTTTCCTAACCATTTTAAGGTTTTAACTACGTAGTCTTTTTTGAACTTATAATCATTCCTTAAACTTAGAACATCTGGATCGTTATTAGCTATTGAGAGAGAATCAGCATCTATTGCATTTTTTGTTTTTGCTACATAATTTGCTAAAAATGATGCATACCCTTCCAACCGTGAAATACCATTGGTACTTGAGAAGTTAAAGTAGCGGTCTTTTTTTAGCACCTGATCCAGAGAATCATAATAAGTTGCCCTTAAGTATTTTTCTGTAGCGGCATGGATGCCATAAAACCCATAACCTGTATTTATACCTGTCAATAAATAATATGGCTCGGTGTATTGGTTCTGTTTTAAAAAGTTAAAAATAAAGATGGATGGTTTTTTATTATAGTGGAAACCCCAATATCCGTCAATTGTAGTCCAAGTCGATTGAAAAAAAATAAGTAATAAATGCCCAGTAAAGAAGAGTACTAACAATGTTTTTTTCATAATACATTTTTACTGGTGTTTTTAAATGGATAAAACAACGATATCAAGACCTTTTATAAAGGAAAAATAGTTTATCTTTTATATGGCTTTTTATGATAATATTCATAGAGACCTGTTGCAAGATCTCCTTTTTTAATAAGTAATATGGGTTCTATATCGTAGTGCTTTTTCTTTTTCTTTTCTTCTATAAAAATATTATACTTCGTTTTATAAAGGGTTTCGTAAAAATCAATCTCATTATTATATTCAATTTTTTGGATTTGTATAGTTCGAAAATAGTCTTCTGCAACTACTACTAGTCCTGGGAGTCCTTGGTACACAGAGGGCCCGTTTGATACGGGTAGTTCTTTGGTGTACCAGACCGTTAACATAGGGTAATCACTTGATTTCGATTTTGCCTTGAAACAATTTAGCCCTTTTATCTTCTTTTGCTCATTGGTTAAAACCCATTCTATATTCCCAACTTCACCTTCGGTGTAAAAGGTTTGATTCATTATCCACTCATGTTTAAAGGTCTTGTTTTCGGTAGTTTTTATAGAGAATAAAACTGTATCGGCAAGAGCTGCTGTAGTTCTAGGGTTTTCCCAGCCTATCGGTCTTTTTTGTACCGTAGAATCCAAAACATAGATAGATGAGCGATCTTTAACATTAATATTAAAACTATAATAATCTGTTATTCCCTTCATAAATTCGTGCAATGACGCTTTCGTTGGCGAGTCCTGCATGTGTGACTCCGTCATTTTATATTGACTGATGGGAGTACTTGTATAGGTTACTTTGATAATATTTTTTGCTTCTGATTGAGCTTTTGCCTGTATGGTACAGTAAATTAAAAAAAGAGCAAGAAAACATTTATGAATGGATATCATCTTTTTTTTTTAAATAGAAAAAGTATTGCTCTCTCTATTAAAGAGAACAATACTATAGAGCATTTAGTATTTACCTAATATGTTGGACATAGCTTCAAATTGCTTAAGTACTTCTCCAGTATGTGTATTATTACATTCGGAAAAAGACTCTTGAGTTCGATATTTAGTAGAACATGTAGCTTGTGCTTCTAAAACTGTATCAGTTATTTCAAAGTCATCAGTTAGTGAATTATTTGTCTCAGCAGGTGCAAATGCGAATGCTACAAATGCAATAGTGATTAGCGCAAAAGAAAGAATTATTTTTTTCATGTTTTCTAATATTTAAAGTGTTAATAAATGAATTTTTAAACATTTACGTAGAGCTCTTAAATAATTAAAATTATATAGTATATAATACCAATATAGTGAAAAAAAACATTATTTCATAATAAATATTCTAAAAAATAATTAAAATCATCATTTTATATGCTTTTATGCTATAAAAACATAATAAATGTTCGATTGCTAAGATGTCTTAATTATTGATATTAACAACTATATTCTTAGCCTTTGAAGTAGAAATACATTTAGCTCCTTCTTTAATTACTCAAAACAGAGTTTAAAATAGTAGAAGGATTTGAACGTACGTTATTTTCGGTTTGTTCTACAATATTAAATAAACCATCTACTAATTGTTTGGTTACTGCATCGTTTAACTGCTCGGAACCACTGGCGGTACTTCCTGTTCCTAAAACAGCGCCTAAAACTCCATTTAATGAGCTATTATTACCTCCAAGCGCATTGTTTAATAAGGAGTTGATGCCTAAGCTTTCTGTTTTATCGGTAACAACTGGAGCAATAGCAGTAGTTAAATCATTGTAAGTTTTATCCTTAAGGTAGGACGTTGCAGCATCTTTTCCACCAGAAATAATAGCAATTGCATCTTGAGTAGTCATTTCATTTATAGCTTTAGTAACTATAGGTCTTGCGGTGGTAATAGAAGCATTTGCAATATCGCTAATTAGTGCTTTTTCCTTTGCAACAACACTAGAAAGTCCTAAAGATTCTAATTTATTGTTGATATCTTTTAATTTTTGAGGCATGGCAGCATCAATCAAAGCATTAGTCATAAATTCATTGGAGTCGCCAAATACCGAAAAAGCTTCTTGTGTTCCGTTATTTAAAACAGATTGTACAGTGTTTAAAGCTACATTGCTGTTTTGACTTGTGTTTCCAGCAGTGTTAAGTGTATCACAGCTGTTTAGAGATAAAAGTGTTGCTGTAAGAACAACAACCGTTAAAATTTTTCTGATCATAATATGATTTTTTTTAAAGAGTGTAAAAGTAATATCTTTTTAGAAAATAAGTAATATATAGCAGGGATTAACCTTTATTTATACTCGTTTTTCGAGTTCTATAATTTCAAGGTCTTTAATTTGTTCGTTGTCAATTACAAAGCGTAACATAGTTCTAACTTTATGAAACCCATGTTTCCCAGCTGCACCAGGATTCATATGCAATAAATTCAGCTTTTTATCCCACATTACTTTTAAGATATGCGAGTGTCCACAAATAAAGAGTTTAGGAGGGTTTACCTTGATTTCCTCTCTAATTCTACGGTCGTATTTATTAGGATATCCTCCAATATGTGTAATCCAAACATCCACCCCTTCACAAAAGAAGCGGTTATTTTCTGGAAATTCTAATCGTGCTTTGTCATTATCAATATTTCCAAAAACAGCTTTTAGAGGTTTTAGTTTTTTTAAAGCATCGGTAACTTGGAGGTCGCCAATATCTCCGGCATGCCATACTTCATCAGCTAGATTTACATATTTTAGAATAGCATCGTCTATATAACTATGTGTGTCTGAAAGTAAAAGAATTTTTCGCATAAAATAATTACGTTTTAAAAAGTCTTTGATTTATTCATCCCCTTTGCGGAGGCATTTACCTTATCTATAATAAATCCCTTTATGAGGGGTTTTATATGTTTTTTTTATTGTCTTTAAATGTTCATATGGAACATCCAAATAATCATTCAGCTGAGTGTTTAAAAATTAGACATGGATGTTTCATCTATTTAAATCCCTCATTGAGGGTTTTATTCCCCAGAGCTTGCCCTGAGTTTATCGAAGGGCTCTACGTCGAAATTGGTTAAATTATTTTCCTTTGACTACCTCGAAGGCTTGCCTCGAGGTAGTTGGTTTTACAATTAATTGCTTTCTAGTAATTTAATTATTTCGATTGGTATTGGTCATTGCCTATTAAATGCCCATTATGGACTTTCAAAATAAAATACTCCCATCAAAATGAGTATCTTTGTAGCTTGTTACAAAAATAGCATTTTGATTTGAGATATTTTTTGGAGCTTTCTTACAATGGGCAACAATACCATGGGTGGCAAAATCAGCCTAACGCAATTTCTGTACAAGAAGTTTTAGAAAAAGCACTTTCTACACTTTTAAGAACAGAAACTCAGATAATGGGCGCCGGTAGAACCGATTCTGGAGTACATGCAAAGCAAATGTTTGCTCATTTTGATGTTAATATAGCTATAGAAACTGCCATATTAAAGCATAAACTGAATAGCTTTTTACCTAATGATATTGCTATAAAGGATATTTTTTTAGTGGTAGATGAAGCGCATGCTCGTTTTGATGCTACACAACGGAGTTATGAATATTGGTTGGTTCAAGAAAAGAATCCTTTTTTTAATAAGTACGCACACTTTATAAAGGCAGATTTAGATGTAGATGCCATGAATAAAGCCGCTGCAGAATTATTAAATTATAAAGATTTTCAATGTTTCTCTAAATCAAACACAGATGTAAAAACATATATTTGTGATGTAAAAAGGGCAGCGTGGATTTGTGAAGGAGAATTGTTAGTTTTTCATATCACAGCCGACAGATTTTTACGTAATATGGTAAGAGCTATTGTAGGAACTTTGTTGGATGTTGGAATAGGAAAAATATCTCTTGAGGAAGTAACAGAAATTATAAAAAGTAAAGATAGAAGTAATGCAGGAGCCTCGGTTCCAGCACATGGACTTTATTTAACAGAAGTGGTCTACCCCAATTCAATTAAAAAAATTAATGAGTAAAGATAAAGCAGGTAATACATTTGATTTAGGACTTTTTAAGCGTTTAATGCGTTACACAAGGCCATACCGATTAACATTTATTGGGGTTGCTTTTGCGGCAATCTCACTTTCAGTATTTTCTTCTGTTCGTCCTATATTATTAAAATACACCATAGACGATTACGTACTTTCAAAAGATAGTCACGGACTCTTGATGTTTGTGATTTACATGACGATTGTGCTATTTTTAGAAGTTATTAGTCAGCTTTCATTTATTTATTATGCCAATTGGTTGGGACAATCGGTAATTCAAGATATTCGGGTAAAACTATTTAAGCATATGCTTAGTTTTAGAATGAAGTATTTTGATAGTTCTTCTGTAGGAATACTTGTAACAAGGGCTGTAAGTGATATTGAGCGTATTGCAGCTATTTTTAGCGACGGACTTTTTATGATTGTTAGTGACTTGCTAAAAATGATAGTTGTGGCTGGAGTAATGCTTTATTTTGATTGGCAATTATCTTTAATAGTGTTTGCAGTACTTCCATTAATGTTATATGCTACTAGATTGTTTCAAAAAGCAATGAAGAAAGCATTTATTGAAGTGAGAAAAGAGGTTTCAAACTTAAATTCTTTTGTTCAGGAGCGGTTAACGGGAATGAAAATAGTTCAGCTTTTTGTAAGAGAAAAAGAGGAATACGAACAATTTAAAGTAATAAACGAAAAACACAAAAAAGCTTGGATTAACACGGTTTGGTATAACTCCATTTTTATAGCGGTTGTAGAACTTATGTCGGCTATAACAACGGGTTTAATTGTTTGGTATGGTGGGTTACGTGCAGTAATGGATGGTGCCAGCGATTTAGGGAACATTTTTATGTTTATTATGTTGGCTACAATGATTTTTAGACCGCTTAGACAAATAGCCGATAAATTTAATACCCTACAAATGGGAATGGTTGCTGCAAATAGGGTGTTTGATATTTTGGATACCGATAGTAAGATTGAAAATAAAGGAAATCTTACCGCAGAAAACTTAAAAGGAGCACTTGCTTTTAAGAATGTCCGTTTTGGATATATTGAAAATGAAGAGGTTTTACACGGAATTTCGTTTGAAGCAAAACCTGGAGAAACTATTGCTATTGTTGGAGCAACAGGAGCTGGGAAGTCTACTATTATTAATTTATTGAATCGTTTTTATGAAATTAATTCAGGAGAAATTTTAGCAGATGGAACTAATATTAACGAATTTACCATACAATCCCTGCGTTCTCAAATAGCAGTTGTTTTGCAAGATGTTTTCTTATTTGCAGATACAATTTTAAATAATATTACACTAAATGACCCTTCAATTAAGGAAGAAGATGTAGTCCAAGCAGCAAAAGATATAGGAATTCATAAGTTTATAAAAAGCTTGCCTGGAGGGTATCATTATAATGTAAAAGAAAGAGGAAGTATGCTTTCTAGTGGGCAACGTCAGCTCATTGCTTTTTTACGTGCGTATGTAAGTAATCCAAGTATATTGGTGTTGGATGAAGCAACCTCTTCTGTAGATGGGCATTCAGAAAAATTAATTCAGAAAGCAACAGATAAGATAACTAAAGGAAGAACTTCTATTGTAATTGCTCACCGTTTGGCAACTATTAAAAAAGCAGATCGGATTATTGTAATGGAAGCAGGGAAAATAGTGGAGTCTGGCACACATGAAGATTTATTAAAACAAGAAAATGGATACTATCGTAATTTATACGAAGTTCAATTTTTAGCTGAAGAAGCTATCTAAATAAGGGAGTAAGGATAAAAATCTAAAATCTTATGTAAGATCGTCTATAATAATTTTCTTAAGTTCGTTGAATTCATTATACAAAACAAATTCTCCATTCTTAATATAAGAAACTTGCCCGTTTTCTTCACTAACAACCAAAGCAACAGCATCAGTTTTTTCGGTAACTCCAATAGCTGCTCGATGTCTTAACCCAAACCGAAGCGGAATGTTTCGTTCGTTTGAAACAGGTAGGATTGCTCGTGTTGCCACAATTCGGTTTCCTTCAATAATAACAGCGCCATCATGTAAGGTACTATTTTTGTAAAAGATGCTTTCTAAAATAGGTTGATTTACTTCAATATTCATGTGGTCTCCAGTATGTTTTACAAATTCTAGAGAGTTATTTCTTTCAATAACTATAAGTACACCAGTAAGTTTCGAGCTCATTTTTTCACAAGCAGAAATTATGGCATCTACATTTGTATCTACCCCCAAACCGTCGTGTTTCATAAAATTGAGATGCTTCATAATCCCTCTTTTACTAAAGTTTGTAGAGCCTACCATTAATAAGAATTTTCTAATTTCTTGCTGAAAAACTACAATCAAAGCAAAAAATCCTGCACCTATAAATTTACCAAAAATGTTACTTAGAATACGCATATCTAATGCTTCGGTAAGTAAATAGATAACATAGATTATAACGATACCAATAAAGATATTAATGGCAACAGTTCCTTTTACCAACTTGTATAAGTAGTAAAAAAGAAAGGCAACAAGGAAGATATCTATGATATCTACAATTTTAAGCTCAACAAAATCGAATATTTCCAAAGTACTTCGGTTTTATGTAAAAATATAAAATTTAGATTAGTAAAAAATAGAATTGCTCACTAAGTGAGGTTAAAATGTTTTTATGAATTTCAGACTGTTTGTTTTTTGCAGTAAAATATTGAGAGCAATTAGATACTGAAATTATTTTTGGCAATCATTTCCTTAATTTTGATACACTCCATAGCTTCTTTTACATCATGCACCCTTAAAATATTAGCACCTTTGCTTAGAGCAATTGTATTTAAACTTGTGGTACCGTTAAGGGCTTGAGAAGCATCAGTTTCTAATAGTTTGTAAATCATAGATTTTCTACTGATTCCTACTAATAGAGGTAATCCTAAAATGTGCAATACATCTAGTTTAGCCATTAGCTCATAATTCTGGTCTAAGTTTTTAGCAAATCCAAAACCAGGATCAATTATCACATCGTTTATTTTATGAGCATTGACTTCTGCTATTCTTTCAGAAAAGTAATAAAGAAGTTCTCTCATAAAATTACGGTAGGTTATTTTTGTTTGCATTGTTTCTGGATTCCCTTTCATATGCATTAAAATATATGGAACTCGAAGTTTTCCTACAGTCGGAATCATATTAGGATCTAATGTTCCGCCAGAAATATCGTTCACTATACACGCTCCTGCTTCAATAGCTTCTTTTGCAACTTCAGCACGAAAGGTGTCTATAGAGAGTAAGGTTTCAGGAAAGTTTTTCAGAATAAGTTCTGTAGTAGGAACACTGCGTTTTAGTTCTTCTTGAACAGAAACTTCTTTTGCTCCAGGTCTAGAACTGTAGGCGCCTAAATCAATAAAAGTAGCGCCATCATTTAACATCGATTCTACACGATTTAAAATGTGACTATCATTGGTGTATTTTCCTCCATCAAAAAATGAATCTGGAGTGGTATTTAATATGCCCATTACTTTTGGGCTTGAAATATCGATAAGGGTTCCGTTGCAGTTAATTGTCATTAAAAAGGGCTTAAAATATAAAGTTTAAAGGGCTAACTTTGAACAATTGAAAATTTTAAGCGAAATTTACGCAAAATAGTATCAAACTTATGCAAAATACATCAAAACAATACGATGAGGTAGTTAGTGTTTGTCGTGAATTGTTTGAAAAGAAAATGAAAGATTATGGAAGTGCGTGGCGTATTTTACGATTGCCATCGCTTACAGATCAGATATTTATAAAGGCACAACGTATTCGTTCCCTTCAAGAAAATAGTGTTAGAAAAGTAGATGAAGACGAAATATCTGAATTTATCGGAATTATAAATTATTCCGTTATGGCGCTTATTCAGATAGAAAAAGGGATAGCAGTACAGCCAGATTTAACTACTGATGAAGCTGTAAAACTGTATGATTTTTATATTGAGCAGACAAAGAATTTAATGCTAAATAAAAACCATGATTATGGAGAGGCTTGGCGAGAAATGCGTGTAAGTTCTTTGACGGATTTGATTTTACAAAAGATACTTCGTGTAAAGCAAATTGAAGATAATAAAGGGAAAACATTGGTAAGTGAAGGGATTGATGCAAACTATCAAGATATGATTAATTATGCAGTTTTTGCAATGATTCATCTTGAAGAGTTGAAAAGTTAATAATGAGTTTCATATAAAAACTGAATTTAAAAATAATAGAAAAAGTAAAGAATGGGTAAAATAGTAGTTTCAATTGCAAGAATACTAGTTGGGTTTTTGTTTATTATAAGTGGACTTATAAAATTAAACGATCCAGTAGGGTTTTCATTTAAATTGGAAGAATATTTTAGTCCTAGTGTATTAAATTTAGAGTTTTTAGCGCCTTATGCACTTGCTATAGCTATATTTTTAGTGATTTTTGAAACCGTTCTAGGCGTCATGCTTTTAGTGGGTTTTAAACGTAAATTTACAGTTTGGAGTTTACTCCTTATGATTATATTCTTTACATTCTTAACGTTTTATTCTGCATATTTTAATAAAGTTACCGATTGTGGGTGTTTTGGAGATGCTATAAAATTAACCCCTTGGGAGTCGTTCTTTAAAGATGTGGCCTTATTGCTACTTATTTTAATATTATTCTTTAAAAGAGTATATATTAATAAGTTTAGCTTTGCAGGGTTTGCTACTTTTTTAGCTATAATATTTTGTTCTGGATATGCCTATTATGTGTACAACCATTTGCCAGTTGTAGATTTTCGCCCATATAAAATAGGGGTAAATATTATAGAAGGGATGGAAGTGCCAGAAGGAGCTCCTGAGGCAGTGTATCAATACGATTGGAAATTTAATGTAAACGGAGAAGAAAAAATAATAAGTACCGAAGGAGATTATCCAACGGTTGATGGAGAGTTTATTGATGTTCAAACTACGTTACTCCAAGAAGGGTATGAGCCTCCAATTCATGATTTTACGATGGAATTGAATGGCACAGACTATACTTCGGAGATAATGGAATGGGATAAAGTTTTGGTGGTAGTTTCTAGAAATATAGAAGAAGCAAATATCAAAGGTTTAACAGCTATAATGGAAGTTGTAAAAGAAGCTAGGTCTAAAGGGTATAAAATAATAGGTTTATCTGCTTCAAATGAAGAGCAGTTAGCCCCTTTTAAAGAAAAGTATCAATTAAATTTTGACTTTTACTTCTGCGATTTAACTACGGTAAAAACAATAATACGTTCAAATCCAGCTATATTGGAATTGCAAAAAGGAACAATTACTCAAAAATTGCATTTTAAAGATGCACATGATTTTGAGTTTGAAAATTAACAATAAGAACTTAATTGTAACAAGATGTTAAGAAGTCGTTTAAATAGGCTTTAATTAATATTTTTGTTATGAAAATAAAAATTCAACTTAAAAAAAATAAAATGAGAAAAAAAATAGTTGCTGGAAACTGGAAAATGAATAACGATCTTGCTCAAACACAAACCTTAATTAGTGATTTGAAGAAAAGTTTACCAGCTACCGATGCAGAAGTAAAAATAGCGCCAACATATACAAATCTATACCCAGCTTATGAAGCTCTTAAAGATAGCGCCATAGAAGTGGTAGCACAGAATATGCACCAAGAAGAAAATGGAGCGTATACAGGAGAAATTTCTGCTTCTATGCTTAAAAGTGTAGGGATTAAAACGGTTATTTTAGGGCATTCAGAACGTCGAGCTTATTTTGGAGAAGACGATGCTTTACTTGCTAAAAAAGTAGATACTGCTATAAAACACGAAATGGATATTATTTTTTGTTTTGGAGAGGAATTAGAGGATAGAAAGTCTGATAATCACTTTAAATTAGTTGAAAGTCAGTTAAAAAATGCTCTATTTCATTTAGAAGCAGCTGCTTGGAAGCGTATTGTTTTGGCTTATGAGCCAGTATGGGCTATAGGTACAGGAGAAACAGCAAGTCCAGAGCAAGCACAAGAAATGCATGAATTTATTAGAAAAACATTAGCCGACAAGTACAGTCAAGACTTAGCCGATAGTATTTCTATTCTTTATGGTGGTAGTGTAAAACCAGCAAATGCAGAAGAGATTTTTTCTAAGCCAGATGTAGATGGTGGTTTGATTGGTGGGGCAGCATTGAAAGCAGAAGATTTTATTGGGATAGTAAAAGCTATCTAAACAAATTTTAGACATTTCTAGGAAATAGAAAAAGTTTAAATCCCTCATTGAGGGCTTTACTCTCTAGAGCCTGTTCTGAGTATATCGAATGGTTCTACGTCGAAATGGATTAAATTATTTTCCTTTAACTACCTCGTAGGCTTGCCTCGAGGTAGTTGATTAAACTCAATATTTTAAATGAAGTCGTAAGATTGTATTTTTGTACAGTTTTCGACTTCATTTTTTCTAATAATTTTTTAATTGAATATATGGATCAGATATATCTAGAGTACACTTTTAAAGTAGCACCAATAGCGCAAGGAAATGAAATTTTAATTGCTGAATTGGGGTATGCTGGTTTTGAAAGTTTTGTTGAAAATGAAGAAGGGGTTCTAGCTTATATCCAAAAAGGAGAATGGAAACCAGAAATACTTGAAGATATTCAAATTCTAGAGAGTGATTTGTTTGAAATTACATTTGATTTTAAAGAAATAGAACAGCAGAATTGGAATGCAGAGTGGGAGAAAAACTTTCACCCTATAGAAGTAGATGGCCTGTGTACAGTAAGAGCTCCCTTTCATGAAAAGCCTACTACCAAATATGATATTGTTATTGAGCCTAAAATGAGTTTTGGAACAGGGCATCATGAAACCACACATATGATGATTCAGTTTCTACTGAAAAATGACTTGAAAGATAAAAAAGTACTCGATATGGGGTGTGGAACTGGAGTTTTAGCAATTTTAGCTGAAAAAGAAGGTGCTATAGATTTAGATGCTATTGATATTGATAATTGGTGCTACCTAAACTCATTGGAAAATGTTGAACGCAATAACTGTAAGCATATAAAAGTGTTAGAAGGAGATGCCTCTTTATTAGAAGGAAACAAGTATGATGTTATTATAGCAAACATAAATAGGAATATACTTTTAGCAGATATTCCAACCTATGTAAATTGTTTAAATGAAGGAGGAACTTTATTGTTAAGTGGTTTTTATAAAGACGATATACCTCAAATACAGGAACGATGTGAGGAATTTTCGTTAAAATTTATTGAAAATCTTGAAAAGAACCATTGGGTTGCTGTAAAATTTTTAAATTAGCTTAAAATACTGAATATGAGTACGAAGGAAGAAATTTTAGAAGAATTATTACTTGACGAAGAAGTATTAAAACAGAACGAAATTGTACTTTATAATGACGAGGTAAATACATTTGATTATGTAATTGATATGCTCGTAGCTACCTGCGATCATACCCCAGAACAAGCTGAGCAGTGTTCTATTATTGTACATTATAAAGGAAAATGTACTGTAAAAACAGGAGATTATGATGATTTAAAGCCTCGTTGCTCTAAATTATTACAAGCTGGGCTAAGTGCGGAAATAGTTTAGTTATTTATTCTCTTTTTTGTCGAGATTGGTATTTATGCCAATTATTTTGTAAAGTATGCTAAAGCGGAATAAACAAGTTAGTAAAAGTGCAATAGCAAATAGCATTAGCGCTACTCCAAAAATGCCTTTTATAATTTGAAAGTAAAAAAGTAAAGCTATTCCAAAAGCAATAATTACACGGATAAGCTTGTCTTTTTGACTCATGTTTTTCTTCATAATAAAATTTTTTATAAAAATATAAATAAAGAACAAAGCCCAGAAATTTCTGGGCTTTGTTCTTTAATAGTTTATAGCTTTTTAAGCTTTAAGAGTTTGGACATGAATAATTTGTTTTAGGGATTTCTGTGTTTTTTAAAGCACCAAAACCACCTTTTATATCCACTAGGTTTTCAAAACCTCTTGCTTTTAATATGGAAGCAGCAATTGCAGAACGATAGCCACCAGCGCAATGCACATAATATTTTTTATTTTTATCTAACTCGCCCATATGTTCATTAATAAAATCTAAAGGAAAAGTTATCCCTTTTTCTAGGTGCTCCGATTCGTACTCTCCTGGTTTACGAACGTCCAATATATTTAAAGAATTGTTGTACTCTTCTTGAAAAGTTTCTGCAGTTATAGAGTTGATAGTAGCTACTTCTTTGCTAGCTTTTTTCCAATTTTCAATTCCGCCATCTAAATATCCTAAAGTATTATCATAACCAACTCTTGAAAGTCTGGTAACTGCTTCTTTGGATTTTCCTTCAGGAACTATTAAAAGAATAGGTTGTTTTAAATCGGTTATTAAAGCACCTACCCATGGAGCAAAAGAACCATTGAGTCCAATAAAGATTGAGTTTGGAATATGTTCTTTTAAAAACTCATCTTGTGTGCGTACATCTAGCACCAAGGCGACTTCTTGATTTGCAATTAGTTCAAATTTTTCTGGAGAAAGTGGCACGTCTCCTTTTTCAAGTACATCATCAAAAGTGCTATACCCTTCTTTATTGAGCATTGCATTTTTAGAGAAGTATTGAGGTGGAGGCATTATTCCGTCTAAAACTTCATCTACAAATTCCTGCTTAGTCATATCGGCACGGAGGGCGTAGTTTGTTTTCTTTTGGTTTCCTAGGGTATCAACGGTTTCTTTACTAAGGTTTTTCCCACAGGCAGAACCAGCACCATGTGCAGGATATACTATAACATTGTCTGCTAAAGGCATAATTTTATTGCGTAAAGAATCGAATAACATTGCTGCCAAATCCTCTTTAGTAATATCTTGTTTTATTGCCAAATCTGGTCTACCAACATCTCCAAGGAAAAGCGTATCTCCAGTAAATAATGCATGATTTTTTCCATCTTCATCAATCAATAAATACGTGGTAGACTCAAGGGTATGTCCAGGTGTATGGAGTGCTTTTATAGTAACCTTACCAAGTTTAAAGGTTTCATTGTCTTTAGCTTGGTAAATATCGTAACTAGTTTTTGCATTAGGACCATAAACAATGGTAGCACCTGTTTTTTCAGCTAAATCAACATGTCCAGAAACAAAATCAGCATGAAAATGTGTTTCAAAAATGTATTTTACTTTAGCATTTTCTTTTTCAATTCGTTTTAGATAAGGAGCCGTTTCTCTCAAAGGGTCAATTATAGCAACTTCTCCTTCAGACTCTATATAATAAGCCCCTTGCGCTAAACATCCAGTATATATTTGTTCTATTTTCATTATTTATTTTATTACTGATTTAGTATTTTATTTTAAATCAGATTATTGTATAAATTTCTTGTTCAAAGATACGAAACTACTTCATTTCTAAATGTGATCTATGTTACATATCCTACCTAAGGATTACTGATAAAGTTCTTTTAAGAGAATATAAAAACTCATCAGTAAAATTAAATAGCCAAAACCTTTTTTTAGTACTGTATTAGGGATAAAATTAGACAAACGCCCACCTATAATTACCCCGACTATTGTAAGAGAAGTGAATAACCAAAGAAAATTCCAGTCGATTTCTAGAGTTTGCATATCTCCTGTAAAACCTATAAGCGAATTAAAACTTACAATTACTAACGAAGTTCCAACAGCTTTTTTCATGGGTAAATTTGCCCACAATACGAGCGCAGGTACATATAAAAATCCGCCACCAGCTCCTATTAACCCCGTTATAATACCAATAGCCAAACCTTGTAAAAAAGTTTTGTAATAGGGTTGTTTATAATGTAGACTTTTTAAGTTGCGTTTTCTTTTTTTAATCATGGAAATAGATGCAATTAGCATAATAATTGCAAAAAAGACCATAATGAGGATGTCTTTAGTGAAAATAAAGTTTTGGGTAGTAAATAGTTTATCGGGAATAGCTGGAACTAAAAACCTGCGTGAAGCATATACCGCTATAAAAGAAGGAAAAGAAAAAGCGAGTCCTGTTTTAATAGCTACATTACCATTTTTATACTTCTGAATAGCGCCAATTAATGAGGAAGAACCTACAACAAAAAGAGAATATGCAGTGGCTACTACTGGATTATAGGCTAATAGGTAAACGAGTAAAGGTACTGTTAAAATAGAACCACCACCACCTAATAATCCAATAATTAGTCCGATAAATAGAGCTCCAAAATATCCAAAAATACTATCCATAAGGTTAATGAGGGAGTTTATTTTTAATCAATCCGTAAACAAAAGTTCCAAAAGTGGCTGCAATAATAACAATTAACATAGAGAAAGCACCAGTACCAACTAGAATGTACATTGGTCCGGGGCAAGCTCCAGCAAGTGCCCAACCAAGACCGAATAATAGACCACCTAGGAGGTAGCGAGTAATGCTTTTATCTTTTGGAGTTGGATGTATAGGAACCCCTTCAATATTTTTAATTTTTTTTCTTTTAGCAATTTGGACAAGGATAATGCCTGTAATAACAGCACTTCCTATAATTCCATACATATGAAACGATTCAAATCTGAACATTTCAAAAATCCGATACCAAGAAACAGCTTCAGATTTTACCAGTACAATTCCGAAGAAAATTCCAGTCAATATAAATTTTAAGTATTTCATTTTTATCAGTTTAAAAAATTAAGGGAAGAATAAAATGAGTCATAATAAGCCCACCAATAAAAAAACCGATTACGGCAATAAGCGATGGAATTTGTAAATTACTCAATCCTGTTATAGCATGACCAGAAGTACATCCGCCAGCATATCTAGTGCCAAAACCAACTAAAAAACCTCCAATAACGAGAATTAATATTCCTTTGATAGAAAAAACGGCATCCCAATTATAAATTTCTGGAGGGACTAGAGCTTTCCCAATATTTTCGAAGCCAAAAGATTGAAGCTTTTCAATAGTATGTGGATTGAGTTGAATATTAGTTTCGTTTGAAAGAAAAAAATGAGCTATAAAACCACCTATAACAGCACCAAAAACCACCATTAAATTCCATTTTTGGGTTTTGTAATCTATTTTGAAAAAGTCGCTTTTCTTTCCTGCACCAGCCATGGCACAAAAAGTTCTGAGATTAGAAGACATACCGAATGTTTTTCCGAAGTAAATAAGTAAAAACATAACAATAGCCAGAAGTGGGCCAGTAATATACCACGGCCAAGGTTGTAATATAAGATCCATTTTGTTACTAATTATTTAAGCAAAGGTAATTTTATTCCATAAGAGGCTTTGTAACGAATGTTACTTAGTGGCACATTTTAAAGCCTAGAACTGGGAAATATGCGATTTAAAAATCAAAAAAGTACAAATACTAAAACTTTAAGACCTCTATTTTATTTCTGAAGAGCTTTATGAGATTTTGATTTTCAAGTTGTTTTAAAAGTCTTGAGACAACAACTCTAGAGGTGTTTAAATCTTCCGCTATTTCTTGATGGGTAATGTGTAATAATGTGTGTCCTTGAACCTTTATCTTGTCTATTATGTATTTATGCAGTCGTTCATCCATTTTTAAAAATGCTAAAGTATCTATGGTTTCGAGCATTTCGTTAAATCTAATTTGGTAGCTTTCCAAAATAAAATTCCGCCAACTAGGTTCTGTTTCAAACCATTCATTCATTTTTTCAGCAGGGATAAATAAAATTTCAGAATCTATATCTGCAATAGCTCTAATTTTACTTTTAGAATGTTTTAGGCAACAGGTAAGAGACATGGCGCAAGTATCTCCCTCTTCTAAAAAATAAAGGAGGAGTTCGTTTCCATTAATGTCTTCTCGAAGCACTTTTACACTACCACTTATAACCAAAGGAACCGAATGTAACTCTTGATTTACATCCATAATGATATCATTTTTAGTGTAATGAGCTAATTTCCCTACTTCAGAAAGTTCTTGGAGGAGAGCTGTAGGGAAAAGATAAGCAAGTTTCTGTTGAAGAATGTTTTTCATAGAGTAAAAGTAAGCTTTTATATTTTTTTAAAAATCATGGGTTGTTTTTAATAAAAAATATTATATTTGCACCCGCATTTGAGTAATAACAAATGTACAAAAGGCCTCGTGGCGCAACTGAATAGCGCATCTGATTACGGCTCAGAAGGTTCCAGGTTTGAATCCTGGCGAGGTCACTAACATAGAAGTAGAGATACAATAGGCGAATAGCTTACAGTGAGAAATCACCGTAAGTTGTTCGCCATTAGTATTTTATACCTACTTCATTAAATTCTTTAAAATGATAGTGAATAATAGTTTTCAAGATTTTGTCCCACAATTTGTCTCACAAAATATGAATGGGAAATTAAGTTACAAGATTAGGATTAAAGATGAGTACACTAGATCTGATGGCACATGTGCTTTGTATTTGGATATCTCTTTAGAAAGCAAAAGAAAAAAACTACCTATGGGACTTTCTGTTGCTAAAATTCATTTTGATAAGAATAAGCAGCGGGTTAAAAAAAGTTATAAGTATAGTAAGGATTATAATTTATTGATTGAAAAAGTACTTGCAGACATCAATGCTATCGAAGTAAATTATAGACTTGCAAATGAAATAATGACCTTAGATAAGGTTATTCAAGATTTAAAGCGACCTAGTTTACGGATTGATTTTAATGTTTTCGCTAAAAACTACTTAGATTCTCAGAAGGAAATATTAAAGCCTTCTACTTACAGGCAACAAAATGGAGCTCTAAATAAAATTAAAAGATTTAAAGATCCTCTTTACTTTTCGGAAATTGATAATTCTTTGATAGATGAGTTTGTTTTGTATTTAAAAACAAAACTGAAGAATTCCACACCTACCGTAAATGGCACTTTAAAAAACTTTAAGAAATATCTTCATGCAGCAAACAAGCGTGGCATCATTACAAAGGTTGACTACTCCGACATTAAAGTGGGAAGCATGAAGGGTAATTTTACCTTTTTATTACCTGAAGAAGTGAAAGCTTTGTTTGAATACTACAACAATAAATATATTAACCCTACTTGGAAGAATATTTTGCAGCGTTATTTATTTTCATGCTTTACTGGTTTGCGCATTAGTGATATAGAAAGTATTTCTAAGGATAATGTTATAGGAGATACATTGGCTTTTACAATGGTAAAAACCAACACATTTATTAAAATTAAGCTCAATAAAACAGCTTTAAATCTAATCTCTGAAGGGAATACCATGTTTAATGAATACTACTCCCGAGAGTATATTAATAGAGAATTAAAACTGATTGCAAAAGCATGTGGAATTAAAAAGAGAGTTTACTACCATAGTAGCAGACATACTTTTGCAACCAACTATTTAATTTCTGGAGGTAAAGTAGAAAATCTACAGAAGCTTATGGGGCACGCAGAGATAAAAACAACAATGATCTATGTACACACGGTGCAATCCATTTTAAATAATGAAGTGCAGTTAATGGATTCGATTGTGTTATAACGTCTCACTCTCAACTTCTACTTCCCAATAGTCAACAGACAGTCGGGTACGCTTTATCTCTTTTATTAAATGTAATTCATTGTACTTATAAGATACGGTGTTTAAGCTTAAAGGCTCGGTTATGTGTGCCTCAAAAGTATCTTCAAACGTAAAGTTGTTAGTACGGATACCTATCCACGTTTGCCAAAAATCATTAAACGTATCTTGTAAAGACAAGCTACTATTGTTTATTGATTGTACACAAGGGTTTCTTCCTTCTTTTAATCCGTTATACAGTCCGAATAGCAAATCGGGGCGCTCCTCTGGGTAAGAGCCTGTAATAATGTTGTTGTTTTGCTCAATTAAAATATTTCTGATCGGCATTTCTATCTCAACAACATCCTTATTTTTCCCGTCAATTTCTGAAAATAATTGTCCGTTACTGCCTATTAAAATACTAGCTCCATCTTCATAGATAAGTTTGTATACTTTATTCTTATTTGATCGTTTAACTTTGTCTGGATCTTCCAGATGCGTATGATTATCGGGAATGAAATTATGAATTATTTCTTCTAAAAAATTTATAGTTACCCATTCGTCTTCTATTGATATATCTATATTAAGCCAGTTCTTTAAGTTGTTTATATAATTACCAAACGTCATGTCTGGAAGGTATTTGTTTAAAGAATAGCTTATTGGGAAGGTGTTTAATTGACCGCCGCTTAACGAATATTCGAGAGAATTATATTCGCTTAAATCGGTGGTTAGGTATCGGAGCGTCATTTTTACATAAATACGATCTCCCACATTCTGGTCGTCAACATTTATAGTCATGCTTTCCGATATAATCACTCGGTTTCCTGCAGTAGAAGTTTGATTGTAATAGTAAGTCTTCACTTCAGTAGTTGTGTCCTGTTGATATATTTCAAGCTTGAAATACTTCGTGTAAGCAGGCGGAAGGTTTAATTTCAGTTCTATTTTATAACTCCCTTCTACAGTAGGTAAATAAGTTCGCTCATATACTCCAAATCGAGTACTTCCTTGTAGGTAGTTACTCGTTGGAGTGGAAAAGGAATGAAAGTCGTAGGTGTTGCCTTTAAAGCTTTCAATAAAATTATCGGGGATATACACCGTTTTTTTAAGTTTTTCATGCTCAAAAAAACTACCTCTCACTTTTTTGCCTTCCGTTTCAAAACCAAACTTTACAATTTCTAACATATAGGTAAATGGAGCCATAACGTTGTAATTTTTAGCAACATTAGTGCCTTCTTCATTTACTATTTCATTTTCAATAAAGTTGGTGCCGTCATAATTATTAATCAAACCTAAAAAAGCATCATAATTACCATCGCCAGATAGTTCTCTACGAAAAACAGTAGGCCAGTTGTGCGATACTTCTGGCCATGATTTGTTTAACATCGATTTGGCTAATGATGCAAAACTGTCCGTAACCGTTACTGGCCATGGAAGATCTTGTAAATTTATGTCGTAAACGGGGAGCGTTTCGTCTCCATAATAAATAGTAATTTCTATGCTATTACTTCCAACATCTCCCAACAATAATACTGCCGAAAAATATCGGTCGTCCATGTATAATATACCAGAGTCATTACTTACATAAGAGGTTACATTGTCTATGTTCGGTAAACCTAGTTTTTCTACAACAATATCATCAAACGAAATGTTTAATGGCAATGAGTAGTTTTTTTCCATGCTATCGTTAAATCGATTGCTCTTTTCAATGAAAGTTATTTTATAACTATTCAAATCGATTCTGTAATTACTTGTTTGAAAGTATACCATTACTGAATAGCTTTTTTAAAGGTTAAGGTTCTGTTTAAGTTGTAATTTCTAGTTTCGTAAAGCGTTAAATTCTTATTGGTGCATACTACCTCAAACGTTTCTCCACGCACTTTTAAAAATATTTGTTTAGCATCTAAAACCGTAAGCAACCAATCGATCTCTTCTTGGCTATAAACATTTCCTGTGTTTACAGCATACGTTAATGGTTGAGATGTTTTAAGCACCTTGGTGTATCGCTTTCCTTCTTGATTTATAACAGTTTCTTCGGCTTCTCGAGGTTTTACTATTTGCAAAACCCCTGTTAAATCAAATATTTCTGGCAGTTGCCATTCGTTAAGCCAAATAAGTTGAGAGCGTTCTGCTTCGCTTTTTTTGATGAAAACATCTATTGATATTATATCGCATGAAATAGTAATTTTATCTCCAACAGACAGGGAATAGTCGGCTAAATTAACAAAGGCAGTAAATATATTTCCCGCCAATCCAGAAGCTGGAATAGTGGCTTCTATTGCTCCAGTAATTGTTATTTCTGTTGGAACCGTATCCGTTTTAAAAGAAAAAGAAACAACACCATCTTTTACGGTTGTTATTTCTGTTGGAATGTACGTTAGCCTATTGGCAATTTTTGGCGTTTTTCCATTTATAAATTGAACATTGCTAAAATTAGATCGTTGTGTTAGTGCCGATTGCCCTATTATTTTATCATAAATAATAAAATCCATTTTTAAGGGTGTAATCGGAGAGAATAAACGAGAATTTATGTTTGAAACAAATGGATTAGGACGTAATAAACGTACGGTTTCTAACCCCATTAATACTGATGCAATATTCTCTACATACGGCGCTTTTTTTGTGTAAGGTTTAATCGTTCCGGAGGAAGCTTCTGTATTAAAGTTTACTACAATTTCAGAGTTGTCTTGATCATTGGTTACGGTTAACAAATTACGATCGTCGGCATAATAAAAACCATTACTAGCAATACCTACTACTTCGGCACGTGTAATACGTAATAGTACACTTACTGTTTTTACAGAAGAATTAGTTGTTATGGTAATCGTAGCAGGATAAGCACCAATTGGCAAGGTCTCGGTACTGACAGTGCTTACTGTAATATTTGTTATTCCAGCACTTCCCGAGGTTGCCGAGTACAACAACCAACCAACGCTATCGGTAATAGTAAATGCTTCCGAACTATCTATTTTTAAAGCGCGTTGTTTGGTGGGGGTTTCTTGGTATTTTTCGGAAACCTCAAAGGCTGCTGGCGTAACGGTTAAGTATTCTGTAGGAGTTACTTCTCCTTGCACAGGGAGTAATACGTTAACGGTTTCTGAGTTACCAGCACTATCCGTTATAATTATTTTTCCTGTATGATTACCAGGAGGCAAACCTGTAACGTCTGCATTAACTTCCAATTGTCCGTTTTGACTGCCACTTGTTTCTCCTAAAACAATCCAACTCTCGCCTGTGTTGGCTGTCCAATTTCCCTCGGTTGTTATACTTAAAAATTTAGTAGGCGGAATATTACCTCCAATGGTATAACTATTAAAATTTAAAGGATTGGGAGAGACTTTAAGAGTAACCGTTTCTTGAATTTCTAAATTATACGTAAAATATTGACGCTTTAATTTACCAACAATCCCAGCATGCTTGAATATAATCTGACCACTATAATTACCAGGAGCCATTCCTGTGGCAACCGATTCATTAATAGTTACATTATAAGTTACTCTGTCTGGATTGCCACCTCCATAAGGTTGCTTAGATACGTATATTACTTTTAGCCAATTTGGTTTTGATTCTACCCAAGGGCCATCTCCAAACGGACCATTAGAAGTATCTGCTGGCGTAACAATTATATTGTCTGAAGGAATTAAAACACTCTTCTTATATGTTTTTGAAAGATTAGTAGGAGATAAAGCCATTACGAATTAATTTTAGCGGTTTGTTTTGTTTTTTGAAGCTTGTTATACTCTTTATCAAACTTATCGAGTTCTCTGTTGTTCCAGATGTTTTTTGCATAAACACCTTTATCTATAAGTTCATATATAGCATTTGAAAATGCATACATGGCATTTGCATCTACACTCGATTGACTGGAGGTATTGGCACTAGGAATTCCAGATAGTTTTTCTTGACGTTTCGTTTCGAGGTAATCTATTACTTGCGGAACTTCTGGGTCTGTACGGACAAATTTTGGAATAACATATTCGTCTTCTTCAATAGTTCCACGCACAAAACCCCCAGAATTTCTACCGAGTCCTAAATCGCCTCGTCCCGTTTCTCCTCCTGTTGCGAAGGAGGGAACATCTACAGAAGGAGGTTTTATTTCACTACCTATACCTATAGCTCCTTTTACTGCTGAAATTATTCCCGCTACTTGAGCAGCAAATCCTAATAATAAAGGGATGTTTTGAGGAAATCCAACTGCCGCAGTTGCTGCAGTTCCAGCCGCAATATCAGAAGTAGACTTAGCAGTATCTGCGATTACTTTGTTTTTTATTATTCCAATTTGAAGTAATGATTCTTTAGCCGCTAAAACACCTTTATAGGCTAATAAAGCTTGCCCTAATCTACTTTCTCTTCCAACAAAATCGATGCTAGAATTAATAAGGTCATTTTGAAACTTCTTCTTCTCTTGGAATTCTTTTAATTGAAACTTTTTCTTTTCTTCTATCCGCTTTGCCTCGGCAGCTTTTTCCTTTTCTAATCTTTCCTCTGCATATTTATCTCTAATGTCCTGTATTTGAAGCTCTTTTTCTTCTTCAAGTCTAGATAGTAAGGCAGTTTCTTCTCCTGCTTGCTCTTCAAGTTTGGCAAACTTTTCTTCTAATCGTAGAACTTCCTCTTCTTCTTTTTGCTGATCTTTTTCAAAGCGGTTTAACTCTTCTTGGATTTCTCGTTCCTTTTCAAACTCATCCAAGGCTTGATTAACTTTATCTCGAATAGCCTTTTCTTTTTCTATCCGCTTTTGAGCTTCATTATCTACTTTAGAATCTGCATCAGATTCGTTGCCTTCTCCATTCCCATTTTCCTTATTTTCTATTAAAGAAGCATTCTTTAATGTTTCTTGATATTTAACGAAAGCATCACTCTCTCCCTTGGCAATGAGTTGTAATTCTTTTAAATAAGCTTCATTCTCAGCAAGTTTTGTTTCTAACGCATCTTTAGTTCCAAATATATTCCCGAAAGCTCCAGTGTTATTTATTTTTTCTTGAAGTCTTTCAATATTCTTCTCCGTGGATTGTATTAAAAAATCGGCTTCTTCTTTTACGCTTCTCCCAGTAGATTTTGCATATTCTGTAACCGTTTCGAATGCTTTCTTTTGACCTTCTCCAGCTGCTTCTTGTTTTAATTGATTGATAGAGGTAAATAAAATTCTAACACCACGAAGTACATTGGTAAAGATTTCTGTAGATATTGCTTTTAAATTTGTAAGCATAGCAGGAAATCCACTACTTGAAGCATCAAATAAATCAGCTAAAGATTGCTCATATTCAGTATTTGCATCCGAGAGTCTTTTAGTAGCTCTTTCGTTATCATTTAAAACCTTATTTTCTTCTGATAAAGCCTCATTTAATTGTAGTATTATTTCTGAAAAACCACCTGCATCTTCTCCCGCTCCTTTAAAAACATCCGCAACAATTTGTTGTTGCTGTTGGTAATTAAGCCCTATTTTTTTAGACTCATCTATTATTCTAGAAATAGCTTCTTTAGTCGTTACCTCTCCCGTTTTTACTCCTTCTGCGATTTCTTCTGCAAACTTTTCGCCAAAGGCGTTTTCTAAGGCATCCCGTTGTGTTTTGGTCATCTCCTTTAAAGCAAGGTCAGCTTCTTTTAAAGTATCTAATAACTTGTCGTTATAAATGCCGCCTGTTGCTTCTTGCGTAGCGATATCAATAAAATCTTGTGCGCTAAATCCTGCGTTTTTAAACTGTACAGGATATTCTTTTACTTTATCGAGAAAATCACCTCCAACATCTGCTCCTCTTGTAAAACCATCATTTATTAATTCTAACGCTTCCTGTTGACTAATTTTCATTTGTTTAGAAAGTGCATTTGATGCTCTTAAAACTTCATTGAATTCTTTGTCGAAAGTTTCTGCAGTAGCCTGAACGGACGCCCTATATTGTTCTAAATCCCTCCCTTCTAAACTTGTTAACTGTTTAGTTAGACGTGTAGATTCAGCTATACTTTTATTGTAATTAAGCCATAATTTTGTAACTCCACCAACAGCAGCTAGTGCAGCTATAGTAGCGCCGATAGGTGTTGCTATAAATGCTAAAGCTGATCTAGCGGCACTCTTAATACCAGCGCTTATTCCTATAAAACCTGCCTGTACTGCTAGTAAATCTCCGCTTTTAAAACCGCCGATGATATTAGAAATACTTTCGGAATATTCATTTAAAGAGGACGACCCTTCCTCTAAGACTTTATTTGTTTTTTTGGTACTATCTAGAAATTCGGTTTGCTCCTTACGTGCGTAATCAAGCTCCTTGCCTAAGCGTTCTACTTGTTTATAAGCTGCTTTCCATTCGTCGCTACCTATGGGAGCACGATTCATTTGTGCTTTCGCTTTTGCATATTCTTTTCGCAAATTGGTAAGGGTGCGCTCTACCTCTTTACCATTTACATAAATATGTAACCTTCTAGTTATTGCCTTGTCTGCCATCGGTAACGGAAATTATATTGGTAACATTAGTTTCTACTTCTTCGCCTCGTAATTCAGCTACTTCGGTAGCTAGTTTTTCTATTGCATTTGTTTTATCAAACAGTGCATCAAAGTGTCCGTAAGATTTTAAAGTCATTGCTACTCTATTCTTTTTAATTCCTTCAAAGCCATAGTGTTGAATAAATGTTGCTTTGGATGCTTTCAAAACAATCGCATCTAAAGCATCGTATCTCATGCGTACACTTGCGCCAACACTCTTAATCATTTGTCCTGTTTGCGAAGTGATGGATGCTTTTAATACTTTTCTTAAATCTCTACGTAAGGTTCTAGCAGCATTTTGACCTGCTTTTTTTTCTAATTCGGTAAGATTTCGATTGTTATCTCCAAGTCTCATGGTGCATATATTTATATGCAATTTGGCGGGAAATAGGGATGAAAAAAAGGACACGGAATTTGACAGGAGTAACCACAAAAAAACCACGCCTTACGGGGCGTGGGTAAAACCAATAAGCAATCAACTATGGTTTTATTATGGGCAAGGGGAGGAGATATCGTTCCAATTGTCTGGATTAGGCTGCATGTTAGTTTTTATGTTGTTCAGTTTAATTTCAAACCGATATCCAAAAAGTCTATCTGTGTAAATAGGACCTACTTTATGATATTGCACATTCTCTATATGAAATAAATTGTACAATACCGAGTTCTGTAAACGGGCATCGTAGCGCATACGTGCTAGAAATTCTTTACCTATGCGTTCGCATTCGTCTAGCTTGGTGTCTTCATCGGTATAATCGCCTTGGATTGGTTTCTGAAGTATTGAGAATGCAAAATCTTTATTATCTATAGAATTGTTGGAAGAGCTGCCAGAAAAGTTTCCTTCGGGACTTTCTAAAGCCATTGCAGGATAGGCAATATTGCTACGTATACTACCTTGTATTTCGGAAATATTGAATCTAAAAAACGATTGTGTGTGTACGTTTGCCGCGTGGAGTTGCTCCATATAATCGGCTATTACTTTGTGTGTTATATTCATTTTCGTGGGCGTTTTTTAATTTCTATAAGTTCACGCTCATAAATGCTGAAAAACTCATTTACTAATAAGTTTTGTACGAGGTGTAGTTTACTTGGGTCGTAATCTATTTTAGCAGAAATTAACTCACCAAAAGGCACATACCGTGCTTTATATTTTTTCTTCCCTGTTTGTTTTGGCGGCTTCGGAAATATGTTTGGGTAAATAGATACTATATGATTTCGGCAACCTTCAAACGTATAGGCAATAGCGAGTTTCTTTTTTACAGATACTTTTTGCCATTGGTCGGTTGCTTTTTCGGCGGTGATTTTATTAAAAGGTTTGCGGATGTCTATTTCGGAGGGAACGTCGGCTTTCTCCCTATATAGAATAGAGCAAAGCAAGCTTAAAAACACTTCGTTGTTCGTTTCTTTCCATTGGTAGTAAACGCTATCGGCAAATGCAAACTCGCCAATAGTGCAATTTTTTAATCTAAAATGAGGTGCGTAGTAGTGCTTCCTGCCAATTTTATACTTTGGTATAAATTTGGTACGAGATATACCTTCAAAAATAAATTTGGAAAATGGAATATACGCTCGGACTGGAATGTGCTTTAAAGCGAGGTATGTTTTATAAAAATTATTTCCACGTAGTAGTTCTTTAGCTACTTGATAATATAAGGTTGTATTTGCCTCCAGATGCTTTTGCTCATCTTCGAGGTCTTTAACCAGTAGGTGGTTGTTATAAATAGCCACCGAAATATTTTCTAATTGTTTTTTAGAAAGATCATTCCAATTATCTGGTACCTTAACGTTTAACCTCATTGCTAAATTGTTTTGTGCAATTTGGCAGTAAATAGGAACGAAAAAAAGGACATAGAAAAAGCCAACTTTAAGGAGTTGGCTTTTTAAGTTTCAGTATTATTCTACTATAAAAGAAGATTAACGAATATAAAGATAGTTAAATTTTATTTAACAATCTGATATTCATTTAATTGTTAAAAACTTTGTTGATAATAATTGAATTATGTTATCATATAATCACTTAATTTACATAATTTTATAATAAACCAATTTAATATATAAAGATATGAGTGAAAAAACATCAAAACCAAAAACAATCACCCTCAACACTGAAGTGATTGATAAGGTGGAAAAAATGGCTCAACAACAAAATCGAAATTTTTCGAATATGGTGGAAACTTTACTTATGAATAATTTAAAAGAAATTAGGCTTTAAAATAGAAAAAGGGTGCTGGTTAGAGCGCCCTTTTTTTAACACGATAGAGAGACGTGCTTTTTAATATTATCTCTCTACTTAAAAACCATTATATATGGCTGTTAGAATAACTCGCCGTACTAGAACGGTAAGAATCCCTACAAGGATTACCATTACTAGACGTGTTAGAGTTACAACGAGAGTAAGCAAGTAGCAACTCGATTAAAGGAGGAAAGGGAGTTTTCCTCCTTTTTTCTGTTCTAATATAACGTTTTTAATGTAAAAATCGTGCGCGAATATAGTTAAATTTTTTACAATTTCAGTTATCAAGTATTACTTTACAACTCGATTTTTAAGCCATGTAATCGGGTTTATCTTCTTAACGCATAGCCTAATAATAAATAATACTACTGCAATAGCTAGAAATAACCACAGCCAATCGAATAAATTAAAAGAGGTGTCTTTGTCTAGATTTAAGTTTTTAGACTGCTTTTCACTCTTAAAATCGGTTTCGGAATTATCAGAAAGGTTTATTTCGGAATTATCTTGTAAAGCTCTTTCCGTAGCTTCCTCGGTTTCCTCTTCCGTTATTCTAGCGTTTTTAAATGGTATGCCGTTGTAATGTGATTCCTTACTTGCGTCCTTAGGCTCAATCGTTGTTTTTACGCCTTTTTTTGTTGTGAGCACATTAGAAGTTATATCATTTTTAATATTGGTGTCAACGTCTTTTTTTTCAGAAAAAGCAGTTTCTTCTTTTTGTAGGTCAACGGTTTTCTTTTTTGAGCCGCAGGAACATATTCCCGATATCAGCAAAACGATTAAGATTATTTTTTTCATCTCGAATACATTTTATATGCTTTCAGCATCTTTTCATCATAACGGTTTTTTGCATAACCTGGACCATTATATCCACGAGCAAAACCTTGCCAGTCTTTTCTTCTTAATTCATCGTCTAAGCCTACGGAAAAGATAAAGTTTACAAAAGCTTCTAGGTGCTTTCTCTCCGATATATCCATAGCAAACATAAAAGCTTCAGGAGTATCAAATCCTGCGCGCTTATAATTGAAACCCATAATTTGAAACTTCCCCCAACTAGCCGATTTTATAGCGGCAATAGTATCTAATTCAAAGGCACGTTTAAAACGTTCATATTCCTCGAAACCATTTCCGTAATATTTAGTAGTCCAATTTTTATACGAAATATCTTTGTAAATCTCTCTTTTGGAATACTTCCCTTCAGTTTCTTGATGGAATATATGGCCTTCAAAAAGAATCTTAGGGCTTCCATCTGATAAAAAACCAGTCTTAGCACTTTCCACGTGCGCTACTGCCTTTATTACGGCAAGCTCGCAGCCTATTTTATCGGCTGCCCATTGGTAGTCGTTATCTGTTAGTGTTGGTTTCATGTCAATAAATCTTTTTTAATCGATTTAATAAATCGCTTCCAACTTCTTTTATGATGTCTGTTAACGATATTTTTTTTAATTAAATATACCCAGTAGAACGAAGCAAGAATAATAGGTATAAAGCTAAGTATTGACGTAAAAGATATCGCTGTGTAAAATGTAAACAGCGTTGGGGCTACTAATTTTATCATAGCTTCATTATGCATTTTTTTACTTTTCAGTTTTCTTTTTTAAATAGGCTTTCACACTTTCCATTACTAAAGCCAAAGCTAAAGATCCACCCATAACATAACCGTCATTCTTATCTAGGTAAATAGGATCTCCTTTTACAACTGGCACACCAATTCTAAATATTACATATAGTAATACAACCGCATAAGCCGACCATCTTATTAGTATTTCAATCTTGTCTGCTTTTGATTTTTCTTTTAGCATAGTTATTTATATTTATAAATTTATAAAGTAGAGCAAAATACTGATGAAGTAAATGCTGTTCCATTCCAAAATCTAACTCTATTTCCGTCTGAATAATAACCAGAATCCGCATATGTTGAACCATATTCATTAATAAATAGTTCTGTAGCTCCAACAAAAGTAGCCCCATTGTTTATATACAATTGATTAGGATTTGTTGAGAAATCACTACAAGCACCTGACTCTGTTCCCGAAAAACCTAAATCTATAGATGTTTTTGGTTCTCCGCAATTAAAATTTTCTACAAAATCACCATTAGAATCAAAGTGTCTTATAACATTTTCATCTGATAAATATCCTTTATACGCTATAAATTTATCTCCAGTTCCATTTACAACTGGAGATTTTACATATATTTTGTCAGCACTTAAAAAAGTTTCTCCATTTTTTACATAAATAGTACCTTCGCATACTGTTGAGCATATCCAATACACATCCCCTTGCGGTGATTCGTCAATTCCATCTCCATTACAATCTTCTACTTCATACAAATCTTGATATGGCCAGCCATGAATTTTTGGTATAGCTGTAAATTCTGGAGATTCATAATTTCTAAAGTTATTTTGTCTATCCTTACTACCTTTGTATGTGGGATCAAACCCATCTTCAAAAGAAACTTCAAAAGACCCAATTAATGATTCTATGTCACATTCGCAACCCTTCTCCACCTCTGTCTTAACATCCTGCAATGAAAACGTATTAGTATTTGGTACTTGCCCAAATAACGGAATGCAAAATAATATTAATAAATACTTTTTCATTTCTTCAATTTTGAATAAATTATAAATCCAAATAATAACACAATAACGCCATACATATAATAATCACTATTCTTTTCAGCTTCTAACATAGCTACTCTTTTTTCTAGTTTAGCCTGTTTAAGAATTAATAAATCAATGTATGCTACTTTCTTATATCCATCCTCTCCATCTACTACTAAGCTAGGAGCATATTTCTCAACTTCTTGCGCAATAACTCCGTAACGTTTAGTTTTAGTGCTATCAGATTTGTAATTAAACGTATAGTAACCGTTACCTATCGACTCTATGTTTTCTTTTAATCGTTTATCACTTGAAAGGATGAAGTTTGTAGCTGTAATTGTGCCTGAGAATGTTTCATTTGATATATCAGTTCTAGCGAAGTTTGTAGAATTGATTCCATCTAATAAATCAGCGTTGACGTTTGTTATTCCTGATCCGTTGCCTGAAGCAATTCCAGTCCAAATAATATTCCCTGTAGTTCTACCAAAAGTAAATCTATTTGTAGTGCCATCTCTAAATTCCAAATTCCCCGTCGATAAATCCCAATAAGTACTTCCATTAGAACTTCCAAATATTCTTGAATTTCCATTTGTCCCAAAAGAAGGAGA
>NZ_JBSXNL010000074.1:0-3871 GCF_056857615.1 Galbibacter sp. L-19
AATCACCAAAAAATGGACGCAACCTATCCATAATTGGGGACTAATTTTAAATCAATTTTTAACTATATTTGAAAATAGGGTTCAACTCTAAATTTGAGCTAAACCCACTTTAAGCGTTTACACAAAATTTTGGATAGTGTCGTAGAATTCCACACGTACCAGAAAACAGAAGTAAACAACCTTCTAAAATGCTAGTTGTTTACTTCTTTATATAATACCTTTATTTAAGCAATATATCTTTTAATTCTAATAAAGATGCTACTACATAAGTAGGATGAGCACTCATTAATTGCTCTTTTGTATGAGCTCCCGTAGTAACCCCTACCGTAATTGCACAGTTTGCATTTTTTCCTTCTTCAATATCTATAATAGAATCTCCAGCCTTTAACACCTTATCTGCCTCAAGAACATTGGTTAATTCCATTGCCTTAGAAATCATGTCTGGACTTGGCCTTCCATTTATTACATCATCGGCAGTAATTAAAACATCATATTGTTCTCCCTTTGTCCAGTTTAATTTATTCAACAACAAGGTTGCAATTTCTTTATTGTACCCTGTATTTAATGCAACTTTAATATTGTTACTTTTTAGTAATTTAAATAACTCTTCAACACCGTTACAAGCTTTGACCGCTAATTTTTTGTATGCTTCATCCAGTAATACTTTGAAGTCTTCAAAAATAACATCCGACTTACTTTTATCTTCATTTAATTCTTCTAAAACATCTTTAATAGCTTGATGCTTTTCTTTCCCAGCGCCATGTGTAAGCACAAAGTCTAATTCTACTTTATACCCTGCATTATTTATTGCTTTCTGTAAGGTTTTATATACAACATTACCTTCGTTCACTGTAGTTCCAGCCATATCAAAAACGGCAAGTTTTATTTTATTTTGCATTTTAAAAATTAAAAATTGAATTAATATTTTCTTTAGAAAAACCTGCGCTTCCTGTCATTCCTTTTCCTCCAATTCCAGTTACGATATGAATATTTTTATCTATTGTTTTCAAATAAATATCGCTTTCCTTACACTGCGAATACATTCCATACCACCTATGCTGAATGGCATAATTTGGTAAATAGAATATTTTTTTAGCCTCCTCAATAATAAATTGATCTATATCCATATTTAAATCAAAACCTAAACTTTCCTTTTCTTTAACTGATGCATACTCATGAGAATCGCCTATAATTACAGAACCATCTACTGCTTGCTTAAACAAAATATGCACTCCCCATTTTTTTTCTAAACTCTCAGAAGATTCTTTTTCTTTTATCTTTTTAAATGAAGGGCATTCGGAAAAAGCTTCATACCTTCTTATAGAAAGTCCTGTAAGAATTGCCCCCTTCATTTTATAATTTAATGGTTGAGGCTTGGTTGCCATCATCTGTAATTTGGAGACTATTAATTCACTTTCAGAAAATAATTCAGGATATAAATTCTCAAAATCACTTCCATTACAAATAATCACTTTTTCGGCTGTAACAACCATTCCGTCTGCTGTAAATACTTTTACACATTCTCCTACAGATTCATTTCTTACCACTGTCTTTCCAGAAAAAAGTGCTAATCCCTTTGTTTGTAAATAAGCATGAAGCTTGCTTATCATAACTCGAGGTTCTACTAAAACCTCATCAGGAAAGAATAAAGACTCTTTTACATAAGCCTCATTTATGCCTGCATAATTATTAATTGTTTTTTCTTTAGTCCACAATTCGGACGTATAATTATTTGCTTGGTTAATTTTTTTTAACTCGTGTAATAATTTAACTTCCTCCTCATTAGAAGCTATATAAACCGATCCTTCTTGGCGTACAGAAATATCAAATTTTGATTGAATCTCCTTATATATTTTCAGACTCTCCCTACCAAAAGTCTGCCATTTCGTATTCATTCCAGAAGGAACTACTTGCCCGAAATTTCTAACAGTAGCCCCTTGAAGTATTTTATTTTTCTCTATTAATGCTACTTTTAACCCTTTATTAATGGCATGATAAGCATGAAAACTCCCCAATACTCCTCCTCCAATAACAACAAGATCATACTTCTCGATATTATTCATAAGCTATATTTAAAAGATGTGATATTTTTTTTTCTGAAGACTTATATTTCTTTTTAAAATAATTTAGAGAAGCCACTGCAACAATACAACCCAGCGCTGCAATAAGGTAACATCCATAAATGAAAAAGTTTAACCACGATACTCCCCCCTGACCAAAATTCTTATAAAGCAACACGGCAATACTTCCTAAATAGCCAAAAGCATCTGCTATATAAATAAGAAATCCAGCATTTCCTTTAATTCTAAAAGCTGCTATCATTCTGTCAAAAAATATACAATTAAAAGGCACATAACATATATATAATCCGAAGCCTACGCTTATCATCCAGAAAATTTCGCTAATCAATTCTAATTGATAGAATACCGTAAGCAACCCTATTACGAACGCTCCCCCAAAAAGCAAATAATGATAATAAATAAAAACTCTAAAATTGCTTTTTATAAAAGCAAATAGTCCTAAAATAACAAGCACTAAAATAGCTATTGGAATCTCAGAAAATGTGTAAATAGCTATACTATCCCTGAGCCCTAAAGCATCCCATATCTCTCGAGAGAAATTATCTCTATAATCTCTTAATGCCGTAAGAGCCGCATAAAAAAACACTAATATTACAATTGGAAAAAAATAGGTTTTAATCAAATTAGCCCTATCTACTTTACTCATTGGTTTTCTTTCTGTTCGTAAGGAAATATCTTCTGGTGTTGGTGAGGGGATTCGTTCTAAAAGATAAGAGAATATTAAAAAAGGAACTATAAATATTGCTCCTGTCACCGCAGGCATCCAAAACTCATTAACACCAATCCACCTCATTGAAATAAGTCCCACAGACTTTACGGCTCCACTAGAAACTATAAAACTAGAGCACAATACTACTCCCAATATCTCTGTAGTTTTTCTCCCTTCTAAATATGAAAAAACAATCCCCCAAATCACTCCCAACGGAAGTCCATTTAAAAACATAAAAACAAGATTATAGGGAGCTGGTACAACGGCAAATAACACCAAGCTAATTTCTGCCACTGCAATCATTGTTATTAATAGCAATAAACGCTGATTATTTCTGAGTTCTGAAATAAGTTTAATCCCAATAAACTTTGAAAACATATATCCAAGAACCTGCGCTATTATAAGAATAATTTTATAATCCACCTCCCAAAAACTCAGACCCTCATAAGTAGCAACAGTAAATGGCTTCCTAAAGGCATACATACAAAAGTAAGTACCAAAGGCAGCAAAAGAACCATATAATAATGTTTTAATATCTGTTTTTGTATATTTCAAAATGTTTACAAATAGTAAATTTATGGATGTAAAATTCGATAAATAATTACTATTTGTAATGTTTTTAAAATTACCTTTAAGTTACCAAATGTTTAAAAAAGATGTTTTTCTGGAATAATTAAGCTTGTATTAAAAAGTAGATTGGCCACGAATTCACGGATATATTTTGTTGCCTCTTATAACTATAATACCAACTCATTCAACATCCGTGAATCTGTGGCTAAAATTTATAGTACTTAGAAAGGATTCCCAATAAATGTGTATTTTAGTCATTACAATAGTTTTTACATAATTATGAGACATATTCAATTGTCTGTACTAAAAAGTAGATTGGCCACGAATTCACGGATATATTTTGTTGCCTCTTATAACTATAATACCAACTCATTCAACATCCGTGAATCTGTGGCTAAAATTTATAGTACCTAGAAAGGATTTCCTATAAATGTGTATTTTAGTCATTACAATAGTTTTTACATAATTATGAGACATATTCAATTGTCTGTACTAAAAAGTAGATTGGCCA